>JAWUYU010000001.1:0-16069 GCA_034110645.1 Pseudomonadales bacterium
CCATTTGTTTTCTATAACCCGCCATACAAACCCAGCTTGAAACACCACTTTGGTCATCATAGACAAAAAACGATGATCTTCCTGAGCTAAAAAATCTGGCTGAGACAAAGGATCAGACACCCAAGCCTCCAAACCTTGCTCTCCATCTTTACGCTGCAGTGCTCGGTCTAGAATAGGCTTGAAATTTGCCATATTTATGATCTCTATATAGATTTGTAGAGCTAGTATAACCAAGTAAATAATAGATTACTTCGCTTAAACCCTCCGGCTTAGCTCAGGGTGACACTGCCGAGAATCGTCCACAAAAAACAACAGGCACAAAAAAGGCCTCAATTGAGGCCTTTTTATTGGTTTACAATAGCTTACTTGTAAACAGGGAAACGTGCACAAAGGGCAGAAACTTTGCCGCGCACTTCTGTGTTAATCGCTTCGTCTTCAATGTTATCCATCACGTCACACATCCAGCCAGTAAGGTCGCGTACTTCTTCAGCACCAAAACCACGAGTAGTGATCGCTGGAGTACCAACACGAATACCTGACGTTACAAATGGAGACTGTGGGTCGTTAGGAACAGAGTTCTTATTTACAGTGATGGAAGCCTTACCTAAAGCAGCGTCTGCCGCCTTACCCGTAATGCCCTTGGCGATTAGGTCAACCAGCATCAAGTGGTTCTCAGTACCGCCAGAAACGATTTTGTAACCTCGAGACTGGAACACTTCTGCCATTACCTTAGCATTAGCACAAACTTGGCCTTGGTATACAGCGAACTCAGGCTCCAGCGCTTCTTTAAAGGCTACTGCTTTAGCAGCGATAACGTGCATCAAAGGTCCTCCCTGCTGGCCTGGGAATACTGCTGAGTTCAACTTCTTCTCAATAGCTTCGTTAGCCTTAGCAAGAATCAAACCACCACGTGGGCCACGCAGAGTCTTGTGAGTAGTTGTAGTAACCACGTCTGCATATTGCATTGGGTTAGGGTAATGCCCTGTAGCTACCAAACCAGCAACGTGTGCCATGTCAACAAAAAGGTATGCGCCAACGCTATCTGCGATGTCACGGAACTTGCTCCAATCCATAACCTGAGAATAAGCAGAGAAACCCGCTATAATCATCTTAGGCTTGTGCTCGGTAGCTAGACGCTGAATTTCTTCATAGTCCAAAGTACCTGCATCGTTCAAGCCATATTGAATTGCGTTGTAGTTTTTACCAGAAAAATTTACATGAGAACCGTGAGTTAAGTGGCCACCGTGAGCCAAGCTCATGCCCAAAATGGTATCACCTGGAGAAACCAATGCTTGGTAAACCGCAGCGTTGGCTTGTGAACCAGAGTGAGGCTGTACGTTAACGTAGTCAGCTCCAAACAACTCCATTGCACGTTCCATGGCTAACACTTCAACCTTGTCTACGTATTCACAACCACCGTAGTAACGCTTGTGAGGATAACCCTCTGCGTACTTATTAGTTAAGCCAGAACCTTGAGCTTGCATGACTCGAGTACTGGTGTAGTTTTCTGAAGCGATCAATTCTACGTGATCTTCTTGGCGCTGCTCTTCTTGTTGAATACCGGCCCAAAGTTCCGGGTCAAAGTCACTGATACGATCGGACTTATTAAACATTACTTAACTCCCAAAAAAATTAATTCCCTATGATAAGGGGACATATAACTACAAAAATACAAATCTCTACGACCAACGAATTGTGGCCAGACTATTAATCTTTTTCAATGATGCATCATAGCGACTATGGATTAGCCCACTTAGTTTGATACGACACTGGGTTGTGTGGCAGCGAATTCTCCACCATTCAAGGGCTATATATAACCACATCGAGCCCTTAATTGTAGCAAAACTGACAACTCAAAGAATTACATTTAGATATATTTGTTATTTATTGAATCTATATGAGAGCTAACGCCGTAAGTACAGATAAGACAGTTTAAATTTGTCTTTAAGCGCCAAAGAAACCCCCTGCAATATTGGCGTAACTTAGCTACAACAACTTAAAGGAAGATCTATGAAAATTTCACGAAGAATCGCCACTGTAACTGCCCTATCTAGCGTACTAGCTCTTGGCCTATCACTTAACTCAACTGTTGCATCTGCCGCTGAAAAAGAGAAATGTTATGGCATTGCTAAAGCAGGACAAAATGACTGCGCTACAAACACCTCATCTTGTGTTGGCACATCTAGTGAAGATGGCCAAACCGACGCATTTACGGTAGTCCCCGGTGGTTTGTGTGAACGTTTATCTGGCGGTTCATTGATGTCTAGCTAAGTAACACTTTCACCTGCAATATCAGTTGCAGGTGCCCCCCCTTTTTCTATTTTTTTAATTATCACCCTGCTACAACTGGCAGCCTATACGAGCATTACCTATGGCATACGAGCAACACCTCCTAGCCGGAACAGGCATTGGTTTAAGGCAGCCCCATGTAGAACACTTTATGCATGGCGCACCATCTATCAACTGGCTAGAAGTGCATAGTGAAAACTACTTACAAGAAAACAGTAAAAGACGCTATCAGCTGCGCCATATTCGTAACAACTATGCTGTTAGCTGCCATGGCATTGGTTTGTCCTTAGGATCGTCAGACCCTCTAAACCTAGATCATATTAAGTCATTAAAATCATTGTTTGATGACATTGAACCTAATTTCATCTCAGATCATTTAAGCTGGAGTTCATTAGACGGCCGTTTTTACAACGACTTACTCCCTCTACCCTATACCAATGAAGCCCTTCTTCATATGGTCAATCAAGTGAATCAAACCCAAGACATATTGGGCCGTGAAATCCTGATTGAAAACCCTTCTTCATATTTAGCATTCAAACACGCTGAAATGAGCGAACCAGAACTACTCAATCAACTTAGCCTTCGTAGCGGCTGCAAATTATTGCTAGACCTTAATAATATTTTTGTAAGCTGTAGCAACATGAACACCGATCCATACCAGTATTTAGCCAATATTCATTGGCATCAAGTAGCAGAAATCCACTTAGCTGGCCACACAATAAAAAAACTTCCTCAAGGAGAAATCCGCATCGATACCCATAACAATCCAGTGTGCGATGAAGTATGGGACATGGTAGATGCCTATCGAGACAAGTTACAACATATTCCTTGCCTCATCGAGTGGGACTCCGACATACCCACCCTTGATGTATTAATGAATGAGGCTAAAAAGGCCGATCAGCATTTGGGCCTAACCTATGCCTAAGGTAAATAGCTTAGCTCAACTTCAAGCTTATTTTACTAAGCAACTCGCCCTTAAGGTGACAGACTCCTCACACAACCAAAAACCTACGGCCACTTTAAACCCATTAGAATCATTGACTACCCTGCTAGTAGAGTCTCATTTCACGCCAGAACAGTTAATTAACATATACCGTCACAACTTTGTAATTAGCCTTAGGGAACTGCTAGAGAACCTTTTCCCAGTGACTCAAGCATTGGTTGGCAGTGAGTACTTTACTCACACGAGCAGACAGTTTATTAACGACTGCCCCCTTAAAGAACCACACCTCAACCATTACGGCGGCTATTTTGTGAGTTTTATTGAAGGGCTAACGGCACTAGAACACATGCCTTTTGTGGCTCAGATGGCACAACTAGAATGGCATTTAGACCGTATCAGCCACATTTACCACCAACCCAATTTTGATTTTGATGGGCTTACCCAAATAAACGAAGACCAACACCTGAACATACACTTTCATTTGGCGGAAACGTGCTACCTACAAACATCTAGTATGGATCTAATTGCATTACACAAAGATTTTTCGGAGCCCAAAAATACCAGCCTGAAAGGCGAAACTAAAGAGCCCAATTATCAACAACAAAGCTATCTTTTAGTGTTACAAAACCACCAGGGAGAATCTGCCTTAATGCCTACAAGCCAGCAACATTTTGCATGGCTAACAGGACTAAAAAACGGCCTCACTTTGGCACAGTTGTGCAACATAGAAAATACAGACATCACCTCTTTAATGTCGCAAATTACAGATTGGATTGCCCTAGGCTGTATTGATGGTTTTAGCTTAAGAGCAGATACCCAAGCTTAACCAGAGCTAATTTAGTTTAATTTAACGCATAGGATTATTTATGAAAAACTTGATCAACACCTACCAACAGACCACAGACGCCTATATGCCAAGCCTACAAGATATCTTTTTATTGGCCTTAAGGCTTTGGGTAGCTTGGATTTTTATAAACGCAGGGTTGATGAAATTTAACAACTGGGACTCTACCCTATTCTTGTTTGAATACGAGTACCAAGTACCTTTAATTCCGTGGCAATTAGCTGCTTACTTGGGCACTGCAGCAGAAGTGATATTACCTGCGTTTGTTGCTATAGGGCTGATTACTAGGCCTATGGCATTAGCATTATTTGGTTTTAACATCGTTGCAGTAATATCATACCCAGCCATATGGGAGGCCGGATATTTAGATCACCAACTATGGGGGTTGATGATGTTAGTAGTGGTACTTTATGGCGCCGGACGCTGGTCTGCAGACCAGCTATTTAGCACCATAAAGTAATCGTTTTATACACCCGCTTTAACGATTAACAACACCATCTCTCGGCTGCCAGTCACTTTAACCTGAGTGCCAGCCGCTAGATTGGTTTCAGACTCCACCCGCCATAAGGTGTCTCCTACCTGCATTTTTCCTTGGCCTCCCGTCATTTCTTGGGTTAGAGCAAACTCACGACCGATCAGTTGAGCGGCACGGTCATTTAATTTAGGCAAATCAGTTTCCTGATTAAAGCTCTTAAAGCGATACCAAAACCACACCGAACATAACAACGCCAACACAGCGAACAAAGAAATTTGTTTCTGCCAAGACATGTCGGGCCAAATGTAGGTAATGAGCGCTAATTCAAAGGCTGCCATCACAGCACCTAATAAGAAGCCTGCAGCACCTAATGCTTCACCAGCAATTAATACTATAGCCAAAATAATCCAGTGCCAAAACTGCATAGCTTCAAAAAATTCTATCATGATGCTTTACTACTCATGTCTTTAACAAGTTCACTGATACCTGCAACTGAGCCAATCACGCTGCTGGCTTCAAGAGGAATCATCATCACTTTGTTGTTATCAGATGCCGCTAACTTACCCAACGCATCAATGTATTTTTGGGCAATAAAATAATTAATTGCTCGAGAATCACCATCTTGAATTGCAGCCGACACCATTTGAGTAGCTTTAGCTTCGGCTTCTGCCAAGCGTTCACGGCCTTCTGCTTCGCGCTTAGCGGTTTCTAACTGACCCTCTGCTTTAAGGATGGCTGATTGTTTCTGGCCTTCAGCTATTTTAATGGCAGCTTCGCGCTCGCCTTCTGCTTCCAAAATTTGTGCACGTTTTTCACGCTCCGCCTTCATTTGCCTGGCCATTGCGGTTACCAAGTCTTGTGGTGGTGCAATGTCTTTAATCTCAATGCGCGTCACTTTAACCCCCCATGGGTTTGTAGCATCATCCACCTTGGCTAACAGATTACCATTAATGCGTTCACGGTTAGACAACATTTCATCGAGTTCCATAGACCCCAATACAGCACGAATATTGGTCATTACCAACGTTTGCATAGCTCGCTCTAGATCATTTATTTCATAAGCAGCTTTAGCCGCATCTTGAATCTGAAAGAAACATACAGCATCTGTCATTACTTGTGCGTTGTCTGATGAGATAATTTCTTGGGGATCTACATCCAACACCTGCTCCATCATGTTCAGCTTTCTGCCTATTGTGTCTATAAACGGCACTAGCAAATGTAACCCTGGAGTCAATGTGCGAGTGTATTTTCCAAACCGTTCAACAGTCCAATTATATCCTTGAGGCACCATACGTATACCTTTAAAGATGATAAGCACAGCCACCATGAAGAAAAACAGGGCCGTCAAATTCTGGCCCAACTCTGAAATTGTCATAACAAAAATCCTTGAGTATAAATATGAAAGATTAATCATAGCGCTAGTTAGCTAAAAAAGCATGATTTATACGATGCAATTTACCTATCCTTACCTATCCTTGCCTATCCAACTGTTTCCTGACCTAAGCGCATGTGCGAGAATAGCTTTACTTTGTATTTATGTTATCTACGATTTCAAACAAGGAAAGACCATGTCCAACAGCATGTCGATTAGTGCTCACCAGAATAAACTCACCGCTCATTATGCCAAAGGTGCTGCAGAAGCACTTTCTGCCTTGAGCCGAAAGCGATCCAGAGTACACTGCATCACTAGCACCGTTGCACAGGACATTTCCTCAGACGTGATATTAGCCGTGGGCGCTGGCTCATGCTTTACTTTAGGGGTAGAAGAAATTACTGAACTGGTATCAGTGACTAACACCCTAGTAGTTAACATTGGCACATTAGATAACAACCGCAAGGCCGCCATTCGCCCAGCGATTCAAGCAGCCAATGACTATTCAAAACCTTGGATTTTAGACCCCGTATCAGTACACGCTTCAAAGAAGCGCTGCGCTTACGCCATGGAGCTTTTACAACATAGACCCCACGTAATACGTGCTAATGCTATGGAAATTAAGGCGCTAGCAGGTTCGTCCAGCCCTATGGCCGCACAAGAACTAGCCTTACAACAAGGCTGTGTTGTAGCCCAAACAGGCGAAACAGACATAGTAACTAACGGTGTGAAAACCATCATGATAGCCAACGGCCACGAAATGCAAACCCGCATCTCAGCTATGGGCTGCGCGACGACTGCATTTATGGCGTGTTTTATGGCCGTAGACCACGACGCATTTGATGCTGCAGTACAGGCATTGCTTACTATGGGTGTAGCCGCAGAACTAGCCGCAAACAAATCTTTAGGCCCAGGCAGTATGCACATGAACCTATTGGATTCGCTCTACTCCATCAACGAACAAACTTTAGCGCGTTATGGCCACGTGTTAGAGCTAGAACGCTCCAATTAGCCACTAGCAACACTTAAGTGGGCAAACGCCTCTTTCAAGTTTGCCACCTGAGGGCTTTGAGTAAAATCACAGCCTTCTGCTATGTGGCCCAAATGATGGGCCATTAGCTGCTGGCTTTGCTCTTCGTCACCCTGTCTTACTGCTGCTAACAAATGGCTATGCTCATCTCTCGCGCAGGCATTACCTCCGCCATGACTGTACATGGTGATAATAAGAGACGTTTGAGAAATCAAACCCCGTAATGCGTGCACAAAAGGCTGATTACCAGCCACTATAGCCAACTGTAAGTGAAATTCACCAGAACGACGTAACGCTGTGGCCATATCTCCTTGGTCTATAGCACTTTGCTCTAGATCTATCATGTGCTGTAACTGTTGCACATCTTCCAACTTACAACGCTTACACGCCAACTTTACGACGGCTAGCTCAATGGTGTGCCTTGCTAACAGTATTTGTTGCGCTAAGTCTGGGCTTGGGGCCGCAACAAAGGCGCCACGATTCTTATGAATCTCTACTACCTGTTCCAGCTGCAGGCGTTGTAATGCCTGCCTAATGAGCGTACGGCTCACACCAAACAGCTGAGTTAGTTCAACCTCATTAAGCTTAGTGCCCGGTGCAAGGCGCTGAGACAGAATACCATCGAACAACTGTCGATAAGCATCCATAGGCTCATCAAAAACCGCATCTTGTTTAGGCCTCTGTGTAGGAAACAATTGAGACACTATTAACTACCCCGGTAAGTAGAATAACTGTATGGCGAAACTAAAAGAGGCACATGGTAATGATCTCCTGCTTCAGCAATACCAAAGCGCAGGGTAACATCACTTAAAAATGCGGGTGTTGGCTGCGCCACATTGGCTTGCTTAAAGTAAGCCTCAACAGCAAACTCTAATTCGTACACACCCACACAGAAAGACTCATCCTTCAACAAAGGGCCATCACAACGGCCATCGCTGTTAGTCATTTGCTGGCTTAATAGCTTACGCTCGCCATCCAAAATACTATAAAGGCTTACCGACATATTACTGCCCGGCACACCTTGTGCCGTATCTAATACGTGTGTAGTTAAAAATCCCATAGTGCTATTCCTTGCTGGCCAATATTGGCCCCTATTTAATATTAGCGCCGCTGGTTATCCAACGACCTAACAAGTTACGTTCTTCTTGAGTCATCCCTGTGCTGTTGCCCAGTGGCATAATATGGCTGGCTACAGATTGTAAATAAATACGATCTTTTTCCCGCTTAACCTCTTCAATAGTATCAAACATTAACCCGCCAGGCGCAGTGGAAAACCCAGCATGCGAAGGCGTAGCAGAGTGACATGAAGCGCAATGGGTAGCCACAACCGCATATGCTTGATCTGCACTCACAGGTATTTCACCAGTGGCACTTTCAGTGCTAGTACTGGGCACATGGGGCACCGTGACATAAGCCATCACCAGCAACGCTAACACTGCTGCAGGCAAGGCCCAAACAAACTGCTGACCATTGTGGCGGGTATTAAAGTAATGACGCACAGCCACACTGACTAGGGATAAACCTAACAAGATCACCCAGTTCCATTCATGCCCGTAAGTGCTTGGGAAATGGCCACTCACCATGATAAAAATCACTGGTAAAGTAAGGTAGTTGTTATGGCGCGAACGCAACAAGCCATTCTTAGGTAAAGCTGGATCTGGCGTTGTGCCAGCCTCTATAGCACCTACTAAGTTTCTCTGTGCGGGCATAATGATGAAGAATACGTTACCCACCATCATAGTGCCTATCACAGCACCTACGTGTAGGTAGGCCGCACGGCCTGTCATAAACTGGCTAAAGCCCCATGATATAGCCACTAAAAACAACATCAGCGCCACTCCTAATAACAACGGATGGTGACGTAATGGGCTCTTACATAACAAATCGTAAACATACCAACCTATCAATAAACTACCCAAACCAATAGCCACACCTGCCGCAGGAGACACAGGAGAACCGGGTAAAATCAAATAGGTAGCCGCATTAAGGTAATATACTACGCTTAATAAAAGCACACCAGAAATCCACGAGCTATAAGCTTCCCACTTAAACCAATGTAAATGTTTAGGCATGGTTTTTGGAGCTAACTTATACTTTTGAAGGTGGTAAATACCGCCTCCATGAATAGCCCATAACTCACCGGCTAATTCTTCGTTTTTCACTTGGCGGTCTAGGTTATTCTCTAACCAAACAAAGTAGAAAGAAGCACCTATCCAAGCAATGCCCACAATCACATGCACCCAACGGATGGCTAAGTTCAACCACTCTAATAAATGAGCTTCCATAATTATTCTCTGCTGTTTGTTAGTTTATTAATAAGATCTGTCACATCTAGCTGGCCGCATTGTCCTTCTCCAAACATCACTTCATTAAGGTTATTACCTTCGCCTGCTCGGTCTATCACCAAAAAATCTTGCTGTGGAGCTAAGATCAATAACGGATGATGCCATACGCCAGTGCCGTAGTTAACGCCCTGCTTACCATTAGACACAAAGGCCCTCAGGTTAGCTAACGTAGGTTCTGGCCCTGCTTTAGCAACCACCACTAAAAACGGTGTTGCACTTAAAGGCATAAATGCTTGACTACCTAATGGATGACGTTCCATCATATTTATAGCGATAGGCGTAGGCCGATTTTTACTGCTAAATATACTGATGATGGCGTCATCTGTAGGCTGGTCTGTACTCACTGTAGCCAGCTTATGGTGACGCCAAGTAAAGCCTTGGTTAATACCAAAACCATCGCCCTCATTGGCCTCTATTACGTCACCAAAATCTGCAAAGGCTTGCGCAGTTAAGGCTTCAATAGTAATTGAGGTAGCCACTAGGATTGTTTTCCTGCAATAATAATCTGTCCTTTAATACGTAGACGAGAAACACCACCGTCTGGAAAAATATTCAAACGTACATGAGTTACAGGCCCAAGGCTTGCCACTTCATTAGTATAGGTATGGATATGATCCATACTCATCTTTTGAGAAGGCAATAATTCAGACCAGTACAAGCTTTGCGCCGCCATTTGTTCATCACTACCACCTTCTACAAAGGCGGCTTGAATAGAACACGAATCTGGGAAGTTGCCCTTAAAGTGAGCAGTATCCACTTCTATCTCACTTACAGTACCAGCATGGCCTAGGGCGATAATCACCCAGTCGAATCCTGGAATACGGCGGCGAGCAGTTTCCCACCCATCGCCCATATTAATGCCACGGCCTGGGGCTAAAATATTGTCCATAGTGCCAAAGTGTTCATCGCTACATAACAACGCACGGCCCCCGTTGCCCATAGCGGCTAGGTCTACTAAATCATCAGTTTGTGCTGACCAGTCTTTAACCACTTCACCATAAATACGTAAACGAGCAACACCACCGTCTGGGTAAATATGTAAGCGTACATGGGTAAATACATCATCACAGTTAATAGCTTGAATGTGGTGGCTGTCGCCTTGCAGGTTTAAAGCAGGCTGCACTTCTTGCCACTGAGTATCATCTGTAGGATCACCTTGTTCCATGTAACAGGCTTCTAAAGAAACACTAGGAGCATAGTTACCAGTAAAGAAACTGGTATCAATGTTAAGGCCCCGAATACGGCCCGGCAAACCTAAGCGCACAGTGCAATGGTCGTGCCCTTGCTGGCGCTTACGGCGAGATTCCCAGCCGTCCATCCACTTACCGGTGTCATCGTAAACCCCTTCTTTCCATACTGGGTCGTGGTTTTGTAACATACGGTTCATGTCGGCAAAAAAATCATCGGTACAATGAATGGCTTCAGCACCTAAACGCGCATCGGCCAAATTGGTCATACGTGCGTAAGGGTTATTAGGGCGCTGCTTTTCTGTTGTCTGGCTCATAAGGGTTCCTATTAATCTGTTTTGTCTGTTTAAACAATTCGAGTTACATATCAGCCATACGAAAGCTGGCTATTTTGTTAATTTCGGTGAGCGCTTGAGTAAATTCAACCTGACTATCATGATGAATTCGAGTTTCAAACGCTGCTAAAATTTGATGGCGATCACTACCCTTCACTGCCTTAATAAAGGGAAAACCAAACTTCACTTTATATGCATCATTCAATTGCGTAAAACGAGAAAACTCATCTGCAGTACATTCGCTAATACCCGCACCTGCCTGTTCAGACGTAGACGCAGCAGTAAGCTCACCTCGAATAGCTGCTTTACCTGCTAAATCAGGGTGAGCACATATTAATGCGAGCTGCTGCTGTTTGTTAGCACCTAACATGACAACCTGAAACGCACTTAAGAGGGCATCAGATTGATCCAAATCTGTGGGAACACCACCATCAAACACGCCTTCGGCTACCCAAGGAGAGTGTTCATACAAATCCTTAAAGTGTTCTACAAAGGCTTCGCGAGTCATTTGGCTTGGCGTACAAGTAGATAATAACGTCATATTACTGATCTCCCTGTTGTTTTACTATTTCGCTGCGCCCGCCACAGGCAGGATGATACTGCTGCCAGTGGCGGGCAATATCTATACGCCTTGCACACCAAACATCATCAAACTGGCCCACGTATTCTAAAAAGCGCTGCATGCCTTTAAGCCTTGCAGGGCGACCTAATAAACGGCAATGCATCCCAATAGACAACATCTTCGGTGCCGTGGCACCCTCTTCATAAAGCACATCAAACGCATCTTTTAAGTATTGAAAAAACTGTTCACTAGTATGAAAACCTTGAGGCGTAGCAAAACGCATGTCGTTAGTATCTAAGGTATAGGGGATAACCAAGTGGGGTTTACCTTTGCCATCTGATCCACGGCTCCAAAAAGGCAGGTCGTCACTGTAATCATCAGAATCATAAGCAAAACCACCCTCTTCCATTACAAGGTCTCTGGTATTAGGGCTATTACGCCCTGTATACCAACCTAAAGGCCGCTCACCCGTAACTTCGGTTAAGATCTCAATAGCTTCTAGCATGTGCTTACGCTCTAGCTCTGGATCCATGTATTGGTAATCTATCCAGCGTAAACCGTGGCTACAAATTTCATGCCCACGAGAGTGCATTGCTTGCACCAATTCTGGGTGGCGTTGAGCCGCCATAGCGATAGCAAAAATAGTAAGGGGAATGTCGTGCTTTTTAAACAGATCTAAAATACGCCACACACCTGCACGGCTACCGTATTCGTAGATAGATTCCATACTAGGATGACGCACACCTTGATAAGGCTGCACACCAATTAACTCAGATAAAAACGCTTCAGATTCGCTATCACCATGCAATACACAACGTTCGCCTCCCTCTTCGTAATTGAGTACAAAAGACAACGCTACACGGGCTTTATTGGGCCATTCTACTTTGGGAGGCTGGCCATTATAGCCAATCAAATCTCTGGGGTATTCTTCGCTCATTGGGCCTCTGCATAAATTGTACATAATATTGTATACAATATAAGGGAAAGGAGGAGGAAATACTAGAGCTGAGGGGACCACATGAACAGTTTTCAGCCATCAGGAACGCTTGTTATATGTTAATTATGCAAATACACCACTATCCGTATAACAAAAATCAAACTTGTGTGTTCCTAACGTAATCATGCATGCATTACAGTCGCTTAACGCTGCATAAGAGGCCGCCGGTTACTAAGCAAAACTTTCAGCGCTCCCGATGAGCGAACCGAACTTAAGCACTTTATTATGCGTAAATTTTGGTACAAAATATCATAGCAGTTGCTGATACCAACTTTCCGTCAATGCGGTAACAATCTGATATTTCATCTGTGACATTAAAACCACATTTCAAATATCAGTTCTTCGCAGGAAGGTTGTTTGAAAGCACATTTAAATCCAGCCACTCAATATTGCCAAATAACGCGGTACTCAAGGGAAATTTAGAAGCGCCAGCGAGTAAATTATTCTTAGCAGCGCCTTGTTATGCTGTTTCTATTTGTTAGCGCCATTAAAATAACGAATTGGTAGATCGGCCACAAGGCTTCTTGCAAGGCCAAAATTTACTGCTACTCTAGGGTCTGGTTGACCTTCTTTGGTTTGATAATGAGTGACGCATCCACAATTTGAGCAACGAATGAAATCAAGACCTTGCCCCCCCCATGAATATACATCTGTACCAAAAGCGCCAATTTCTATTTTTAGCTCTTCAATTCCATAGTACCCCCATAAACTCATATACCTACTGCATATTGAACAATTGCATTCGGTTATTTGTTTAGGTTTATCCACTTCAATAATCACGTTATTACAATGACATTCTACTTTCATGGCTACTCCTGAGCACTACTTCATAACGCCTTAATAATGGGTGCGCATTAGCACGTCCAGCCGAAGGCGATCATTGATCAATTGGTTAGGCAAATTTGCCCCACTCATAAATTTATTTCCAGCCATGTATCCAGTCACCGTCATCTTTCAACTCATTCCAATCTATTACAATAGATCGTTTCGACAACACTGCTTCTATGGTAAATGAAATAACCAGATCTTGTTCATCGAATTCAATTTCAGAAACTATGAAGTGTTTCTCCTTATTGTCAGGCTTAACCGCCGTCCACTTACTGCCGAGTAATTTTCTTGGGTTGATTTTATTCATTAATCTGGACTCGATTTAGCACCTAACGCCAACATAAGGGGTGCACAGCGAGGTACGAGCAGAGCTTCCCAGTGAACGTAGTGAATGACTTAATATTTTGTGTACGCCCAACATGGGCATGAATTAATGAGGTGAAAGTCCTCTGTAGGAACATCACCGTCTAATATGATATTGGGATTAGACGATAACTACTAGCGAATGACAAGGGCTTAATCGCGAGGTTTGGTCTGAAGGAAGCCAGACACAAAACTGCGAGCGGATGATCAAAAATATCATATGAGGCATAAGCTGGGGCCTGTGCAGCTCAAATTATCGTACCCGACCAAGTTTAGGAACGTTGACGCAAAAAGCAGTAACCAGCATTGGGGTAATCAGAGATAATAGGCCAGCTTGCTTTAAGCGTTTTTGGGAAACGCCCTGTGCGGATCAGCATCCAGGGTGTTGTGGGGGGTTAGAGGTTAGAGACCTCCAGCTACCCAATTATGTTTTATATTCATTTTTTATTACCAATATAGCTAAATAGGAATTACAGCAAATCACTTATGGCCCAAGAATCGGAATTAAATCCTCGAACTTTGCATTCATCCTGTGGTTTGTGAACTACAATTGCTCTTTCAGAAAACTTTCTAAACTCGCCTTTTACGACACCTAATATTTCCCAACTAATCATTCCGGTATTACAGTTAAAGAATTGATCAATAACGTAGCCACTTTTATACAACCCATCTTTTGTTTGATACATTGCAGAAAACTCGATAGTTTTTCCACTCCACCCTTCAAAGGGATGCTCATAGCCACCTTTTGTACCATCAGCACTCCTTATATCTGCAACCAGTCCAAGCACTAGTGCTGAAATTGCAATAATGCCTACAGCTGAAAATGTCGATTTAATCAAGGTAATGTAACTCCCATAAAATATTTGTAAAAAGGCCCTATAACACGCACCCATTTTTCTAGACACCCGCTTGGTTCCTAAAGTAGTTATTTCCAAACTCCATGGGTGACAAGTCACCTTTATTTCCATGGCGCCAAGTTAGATTGTAGAGCAGTTCAATATAATTAAACACATCGTATTTCGCAGTTTCCCTAGCTGGGTATGTACGAGGCCTAATCTGTTCTTTTTTCAGTAAGAGAACCTTGCACGAAACTCGAATAGTTCATGCTTTTTCTAAGCTCTAGCTAAGACTAGCTCTAAAATAAGCATTTGCACTTTTTTTTAGAAATAATTAAGCACCCTATTTATAATAAACGACATTTGCACATTAATTAACCAGTTTATGTGGAAAATCCAAGCCTTTGAACTACTCTTATAAGATATAAAACAATAAGTTAGGAATTTATCATGGCATGGAAAAACCTTAAGCAACTGACCTTAGCCGACAGCCTTACTTCTGAACATGAAGCGTTGACTGAACTGGATGATATTAATGAGCTGATGGATTGGGAAGCCATCGAGCACCTTCTTGGTGACATCCATGCTAAACGTCGCGGTAACAGTGCATGGCCCCCTGTGTTTATTATTACTGCAGAGCTGGTATAGCTTGAGCGATCCTAAATTAGAAAGGCTGCTCGTTAGAGACCTATTATTCCAACCATTTCATCGACTTACTGAGCGATAAAGAATCGGAGGTTTATGCTGTTAGCGCCTATAAAAGTAAAAAACACGATGATTGGCTTGAAGATCACCACGTTAACAATAAGGTGGTGGAGCGTGCTTATCGCTACACGCCTTTGACGCCCGAACAAAAGAAGAGGAACCAACGTAACTCAGGCACTCGGTGCACAGTTGAGCGAGTATTCGGGGTTTTGAAGCTACATTATGGCATGGGTCAAACCCGTTACTTGGGACTGGATCGTAATAGTATTCGCTTCGGTGTGATGTGTTTGGCCTATAATCTTAGGCGAGAGGCAAACATTAAGAAATCTTGTGAAACCTCACACTATAGTTGCGACTAATTGTTAGGGAAACGGTGTTAAAAGGCCCTGTGATGGCAAAACAAGCAGGTATATTGGTTGAATGTAGGTTTTTTGCCCGCTTTTGGAATATTCAGAACTGTAGCTAGCTGTTGTGCAGTTTGATATGGCGGTTCATGCTGCTCTGTTTCGTAACAAGAAATTCTTACACTTACTACAGTCTCATCCAATCCAATAGCTACCCCTAGTTTTGGCCCTAGCAAGGTCAGGGGTGATCTAGGGCACAAAAGTTGAGCACCTATGGCGTTACGAAAAGCCACCTACTACTCAATATAAGCCTGCACCAACAACTTGGTTTCTGCGTATTTCACTTCCAACTGAGCCACTTCTGCCGCCGTTAACGAGGTTTGAGTTTGTTTAACTTGACGTTCAAGCCCACTCGCTAATTCACTTAAGGCCATAGTACCCACATTAGCAGCAACACCTTTAATTAAGTGCAAAAGGTCCGCTACAGCGCCAACATCTTGCATCAGTTTTGGCTCGGAAAAGTGCATAAATTGGCCATCTAATTCGCTAATAAAATGCCCCAATATAACAATAGACAAGTCTCTATCGCCGCCTAAACGTTCACTTAAAGCAAC
>JAWUYU010000002.1:0-27914 GCA_034110645.1 Pseudomonadales bacterium
TTATCAATGCGTTATCTGCATACCATGGTTAGAGTGAAAGATTTAAAAGCGTCTTTAAGATTTTGGTGTGATCAGCTGGGGCTGGTTGAGGTAAGGCGTACGGACTATGAGTCTGGCCGGTTCACTTTGATTTTTCTAGCGGCCACTCTTGATGAGGAGGCCGCTCAAGGTACTCAAGCGCCACTATTGGAGCTTACGCATAACTGGGATGATGATGAGGTGTTAAGTACTGGTCGAAGCTTTGGGCACTTGGCTTATGAAGTAGACGATATTTACCAGCTTTGCCTGGCGTTAATGGATGCTGGGGTTGTGATTAATAGGCCTCCTCGCGATGGGCGTATGGCGTTTGTGAAATCTCCAGATAATGTGTCCATTGAGTTATTGCAGGCTGGGAGTGCTTTGGCACCTATGGAGCCGTGGGTTTCAATGCCTAATGTTGGCAGTTGGTGAGGCTGAAGGATAAATGCCGACTTTTATTGGTTAATGCCAATAAGTGTTTGACGTGCGGTAGGGAGTTGGATATTATATGCGCTCTTTGATGCGGGGTGGAGCAGCATGGTAGCTCGTCGGGCTCATAACCCGAAGGTCGTAGGTTCAAATCCTGCACCCGCTACCAATTTTCAGGGAGCCGTTTTTATGGCTTCCTTTGGCGTAAGCCTGTAAGAACTAGCTAAAGGGTTCTTTGTTGCGGGGTGGAGCAGCATGGTAGCTCGTCGGGCTCATAACCCGAAGGTCGTAGGTTCAAATCCTGCCCCCGCTACCAATTTTTTAGGGAGTCGTATTTATACGGTTTCCTTTGGCGAAAGTCATGAAAGGATACTTCAGGGGTTCGTTGTTGAATTAACAGCGAGACTGGATACATATAGTCAACAAATAGCCCCTATTTAGGGGCTTTTTGCGTTTTGGGATATTAAAATGGCAGGTGCAGCAGCACAAATTGAAGCATTGGTAGCGCCAGCAGTGGCAGCCTGTGGTTGTGAGCTTTGGGGTATAGAGTATATCTCTCAGGGTCGTCACACCACTTTACGAGTTTATATAGAGCACACTAATGGTATTGGTGTGGAGCAGTGTGCAGACGTAAGTCGACAAGTCGCTGCAGTGATGGATGTAGAAGATCCAATTACCGGAGAATACACTCTCGAAGTATCATCCCCTGGGTTGGACCGTCCTTTGTTTAGCTTGCCGCAATACCAAGCTAGCATTGGTGAAAAACTAAGTTTGAAACTGCGTTTGGCCTTTGACGGCCGACGTCGTTTTACTGGTTTGCTAAGTGGCATTGAAGGTGATGATGTGATTTTGCAAATTGATGATGAAGAATATTTGTTGCCTTTTGACAGCATTGAAAAAGCCAATATTGTACCGCGCTTTTAAGTTCGGTTTTATAAGTCCAAATTAAGTGAGAGCTTGAAATGAATAAAGAAATTCTGTTAGTTGCAGAAGCGGTTTCTAATGAAAAGGACGTGCCAAAAGACGTTATTTTTGAAGCCATTGAATTAGCTTTGGCCACTGCAACGCGTAAGCGTATCCATGAAGAGAGCGATGTTAGAGTTGCTATCGACCGTAAGACAGGCGCAGCCACTACTACCCGTTGTTGTACAGTGGTTACTGATGAGGCGTACACAAACCCTGAAGCTGAGTTGATTCTTGAGGATGCTCAAGAGACTAGGCCTGAGCTTGAATTGGGGGACATCATAGAAGAAGAGTTGCCCACCGAAACTTTTGGCCGTATTGCAGCACAAACTGCTAAGCAAGTGATTGTACAAAAGGTTCGTGAAGCTGAGCGCGCTAAGGTAGTAGAGCTATACCGTGGTCGTATTGGCGAAATTATTAGTGGCAGCGTCAAGAAAGTAACACGTGACAATGTGATTGTGGACCTAGGTAATAATGCAGAAGCACTCATGGCTCGAGATCAACTGATCGGCCGTGAAACTTTCCGCATGGGCGATCGCGTACGGGCTTTGTTGTCTGAAGTGCGTAATGAAATCCGCGGCCCTCAGCTTTTCTTAAGTCGCACAGAGCCACAAATGTTGGTAGAGCTATTTAAGATTGAAGTGCCAGAGATTTCTGAAGAAGTAATCGAAATTCGTGCAGTGGCTCGTGATCCAGGATCTCGTGCTAAAATTGCAGTGAAAACTAACGATGGTCGTATTGATCCTATTGGTGCTTGTGTTGGTATGCGTGGTTCGCGTGTTCAGGCGGTCACTGGTGAATTAAACAACGAGCGCGTTGATATTGTGCTTTGGGATGATAACCCAGCGCAGTTAGTAATCAATGCAATGGCACCTGCAGAAGTGAGCTCTATTGTTGTTGATGAAGACCGCCACGCGATGGATGTTGCTGTTAGTGATGAGAACTTGGCAATGGCTATTGGCCGTAATGGCCAAAATGTACGCTTAGCTTCTGAGCTGACTGGGTGGACCATCAACGTGATGTCTGAAGAAGATGCAGCCGCTAAGCAGCAAGATGAAGTAGGTGGTGTGGTACAGATTTTTGTTGACGCCTTAGACATTGACGAAGAATTTGCTCAGATGTTGGTGGAAGAAGGCTTTACTAGCCTTGAAGAAATTGCTTACGTACCGCTAGATGAAATGCTGGCGATTGACGGTTTGGATGAAGACATTGTTGAAGAGCTTCGTACTCGTGCAAAAGATAAGTTGCTTAACCAAGCGCTAGCAGCAGAAGAACAGTTAGATAACTCTGAGCCAGCTCAAGATTTGCTAGAAATGGAGGGTATGGATGCTCACCTTGCGTTCGTATTGGCAAGTCGTGGAATCATTACCATGGAAGATTTGGCCGAGCAAGCTGTTGATGAGATCTCAGATATTGAAGGTTTGAGTGACGAAAAAGCAGCAGAATTAATTATGACGGCCCGTGCCCCTTGGTTTGTTTAACCATTGCCCGACCTATTTAGGAGAATATTATTATGACAGATCAAACTGTCAACACCCTCGCCAAAACGGTAGGTGTTCCGGTTGAGCGGTTGCTGAACCAAATGGAAGAAGCTGGCCTTACACGTCGTGCAGCTACAGACGCAGTATCAGACGAAGAGCGTAAGTCTCTTTTGTCTCACTTGCAAAAGTCTCATGGTGGAGAAGGTGATAACGCCGACGGCCCTAAGAAAATCACTTTGCAGCGTAAGACAACAAGTACATTAAAAGTTGCGGGCGCTGCCGGTAAGCGCACAGTTAATGTTGAAGTGCGTAAAAAACGCACCTACGTTAAAGCTGAAGAAGATGGCCAGGTAGTTGCCGTTGAGTCTGAAAAAGCTGAATTAGAAGCTCGCCAAGCTGGTGAAGCAGCTGAAGGACAAACAGGTGCCGATGTTAAGTCTGCAGCAGCAGTGGAAGTAGCAGCAAGTGCTGCAGCGGTTGTAGCAAGTGCAGCGGTAAGCTCTGCAGCTAAACATGAAGCAGACGATCAAGCTAAGATTAAGGCAGATGATCAAGCTAAGGTAAAGGCAGATGCCGACGCAGCAGCTAAAGTAACTGCAAATGCTGAGGTGGCTCGTCAAAAGGCTGTTGAAGATGCTAAGAAGAAGCCTGCTCACCAAAAGACGTTTACTACACCGGACAAGCCTCGTAGTGGCGCACCTGCAGGTAAGGGCAAAGGCAAGGGCCGTACTACTGGCGGACGTGATGATCGTAGCCGCGGCAAGGGCGCACGAAACAAAGGCAAATTGGCAGCGCCTAAGCGTTCTGGTAGCGGCGAACATGCTTTTGAGGTGCCTACAGAAAAGGTAATTCATGACGTTAATTTGCCAGAATCTATCACCGTAGCTGACTTGGCTCAGCGCATGAAGGTGAAGGCTGCCGAAGTTATTAAAGTGATGTTTAAGATGGGTGCAATGGCAACCATCAACCAAGTTATTGACCAAGATACGGCGACTATTGTTGTTGAAGAAATGGGCCATAAAGCTGTATTAGTGATGGATGATGCCCTCGAAACTGCCGTAGTAGAGAGTATTAACTACGAAGGCAATGAAATTACTCGTGCACCAGTTGTAACAGTAATGGGCCACGTAGATCATGGTAAAACATCTTTATTAGACTCTATCCGCTCTACAAAAGTTGCGTCTGGTGAGTCTGGTGGTATTACCCAGCATATTGGTGCTTATCATGTAGAAACTGACAAAGGGATGGTTACTTTCTTAGATACCCCAGGACACGCTGCATTTACAGCGATGCGTGCCCGTGGCGCTAAGGCAACTGACATTGTTATCTTGGTGGTTGCTGCCGATGACGGCGTGATGCCTCAAACAGAAGAAGCGATACAGCATGCTAAAGCCGCTGGTGTACCTTTGATTGTTGCAATCAACAAAATGGATAAAGAAGGTGCAGATTTAGATCGAGTGAAGACAGAATTGTCTAGCCGTGATGTTGTGCCAGAAGATTGGGGTGGTGTAACTCAGTTCATTCCAGTATCAGCTAAAACTGGTGATGGCATTGATTCGTTGCTAGATGCAGTATTGCTAGAAGCTGAAGTATTAGAGCTTACTGCAGTACCTGAAGCGCCAGCCAGAGGTGTGGTTGTTGAAGCTCGTCTTGATAAAGGTCGTGGCTCTGTAGCTACTATATTGGTTCAGAACGGCACCTTGAAGAAAGGCGATATCGTTCTTGCTGGCCAGCAGTATGGCCGGGTACGCGCTATGTTGGATGAAAATGGCAAGCCTATCACCAGTGCAGGCCCTTCTATTCCAGTAGAAATTCTAGGTTTAGGTGGTACGCCAGATTCTGGTGAAGATTTCACCGTGGTTCCAGACGAAAAGAAAGCGCGTGAAGTTGCTTTGTTCCGTCAAGGTAAATACCGCGACGTGAAACTTGCTCGTCAGCAAGCCTCTAAATTGGATGCTATGTTTGAGAACATGGGCAAGAACCAAGCCTCTGTATTAAACGTTGTCCTTAAGACCGACGTACGTGGCTCTTTGGAGGCTTTAACTAGCTCTCTTATGGATATTGGTACCGAAGAAGTTAAGGTGCAGGTAGTATCTAGTGGTGTAGGTGGTATAGCCGAATCGGATGTTAACCTTGCCGTGGCTTCAAATGCCGTGATCTTTGGCTTTAACGTTCGTGCTGATGTGCCAGCTAAGGCTCTTATTGAGAAAGAAGGCATCGATCTACGCTACTACAGCGTAATCTACGACATCATTAATGATGTTAAGGATGCTCTCTCTGGTATGTTGTCACCTGAGTTGCGCGAAACTATTGTTGGTATAGCAGAAGTTCGTGAAGTGTTCCGTTCGCCTAAGTTGGGCCAGATTGCTGGCTGTATGGTTACTGAAGGCACGGTTCACCGCAGCAAGCCTATTCGTGTATTGCGAGATAATGTGGTTGTTTACGAAGGTCAGTTGGAATCCTTACGTCGTCACAAAGATGCAGTTGCAGATGTACGCAACGGTATTGAGTGTGGTATCGGAGTGAAGAGTTACAACGACGTTCGTGTTGGCGATCTAATCGAAGTCTTCGATACAGTCGAAGTTGAGCGTAGCTTGTAAGGGCTGATCATGGCACAAGAATATAGCCGCACCCAGCGTGTGGCAGACCAAATACAGCGCGAACTAGCCAGCCTAATCCAACGTGAGGTGAAAGACCCTCGTGTTGGTATGGCTACAGTGAGTGCCGTAGAAGTATCCCGCGACCTGTCTCACGCTAAAGTGTTTGTTACCATTTTCAATGGTGGCGAAGATAAAGAAGAGATTCGTGAATCGATTAAAGCACTGAACAATGCATCAGGCTTTTTACGTAGCCAACTTGGCCAGCGTATGAAACTGCGTATTGTACCTACTTTACGATTCCACTATGACGACAGCCTATCGCGTGGTAATTATCTGAGTAATTTGATAGACCAAGCTAGGGCATCAGACCCAGAGCTTGAGTCTGATGTTGACTACGGCACCGAGTAGTTTAGGTGGCAAAGCAACCCTCAAGGCAATCGCCAGAGAAACCAAAGCGCCGTGAAATAAGCGGCATTCTTATACTAGATAAGCCCACAGGCATGAGTTCAAACCATGCTTTGCAGCGGGTTAAGCGTATGTTTGGGGCCCGTAAAGCGGGTCACACTGGTTCGTTAGACCCTCTTGCAACGGGCTTACTCCCTATTTGTTTGGGTGAGGCTACTAAATTTAGTCAGTTTCTCCTAGACTCCGACAAGCGTTACCAAACCACTGGCCAGCTTGGTGTGCGCACTGATTCTAGCGACGCCGACGGTAAGGTGGTAGAAACCAAAGCTTGTGATCATGTTACTTTGGCCGATGTAGAAGCCCAACTGCCGCAGTTCCGTGGTCTTATTAGCCAAGTGCCTTCCATGTTTTCAGCCCTTAAATACCAAGGCCAGCCTTTGTATAAATTGGCTCGGGCTGGAAAAACTGTAGAAGTTAAGCCGCGACAGGTAACTATTCACAATTTAGAGCTATTAAGCTTTGAAAATACTCAAGTGCGTATGGATATCAGTTGCACCAAAGGCACCTATATTCGTAGTATTGTGGAAGATTTAGGCTTGGCGCTAGATTGTGGTGCTCACGTATCGCAGCTAAGACGCTTGCAGGCCGGGCCTTTTGTGGCCGATCAAATGGTTACCTTGGAAGATCTTCAGGCTATTATCGATGAAGCAACTAAAGATCAGGTAGTAGAAGAGGGTAAGTGGCCAGACGTCACTCCAGCCTTTGCAACCTTAGATAAGCTATTAATGCCGGCAGATACTGCCGTTTTATCATTAAATACTGTACAATTAGCCGCCCATGAAATTGAGGCGTTGCAGCAAGGTAAGGTTGTAGACCATGCCACTGACTGCGCTGAATTTGAAGTGGTAAGAGCTTATGGCTCAATAGGTACAGATGCTAAAGTCTTTATTGGCTTGGCTGAAGTACAAGCAGAAGGCCGCTTAAAAGCTAAACGCTTAATGAGTACTTAGGTCTTTATTTAAGTTCCGCTGTAAATATGCACGGTGCGAACACAAGCGAACCCCCAGTCTTCTTAATTAAGAGGCTAGAGGGCATATTAATTATTGGAGAATTACCATGGCTTTATCTGCCGTTGAAAAAGCTGCTGTTGTAGCTGATTACCAAACTGCCGAAGGCGACACAGGATCACCAGAAGTTCAGGTTGCATTGCTAACTGCGAACATCTTGGCTCTACAAAGTCACTTCAAAGAGCATCACCATGATCACCACTCTCGTCGTGGCTTGATCCGCATGGTTAACCAACGTCGTAAGTTATTAGACTACCTAAACCGTAAAGATGCATCTCGCTACGTTACGTTAATTGGACGTCTAGGCCTACGCCGCTAAAAATTGATTTAGAGTCTAACTCTAATGTCAATTTTTTAAACACCATACCTACATTTGTAAGTATGGTGAAATAGAGGCTAGGTAATCTTTGGTTACTTGGCCTTTATTGTTTTGACTGTAAGCAATAGGAGATGATCAGCCCGTACTCTTATTGGCTTGGTAGTATAAGTGTTTTATGCAGCTTACCGAGTTAATAAGTGTACTGGTGGAATGGATCACTCGTTTGATTGCAGTTATCTTGTAATTTTAAGGAACATATATGTCTATTATTACCAAAACATTTAAATACGGCGAGCAAACCGTAACTCTAGAAACTGGCCGTATTGCACGTCAAGCTTCTGGTGCTGTACTTGTTACTATCGATGACGCTATCCAAGTATTGGTTGCTGTTGTTGGTGCTAAAACAGCAAAGCCAGATCAAGGTTTTTTCCCGCTTTCTGTGCACTACCAAGAAAAGACTTACGCAGTAGGTAAAATCCCTGGTGGTTTCTTTAAGCGTGAAGCGCGTCCATCTGAAAAAGAGACGTTGACTAGCCGTTTGATCGACCGTCCAATTCGTCCATTGTTTCCTAAAGGCTTCATGAACGAGGTGCAGGTTATTTGTACTGTTGTTTCTGCCGATAAGCTGAATGACCCAGATATTGCTGCTTTGATTGGTACTTCTGCTGCTTTAGCCATCTCTGGTATTCCTTTTGCTGGCCCAGTTGGCGCTGCACGCGTATCTTACACAGATGAAACTGGCTACCGCTTGAACCCAAGTTTTGAAGCGCTAGCTACTTCAGACTTAGACATGGTTGTTGCTGGTACTGCTGATGCTGTATTGATGGTTGAATCAGAAGCTAAAGAACTAAGCGAAGACGTGATGTTGGGTGCTGTTCTTTTTGCTCATGACGAGATGCAAGCCGTTGTTAAGGCGATCGGTGAGTTTGCTGCAGAAGCCGCTAAGCCAACTTGGGATTGGGTTGCTGCTGAAGAAGATGCTGACCTTAAGGCTGCTGTTACTGCTGCTGTTGGCGACGCTGTTGGCGAAGCTTACCAAATTAGCGACAAGCTAGACCGTCAAGCACGTTTAGGTGAAGTTAAGGCGCAAGCCATCGCTGCTCTATGTAGCGATGATGCAGCGGCACCTTCTAAGTCTGATGTATTAGGCATGGTAAGCAAGCTAGAAAAGCACACGGTACGTTCACGTGTAGTAGCTGGCGAGCCTCGTATCGATGGCCGTGACTCTAAGACTGTACGTGGCATTAATGTAGAAATTGGCACATTGGCTAAGGCTCACGGCTCTTCTTTGTTCACCCGTGGTGAAACTCAGTCTATCGTTGTAGCAACTCTTGGTACAAGTCGTGATCAGCAGATCATCGATGCCCTAGAAGGTTCACGTAAAGACCCATTCATGTTGCACTACAACTTCCCAAGCTACTCTGTAGGCGAAACTGGCCGTTTCATGGGCCCAGGCCGTCGTGAGATTGGTCATGGTCGTTTGGCTCGTCGTGGTATTCAGGCTATGTTGCCAAGCCAAGAAGAGTTTCCATACACCATTCGTATCGTTTCAGAAATCACTGAATCTAACGGTTCAAGCTCTATGGCCTCTGTATGCGGTGCTTCGTTAGCACTTATGGATGCTGGTGTACCGATTAAGGCACCTGTTGCCGGTATTGCTATGGGTCTGATTAAAGAAGACGCTGGCTTTGCAGTATTGCCCGACATTTTGGGTGACGAAGATCACCTAGGTGACATGGACTTTAAAGTTGCCGGATCTGCTGCAGGTATTACTGCCCTACAAATGGACATTAAAATCCAAGGCATTACTGAAGAGATTATGGAAATTGCTTTAGAGCAAGCGCACGAAGCGCGTCTACATATCTTGGATGAAATGAACAAGGTTATTGCAACGCCTCGCACTGAGTTGAACGATAACGCGCCAACCATGAAAACTATCAAGATTGATCAAGATAAGATTCGTGACGTGATTGGTAAAGGTGGCGCAACCATTCGTGGTTTGTGTGAAGAAACTGGCGCTTCAATCGACATTGAAGATGACGGTACTGTACGCGTATACGCAGATGACAAAGCAGCTGCAGAGCTAGCAGAAGCTAGGATTCTAGAAATCACCGCTGAAGCAGAAGTTGGAGCGATCTACGAAGGAAAGGTAGAGCGTATTGTAGACTTCGGTGCCTTTATTAACATTTTGCCTGGCAAAGATGGCTTGTTGCATATTTCTCAAATCTCCGATGAGCGTGTTGAGAAAGTAACTGACCACCTAGAAGAAGGCCAAACAGTTAAGGTTAAAGTGCTAGACGTTGACGCACGTGGTCGTATTAAACTTTCTATGAAAGACATGGAAGCCTAATATTTTCATTAGGGGCTAAGTTTACTTAGACCCTAATGAAAATAAAAACCTCTAAGCAGAAGTGCCTAGGGGTTTTTTTGTGCCTGCTAGGCTACTAATTTGTCGCTTATGGTTATATAATAGTCGCCTTTAGATCAGGTACATATATTATCCCAAAAGGCCTCCCCATTGACTAATTCGCAGCGGATTTCCCTCAAAAAGAACAATATTAAAATCGTTTTACTAGAAGGTATACATCAGTCAGCAGTAGAAGCCATGCAAGCTGACGGCTTTGATAACATTCACTTTTACAGCACAGCCTTACCGGAAGGTGAGTTGGTGGAGGTTTTGCAAGATGCTCATTTTGTTGGTATTCGTTCACGCACTCAGCTTACTAGGGCAGTGTTAGAGCAAGCCCCCAAATTGATGGCAATAGGTTGTTTTTGTATTGGTACCAATCAAGTCGATCTAGGTGCTGCGTTAGAACTGGGTGTTCCTGTATTTAACGCACCATACAGCAACACACGTAGCGTAGCAGAGTTGGTTATTGCTGAAGCGGTGCTGCTATTGCGTGGAATTCCAGAGAAAAATGCCAAAGCCCATCGTGGGCAATGGCTTAAGTCGGCGCACCAGTCTTTTGAAGTGCGGGGTAAAAAACTAGGTGTTGTGGGATATGGATCTATTGGTTCGCAGCTAGGCATTATGGCTGAAGCCATGGGTATGGAGGTGGTTTATTACGATCAAATCACTAAGTTGAGTTTAGGCAATGCGTCGGCTTGCACTAGTTTAGGTGAGTTGCTTGGCCAAGCAGATATTATCACCTTACACGTACCCGAAACTACAGCGACTCACTGCTTAATGGGCCCTAAACAATTTGCACAAATGAAACAAGGTGCTATTTTGATCAACGCCTCTCGCGGCACTGTAGTAGATATTGATGCCCTAGCTAGCTGTTTGAGCAGTGGTAAGTTGTTAGGAGCAGCTATTGACGTATTTCCCGTAGAGCCTCGCTCTAACAACGATGAGTTTATTTCACCACTAAGGGGCTTCGATAATGTCATCCTAACGCCCCATATTGGTGGTTCAACCGTTGAGGCCCAAGTTAATATTGGTGTAGAGGTGGCAGACAAGCTCATTCGCTATTGTGACAATGGCACTAGCCTTTCTGCAGTGAACTTCCCTGAAGTGTCGTTGCCTAGCCATGAAAACACTCACCGGTTATTACATATTCACGAAAATATGCCAGGTGTGATGTCGCAGATAAATAACGTATTTTCTGAAAACAGCATTAACATTTCAGGACAGTACTTGAATACTAATGCCAAAGTGGGTTACGTGGTGATAGATGTAGATGCCAGTTGTTCAGAACTGGCCTTGGAAAAACTAAAACAAGTGAACGGTACAATAAATTGCCGGGTATTGTTTTAGTTGGTGAGGGTTTTAACGCCTTGCGCGGTGCCAAGTAGCAGTATGTCTGCTGGGCGCTGAGCAAAGAGGCCGTTGGTTACCACGCCAGTAAGCTGGTTGATTTGTTGTTCGAGGCCTTTAGGGTCTATGATGCTCATACCATAAACGTCTAAGATCAAGTTGCCATTGTCAGTTACAAAATCTTGACGCCATACAGGTTCGCCTCCAAGGCCTACTAACTTGCGGGCAACATAGCTACGGGCCATAGGGATCACTTCTATGGGCAGTGGGAACTCACCTAGCACATCCACAAGTTTAGACTCATCGGCAATGCACACGAAGGTTTCGGCTACTGCGGCAACGATTTTTTCCCGAGTTAAGGCGCCGCCACCACCTTTAATCAGGTTAAGGTGGGCATCACTTTCGTCTGCACCATCTACATAAAAGCGCATGTGGGGTACGGCATTAAGTTCTAGTACAGTAATGCCGTGGCTTCTGAGACGCTCTGCTGTGGCTTCCGAGCTAGCTACTGCAGCGTCAAAGGTGTTTTTTATCTTAGCCAGAGTGTCAATAAAACAGTTAGCTGTAGAGCCGGTGCCAACACCAACAATCGATTCACGGTTAAGGTATGGGGCGATATAGTCTACTGCGGCTTGGGCTACGGCCTGCTTTAACTGGTCTTGGTTCATGGTTATGGTCGAGTTGGACACTAATAACAAGATTATACAGGAATTACTACCGTACTATGTAGACGCTAGTGGTTTGAGCCATTAATATGATGGGCTTAGCCTAATGTACTCTACAAAACATTACCCCACCAGAAGAAATACTATGCCTCATCATTATATCAAAAAAATCCTATCAGCCAATGTCTATGATGTGGCTGTTGAAACTCCGGTTGACTTGGCTCGCAGCCTGTCTAAACGCTTGGCCAATAATATTTTGATTAAGCGAGAGGATTTACAGCCTATATTTTCTTTCAAAATTAGGGGTGCCTATAATTGTATTTCAAAGTTAACTGAAGCTCAACGTGCCTGTGGCGTAGTGTGTGCATCTGCTGGCAACCATGCTCAAGGTGTCGCGATGTCTTCTCAGTACTTGGGTATTGATGCCACTATTGTCATGCCCAAAAGCACGCCAGATATTAAGGTTAACGCTGTCAGGGACCTAGGTGCAAAGGTCATTCTACATGGGGACTCATTGGCTCAGGCCTTTGAATATTCGCGTACGCTAATGGCTGATCTAGGGCTGGTGTATATCCACCCGTTTGATGACGAACACGTGATAGCAGGCCAAGGCACTGTGGCAGTGGAACTATTACGACAGATTCAAGGTGATATTGATGCAGTGTTTGTACCGGTGGGTGGAGGTGGGCTAATTGCGGGTATGTCTGTCTACATTAAGTACTTGCGGCCTGATATAAAAATCATAGGTGTAGAGCCAGAAGATTCATGCTGCCTTAAGGCTGCTTTGGATGCAGGTGAGCGGGTTATTTTGTCAGAAGTGGGTACCTTCGCTGAGGGTGTGGCTGTTGCTCAGATAGGTAAGTTGAACTTTGAGCTAGCTCAGCAGTATGTTGATGAAGTAATTACTGTGACCACAGACGAACTGTGTGCAGCCATTAAAGACATATATGGTGACACCCGTGCTGTAGCAGAACCCTCAGGGGCCTGCGCTGTTGCAGGCTTAAAGAAATACGTGGAGCGTGAAAAGGCACAAGGCCAAACGCTGGTGGCTGTTTCCACAGGCGCTAATTTAAACTTTGACCGTCTCCGTCATGTAGCTGAACGGGCTGAGATCGGTGAGGGACGCGAGGCGATTATTGCAGCTCTGATTCCCGAACAGGCAGGCAGCTTTAAGCGGTTTTGTAAAGCGTTAGGTGAGCGCAATATCACTGAATTTAACTACCGTTATGCTAATGAACGTGAAGCACAGGTGTTTGTTGGAGTGACGCTTAAATCTGAGCAAGGGGCCCGCGAGCAGTTGCTAGATGAGCTTGCTAGCCACGATATACCTGCGGTAGATTTGAGCAACAACGAAATGGCAAAAAGCCATGTTCGTTATATGGTGGGTGGCCATGCGTCAGTAGATAACGAAGTGGTCTATCGCTTTACGTTCCCAGAACGTCCGGGAGCGTTACTTAAATTTTTGAACACATTAGGTCAACCATGGAATATCTCAATGTTTAACTATCGTAATCATGGTTCTGCTTATGGACGAGTATTGGTTGCGATGCAGGTACCTGAAGAAGATAAAGTTACCTTTGAAGGCTACTTAGATGAGCTGGGCTATGCGTTTAATGAAGAGACGAATAATCCTGCCTATCAATTGTTTTTAGCCCCAGAGCCGAGTTAATCGGCCTTTAAAAGGGTGTGTCCTGATGCTTTTGCGCGCTAAAGGTTTGCTAAATCTGTAACGACTATATTCTGTTAAGTAGATGTTTTTGGTAAAGTTATATCAACCCTCAGGCCACCTGTAACACGGTTGATAGCTTCAATAGTGCCCCCTTGGGCTCGTATGGCTTGTTCTGCGATGGCCATACCCACGCCGTAGCCACCATTTTGCTGGTTACGGCTAGACTCTACGCGATAGAAGGGCTCAAATAAGTGTTTGAGCGAGTCTTCGGGTACGCCTTCGCCTTCGTCCTCAATACGAATTACAACAGTGTCTTTGTAGTTGTCCACTTGTAAAAAAACCCCTGCATTTTTTGGTGTATAGCGCATGGCGTTACGGAGTATGTTTTCTACGGCTCGAGACACTAGTTCCGGTTGTCCAGTTAATAGGTTGTTGTCAGGCTGTTGTAAGTGCACTTGATCTTTTGATTGCGCCTCAAATTGAGCATCTTGTATAAGCTTGCATAGCAGGTGGCTTAAGTCGTAGGTCTCTATGGTAGGGCTTTGGTCGTTTTGTTCTAGGCGCAACAAGGTGAGTACCTGGTCAATTAGAGCGTTCATGCGCTCTATCTCACGCTCAATACGGTGTAAAGATTGGTGCTCAGTGTCGGGTAGTTTTCGTGCTAGTAATTCCAGAGCAATCTGTTGTCTGGCTAAGGGGGTTCTTAGCTCATGAGAGATGTCTCGAAACAGTCGTTGTTGATTGCTTACCAGCAAACTAATACGCTCTGCCATGTGGTTAAAGGCGAGGCCTACTTCACCAATTTCATCTTTTCTACAGCCTACAAGTTTGGACACGCGGGTATCTAAATTTCCGCGTGCGAATGAGTCGGTGGCTTTCTTTAATTTACGTAACGGGTCGGTGATGCGCCAAGTAACAAAAGCTGTAAGTAAGGCTACAATAAATAAGGCTGTAATTACTTGCAGTGCTGGTAAATGCTTTAACCAAGCAGGGTAGGGGCCACGGTTGTCACGGTGGGCAACAAAGGTGTAAATTTCGCCGTTGCTGCTGGATATTCGATAAGGTTGAAAGCCACGTAAGTGGCGTTCTGACAATCTGTTTTGAGTAAGTGGTAAAGTAAACTCAAGCCAGTTTTTGGGTAGGTTTGCCCGGCTAATTGGACGCCGTTTAGAGTCTAGCATAAAGCCTTTTACATCAAATTCTTGGTCAATGTAGCGGAGCCATGTGGTTAACTCTTCAGAGCCTTTGGTTTCATATATATCCGCTGCTTTTATGCCTAACTTAACCACGCGTTGGTACTGATTTTGATCGCGTTCTTCAACAATTATTTCCGACAAAGTAGCGACAGAAAAAATGGCAGAAATGAGTGTTAACCAAAAAAAGAAAAATATTTTCCAATATAAACTACGAAATATTAATGGCCATTTAATCATTGATGACATATTGATACCCAACACCACGTATTGTTTTTATGCGCGGTTCATTACTGGAGAATGGGCCTAGTTTGCGTCGAAGGTTACTCATGTGCATGTCTACACTGCGATCATACAAAGCCAACTTGCGGCCTAATGCTGTTTCTGTGAGTTCTTCTTTACTTAACACTTGCCCCGCCTTTGCTAATAAGCTGGCTAGCAGGTTAAATTCTGTGCTGGTGAGATCTAACACCTCGCCCTGCTTGGAGACGATACGTGTATTATGGTTTAGTTCTACATCTTCTAACACCATAATTTGACGGTTACCGCTGGCTTGCATACCAGCTTTATCCATTTCTACACGCCTTAGTATGGCGCGAATACGGGCAATAATTTCTCGTGGATTACATGGTTTTGGCAAATAATCGTCGGCCCCCATTTCAAATCCTACAATGCGATCTACTTCATCGCTACGAGCGGTTAGCATGAGTACAGGGGTTTTATGGCTGATGCGGAATTTTTTTAGTAGGTCTAAACCGTTCATCTTAGGCATCATTATATCAAGCACTAAAGCATCGTAATGGCCATTTATGGCCATGTTGAGGCCTTGTTCACCATCAAAAGCTTGGTCAACTTCAAAGTTTTCTAGAGCCAGAAATTCGCTCAACAATTCATTGAGTTCTTGGTCATCTTCGATTAACAAAATGCGCGTAGTCATGAGTTCGAAACCTCTGTATTGGTAGGTCTTGTCAGCGTATAGATGCGATTGTGCCACAATTACAGGGTGTGTATGGATAGAGCGGGAAGATTTTACAGAATTTTACGAGTTGATAGATGAGACAACTCCAAAAGAGGAGAAGTTATAGTGTGAAAGACTCCCCAAGGTGTCGATTCCGACGGTTGCCCTGAACCCGGAGGTTCAAGGTGGGCGCTCCTGATTAGGCGGAAGGCGTTCCGACGAGCGGACATGCACAAAGCATAAGCGAGAAGCACCCTGGGTATGTGAATCGGCTCAAGGACGTTATCGAATGTCGAGTACCACAGGGAGTCTGTAATCATTATAGACCTGTGTTTTTAAGAATGGAACCAAAAACTTAGGGTAGGTTGTCGGTTACCCTTTTATCGAGGTGTTCAAGTGCGGTTTCTAAGGTGGTTAGTTGCGATTGTGTTTCTATCAGTTCAGCACTCATATTTAGGGCAGCCATGACAGCCATGCGTTCTAAACCCATAACGCGTCCGCCGGCTTTAATAGCCTGTAGTTTCTGGTCTAAGGTGCTTGCAGCTTGTCTCAGATTGGCTTCTTTGCCGGCTGGGCAAGTGAGGGTGTAGCTTTGCCCTAAAATGGAAACTTGTACTGCTTGTGTGTCAGTCATTGTGTACTTCCGTTACTTGGTCAAATAATCCGATTAAATGGTTTAACTCATCTTCCATAGATTGATCGTAGGCCTGTTCAGACGCCAAGTTTTTTGCTTGTAATAGGGTATTGGCAGACAGTTGCTGCCCTAATAGTTGTTGTTCCAGCTCTTTCACGTGGCTTTGAAGATGGACATAATCTTGCTGTAAAGTCCGGTGTTGGGTTAGCAGCTGATCGATATGATGCGCTAAAGCGTTGATTTTCGACATTTTCGGGCCACTTAAAAAGATAATCTGCCCGTTGATTTTATAGTAAATTGCGCTACTGTCTAGTGACACTCTGCAAAAGCTCTAGAGAATGCGTACAGCTCAGGTATAATAAGCCCATAATTTGCAGATCGTGCAAACCAGAGTTAACAAGAGCCAAACCAATGACTAATGCCTTACCCAAACTAAATTACACTTTTGACGACTTTGCCGACATGTTCGTAGCGCTGGGTGCTTTTGGTACTCCCTCAGAATTACATGGACTGCTGGCAGGGCAGTTGGCAGCTGGCGTACGAGCTGACGCTGAAGCTTGGTTAGCCATGGTAGTGGCTCATTTGGATGTGCAAGAGCTAGAAGATGATGACAAAGCCGAATTGGTTGCGCTTTACGACTTGGTGTTAGAGCAGTTTGCTGCGTCTGACTTTGGCTTCCAACTACTGCTGCCAGAAGATGACACAGAATTGGCAGGTAGAACAGATTCTTTAGGTGCTTGGTGCAGTGGCTTTTTAAGTGGTTTTGGTCTGGGGTTTGACAACGACAAGCAAACCCTTTCTAGTGAAATCACCGAGGGCATGGAAGATCTAGCCAGCATTGCCCAAATATCCTTCGATGAAGATGATGAAGAGCCTGAAGGATATAACGCAGAAGCTAGTTACATAGAGCTAGTTGAATACGTACGTTTGGCGGCTATGATGGTGTTTTCAGAATTTAATATACCGACCGAAAGTACAGATGAAACAGTACCAAAGCTACATTAAGCGCCACAGTTATACTTAATGCTTCATTAATTACATTAAAGGCAAGGTGCCATGACTAAATTAGCCACCATAGAATATAAAAATCGCCGCCAAGCCTTGATGCAACAGTTGCCACTAGGCGCAGTTGTAGTGATTCAGTGCGCGCCAGTGCATATCCGTAACGGTGATGTGGAGCATGATTACCGCCAAGACAGTAGCTTCTACTATTTGTCTGGCACGGTGGAGCCACAAACCACGCTGGTGCTTAGTAATGGTAAAGATGGCTCGTTTAGCAGCATTTTTTGTCGTACCAAAGACAAGTTACAAGAAATTTGGCACGGTCGTCGTTTAGGTGTAGACGCTGCACCAAGTGCTTTAATGATCGATCAAGCCTACACCAGCGACAGCCTAACGGAAAAGCTCATTGAGTTGTTAGATGGGGCAAGTCAGGTAGTTTATGGGTTTAGCCGGAAAGATACATCTGCAGTTGTGCAGCTCAGCCTTTCTACACTACGAGGCTTAACACGGCAGGGTAAAGTATGCCCCACCCAACTTGTAGACCTTGACCCTATTGTAGATGCCATGCGCTTATTTAAATCTGCTGCCGAAGTGGAGCAGATGGCGTTGGCCAACGATATTAGTGTGGCAGCTCATAAGCGGGCTATGAGTGTTTGCAAAGTGGGCATGAATGAATTTCAATTAGCTGCCGAAGTGCATCATCAGTTTTCCACCCAAGGCAGTCAGCGTGTGGCTTATGGTTCTATTGTAGCCGGTGGCGAAAATGCCTGTATTTTGCATTACACCAATATTGACCAAGTGTTGCAGGATGGTGATTTAGTATTGATTGATGCGGGCTGTGAGCTAGACTACTATGCGGCAGATATTACTCGTACATTCCCTGTTAATGGTCGCTTTAGTGAGCCACAAAAAACCATTTATGAAATTGTATTAGCAGCTCATCAAGCTGCCTTAGCATGCATTAAGCCCGGTGCTGTATTTACCGATATGCAAGGTGCTGCAGTTAAGGTAATAACGCAAGGCTTAATTGATATCGGCTTGCTAACTGGGGAGCTGGATAAAAATATTGAAGACCAAACCTATCGCAAATACTACATGCACAATATTGGTCACTGGCTAGGCATGGATGTACATGATGTTGGTATTTATAAGCTAAACGGTGAGTCTAGGCCTCTTATTGCCGGAATGGTGACCACAGTAGAGCCAGGTATATATATCGACCCAGACGATACGGATATTGCCGCCCAATGGCGTGGTATTGGAGTGCGCATTGAAGATAATATCTTGGTGACAGAAGATGGTTACCGTAACCTTACAGCGAATTTGCCAGTGACTGTGGCAGATATTGAAACCTTGATGGCTAGCTAATGTCTGCTAATGTAGATCAACACTCAACAGGCCCTCAGACTGATTTATCTGACCAGAGCTACGATATTGTTATTGTGGGCGGCGGCTTAGTTGGCGCAAGCTTATGCTTGGCGCTTGCGGGCACTGCAAAGGCCTATGGGTTATCCATTGCCTTATTAGACGCTGCTCCCATTGAAGCCACAACACCTTCGGCGGCTGGAGTTCTAGATGGGCGTGCAACGGCATTGGCCCTTGGTAGTCGAAACTTATTACACAGCATTGGCTTATGGCATCATTTAAAGCCTCACGCCCAGGCCATTAGCAATATTCAAGTGAGTGACCAAGGTCAGCCTTTGAAGAGCGAGATGTACGCCAGCGATATGCAACGAGAAGCCTTAGGCTATGTATTGCAGAACCAAGCCATGGGGCAGGTGTTTTTAGAACAAATAACTCAGCGCTGTAGTGACTTTGTGCATCTTATTGATCAGGCCCAGGTGACTGCTATAGATAATGCACGCCAAGATAGCCAACTGGAATATCAGCGCCTTGGTCAATGTGGCACCCTTACCGCGCAGCTAGTCGTTATGGCGGATGGAGGGCGATCGGATTTGCGCCAACAATTAGGCATGTTTGATCAAGTACAACGTTATGACCAAGTGGCGCTAGTGGCTAATTTAGAACTAGACCAACATCATCAAGGTCTTGCTTGCGAACGCTTTACTCCATCAGGCCCCTTAGCGTTATTGCCCTTACCCAATTTTCAGAATAAGCATCGTGCAGCCTTAGTGTGGACCCAGCCTATTGAGCGACAGAGTGAACTGCAGCAATTGAGTGATGACGAGCTGCTACAAGAAATTCAGCAACATGTGGGTTATCCCATGGGCGACTTTCTCGCCATTGGTGATCGTCAGGTGTACCCACTTACTTTAAGTGTTGCCCAAGAGCAAGCAAGGCAAGGCTTGGCTGTGGTAGGCAATGCTGCACATACGCTACACCCCATTGCAGGCCAAGGTTTTAACTTAGCGTTACGGGGGAACTTTGCATTAGCAGAATCGGTACTTAAGGCCTGTAAGCAAGGCACGGCTATCGGCGACTTAGCTAATCTAAATGAGTTTGTTGAAGTCAGCAAGTGGGACCAAAAACGTGTCATTAGTGCTAGTGACAAAGTAATGAAGCTTTTTTCTAGCAAAAAACGGCATTACTCTATTTTCCGGCAGTTAGGTTTATTAACCATGGAGCAAGTACCATTGGTAAAAACTATATTTACCCGTGCAGCTATGGGTTTAGATGTGCCTTTGGCTCAGGTTTTAGCCATGCCATCAGTGATCGTTTCTGATTTCTCTAATGACTGCGAGGAAAGCCCATGAGCCTGCTTAACTCTGTTGGGTCCGATGCCACTGTATTTGATGTAGCTATCGTTGGCGCTGGAATGGTTGGCGCAAGCCTTGCGTGTGGCTTGATCGATGCTGGCTTTAAGGTGGCGCTAATTGAATCAGGCGAATTAAATCCGTCGCAAAACTGGCCCCCTGGTCAAGTGGACGCTCGCGTATCGGCTTTAAGTTTAGCCTCTGAAAACCTATTACAAAACTTAGGTGTGTGGCCAATTATAGAAAACATGGCACGTCTGCAAGCCTATAGGGCTATGCATGTGTGGGATGCCTGTGGCACGGGCCAGCTTAACTTTACTGCTGCCGAACAACACTTACCTTATTTAGGGCATATTATTGAAAATTGCACCATTACTTCAGCGTTACATCAAACGTTAGCGCGCAAACAATACCAATTGTTCGAACATAGCCAAATTGTTGATATGACGGCACAAAAGGAGACATTAGAGAACATGTCACCACGGCGTTTAACTTTGGCAGGCGGTGAACAGCTCAGTGCCTCCTTAGTGGTAGGGGCCGATGGAGCCAACTCTAAGATAAGGCAGCTATCTGGTTTACCTACCCGTGAGTGGGATTATCCTCATCACGCTTTAGTAACCCGAGTAAAAATAACTAAGTCACACCAAAATACAGCGTGGCAACGGTTTACAGAAGACGGTGTTTTGGCCTTTTTGCCCCTGCCGAGCCCAGCCGAAGAAGGCCCCAATAGCCATTATTGTTCTATAGTGTGGTCTCGTCCTGAGCAGCAAGCAAAGGCCATGCAACAATTGCCAGAAGATGAATTTTGTAGTGCCCTAACTCGTGCCTTTGAGGGTGAATTAGGTGCTGTGATTGCAACTGACCAGCGCTACGTGATCCCACTTAGGCAGCGCCACGCCAAGCGCTATGTGCAGGCAGGGTTGGTGTTGGTAGGGGATGCAGCTCACTCTATTCACCCGTTAGCTGGCCAAGGTGTTAATTTAGGTTTTCTTGATGTGGCTGCTTTGGTAGAGGTGTTAAAACAAGCCCAGCAGCAAGGCGCAGACATTGCTAGTGTAAAAGTTTTAGAAAGCTATCAGGCACAAAGGCGTGGGGACAATTTACGCATGATGGCTTTGATGGAGAGTTTATCTCGACTGTTTGGTAACCAACATCCAATGTTGAGTTTACTGCGCAATACAGGTATGAATTGGGTGCAAAAACTAAGCCCCATTAAACAACATTTAGCGCAACAGGCCATGGGTGTAGGTGTGCACTTACCCCCATTGTCACAAGCGCCTCAATCTGTAAAAAATAGATTATAAGGACACGATTATGAGCAACTTACCTCAAGGTTTAAGCTACGTTTCAAGCCATGAATGGATCCGCAACGAAGGTGACGGTACTGTTACTATTGGAGTGACAGACTTTGCCCAAGAACAGCTAGGAGATGTGGTATTTGTTGAATTGCCAGAAGTCGGCTCGGAGCTTGTAAGTGAAGATGAGTTTGGTGTGATTGAGTCTGTTAAAGCAGCATCCGATCTATTTGCACCAGTTTCTGGCGAAGTAATAGCGGTCAATGAACGCTTAGATGATGACCCAGAATTGGTTAACTCAGATCCATACGGCGAGGCGTGGTTGTTACAAATACGTTTAAGCCACCCAGAAGAGCTAGAGCATTTATTAGATGCTGATGCTTACAGCGAATTGTGTGAAGAATAAATGCCAGATCTAATATTAAAACCGAAATCTGATCGCCGCTTACGCCAAGGTCATTTGTGGATTTACAGCAACGAAGTTGATGTGAATAAATCCCCTTTGCAGAATTTTTCTGCAGGAGAGCAAGTTAATGTACTGGATGCCAAAGGTAAGGCCTTAGGGACTGCTATAATTAACCCAAAGCAGCTAATTTGTGGCCGTTTGGTGAGCCGTAATGCCGATGAGCCGCTTAACCTTGAGCGCTTTGTTAGTCGCTTAAAAGCCGCTTTAACGAGTAGGGAATATTTATTTGAAGATCACTGTTATCGTTGGGTTTACGGTGACAGCGATGGTTTGCCGGGGCTAGTGATTGACCGATTTGACCAGGTTGTCGTGGTACAGGTGTCTAACGCAGGCATTGAATTATTACTGGAAGAGTTACTTCAAGCAATTAACCAAGTCGTGCCAGATCTCAATATATTACTTAAGAACGATGGCAAAATGCGCGCTATTGAAGGCCTGGAAAACTATGTACGTGTAGCCCAAGGTGATGTACCAAAACTTGTGCCTTTGAAGGAAAATGCTGTGAGTTTTTTAGTGCCGGTATGGGATGGCCAAAAAACGGGATGGTTTTATGACCATCGCTTAAACCGTCGCAGAGTACAGAAACTAGCTAACGGTAAACGGGTATTGGACATTTTTAGCTACATTGGTGGTTGGGGTGTGCAGGCTGCAGCAGCGGGCGCTATCGAAGTAGTTTGTATCGATGCTTCTGCTCAAGCGTTGGAGCTAGTGCATCAACAGGCCGAGTTGAACGGTGTTGGTGATAAAGTACATACCGTAAAAGGCGATGCTTTTGCTGTGATGAAGCAGTTGCATGAAGATGGCGAACGTTTTGATATAGTGATCATTGATCCACCGGCCTTTATTGCTCGTCGTAAAGACATTAAAGCAGGTGAGCTAGGCTATCAGCGTGCTAACCAGCTAGCAATGCGCCTGTTAAAGCCAGAAGGTATATTGGTATCAGCGTCTTGTTCCATGCATTTAGAGCGCGCGCGCCTTACTGAATTATTGCAGGAAGCTTGTCGTAAAAATGGCCGTATGGGGCAAGTATTGGAGCAAGGTGGTCAAGGTGGCGATCACCCTGTCCACCCTGCAATCCCAGAAACAGACTACCTAAAGTCAGTTATTTTGCGAGCTTGGTACGACGTTTAACAGCCTACCTTAAGCTAAGCACTGGCCAATCATTGGCCAGTGCATGAGCTTCAAGCGTTGCGTCGGGGTCTACAACGATGGGCTCATCCACTAAGGCTAATAACGGTATATCATTGTGGGAGTCGCTGTAAAAACAGGCGCCTTCAATGGTGTAGTTGTTTAGCACCATCCAAGCATTCAACTTGTCAATTTTCCCCTCTTTAAAGCAGGGCGCACCACTCAATTTACCTGTATAGCGCCCGTCTATAAATTCTGTAGGAGTAGCTATAAGGTGGGGTATGGCAAGATATTCGGCAATGGGTGCGGTGATAAAGTCATTAGTGGCGGTAACAATCACCAAAACATCTCCGGCATCGCGGTGTTTTTTCAGTAAGGCTTGAGTTTTAGGGGCGATCATGGGGATAACAGTGGTTTTCATGAACTTTTGGTGAATGCTGTTAAGTTCAGTGGCGCTGTATTGAGTTAACGGCGCAAGTGCAAACTCTGCATAGGCTACCATGTCTAAATTACCAGCGAGATAATCTTGGTAAAAGGCATCATTTTTTGCGCCATAGTCGGCCCCATCTACAAGGCCTTGTGCCACCATAAACTCACCCCACCCATGGTCGCTATCGCCAGCTAATAATGTGTTGTCTAAATCAAATAAAGCGAGCCTTGCTTTGTTTACGTGTCTTTCCAGCATGGACATTCCTATATGAATGGGTGATAAAACATTATTTTAGCTCATTTTCATCAGTGGTTGTTGTTGCCTGCCCTTTTGTGGAACAATGGGGACAAATATATTTTGTATGGTGCAAAGCCGTGATCGATAAAGATGGTTTTCGCCCCAATGTAGGTATTATTCTGGCAAACTCCCAGGGCCAAGTGCTATGGGCAAAACGTGTAGGTTGGGATGCTTGGCAATTCCCTCAAGGGGGCATTGACGCTCACGAAACGCCAGAAGATGCCTTATTTAGGGAACTTAAAGAAGAAATTGGCCTATTGCCAGAACATGTAGAGGTACTTGCTTGTACTCGTGGTTGGCTAAGGTATCGTTTGCCCAAGCGGATGATTCGCCAGGGTCAGCAACCTTTGTGTATTGGTCAAAAACAAAAGTGGTTTTTGTTACGTATGTTAGCGCCAGACTCGGCTGTGCAAACGGGCACAACCAATAGCCCAGAATTTGATGCCTGGGAGTGGGTTAGCTATTGGTACCCAGTAGATCAAGTGGTGTCGTTTAAACGTGAGGTTTATCGTCGTGCCATGAAAGAGCTTTGCCTACGTCATTCGCGTTTGGTTTATCATCATGGTTTAGTCATTCCAAGCGATGCTCAGAGAAAATAATTTATAGTTTAGGAACAACACTGAATGCTGCACAGTCTGCGTAAAATAATCCAAGCGGTGAGCTCTGCTGAGGATTTGCAATCGGCTTTGAAGTTGGTGGTAAACCAAGTTCGGCGAGCCCTGCGCACTGATGTGTGCTCCATTTACCTTCACTTCCCACAAACAGATAACTATGTACTAATGGCTACAGAAGGGCTTAACCAAGGGGCTATTGGTAAAGCTTGCCTGCCATCAGGTAAAGGATTGGTTGGATTAGTGGGGCTTAAGGCCGAAACCATTAATATAACCCGAGCGGCAGACCACCCCAGTTTTCACTATGTGCAAGAAACTGGCGAAGAAGCCTTTAATTCCTTTTTAGGTGTGCCCATCGTTCACCATCGCAAGGTGTTGGGTATATTGGTTGTTCAGCAGCATATAGAGCGCCAATTTAGCACTGAAGAAGAAGCCATGCTGATCACTTTGTCGGCTCAGTTAGCAGGCTTTATTGCCCATGCTGAAGCCACTGGTGGCGGTTTAAGGCAAGACGCTTTAGCTGATGAAGCTAGCTTAGACGTAGCTTATGAAGGTGTGAGCGGCTCTGGTGGTGTTGCTATAGGCCATGTGGCTGTGATTGCACCTCCAGCTGACCTGAATAAAGTGCCAGATCGGCGCTGTCGCAATCCTGAAGTGGAAGTAGAGGCTTTTCAAACAGCGTTAGAGGCTGTGCGTCGAAAAATAAAAATAGTAAGCCGTACCTTAGCTCGCAACTTAAAGAACCAAGAACAAGAACTGTTTGAAGTTTATATGCGTATGCTGGACGACAACGCTTTGGCAGGCGAGGTAGTGGACAAAATACGTAAAGGCCAGTGGGCTCAAGGATCATTGCGCCAAGTTGTACAGACCCATATAAGTGCATTTGAAGCCATGGATGACCCGTATTTAAGGGAAAGAGCCACAGATATACGAGACCTTGGTCGGCGTATACTGGCCGAGTTGCAGCAAACCAATGTTGAAGTACGTGAGTTTGAAGACGCTACTGTACTGGTGGCAGAGGAAGTAACGGCGACGATGTTGGCAGAAGTACCCGCCCATAAGCTTAAAGCCATTATCTCCACTTTAGGTTCTAACAACTCTCATGCGGCTATACTCGCTCGCTCTATGGGTATTCCTACGGTGATGGGCGCGGTAGACTTCCCTTATCGACGTATGGAAGGCCAAGAGGTTGTTATAGATGGCTATATAGGTCGTATATTCCTCAATCCAAGTCAGGACTTACGCCGTCAATATGAAAAAACCATTGCCGAAGAAACGTCGTTTACCAAAGAGTTAGAAATTTTACGTAATGTGCCGGCGCAAACGCGCGATCGTCATACTGTCCCTTTGTTAGTAAATACTAGCTTACCGCTAGACATTAGTCGTTCGTTGGACCAGGGTGCCGAGGGCGTGGGTCTTTACCGTACCGAAGTGCCTTTTATGATTAAGGAACACTTTCCCTCAGAAGACGAACAAACCGACTGTTATCGTACTCAACTAGAAGGCTTTGCACCTTTTCCTGTTACCATGCGTACCTTAGACATCGGTGGTGATAAAAACTTACCTTACTTCGCCATTAAAGAAGATAACCCGTTTTTAGGTTGGCGTGGCATTCGTGTGACGCTAGATCACCCAGAAATATTTTTGGTGCAAATTCGCGCCATGCTCAAGGCTAGTGAAGGTTTAGACAACCTGCGAATCATGTTGCCTATGATCACTCATGTGAACGAAATTGATGAATCTATTCGTTGGATTGATCAAGCCTTTTCTGAATTATGTGAAGAAGGGTATAAATTAGTGCGCCCACCTATTGGGGTGATGATAGAAGTACCAGCTGCGGTATATCAAGCCAAACACATTGCTGAACGAGTAGACTTTATGTCTGTGGGTAGTAATGATTTAACTCAGTATATATTAGCGGTAGACCGAAATAATCCGCGGGTAGCAGATTTATATCATACCATGCACCCTGCCGTATTAATGGCGTTGCAGCATGTGGTAGATGCAGCCAAAGCTGCTAATATTCCAGTGAGTTTGTGTGGTGAGTTGGCAGGTGACCCTGCTGGAGCATTGCTGCTTGTGGGTATGGGTTATGATAGTTTGTCGATGAACGCGGCTAGTCTGCCAAAAGTTAAGTCAGTTATACGTAATTTCACCTTAACCCAGGCTCAGGACATGTTGCAGCAAGCGCTGTTGCAAGCAGGTACAGATGGCGTACAGAAAGTGATTCAGGATAACCTTAAAGCGGCTGGCCTAACGTGGCTACATAGTCGATATGTGGACCATTAACCCTACCCCAATACTCCACATAATAATGCCAATAAGACCGTCTAATACCCGCCAAGCCATGGGTTTTTTAAACACAGGCATAAGCCAGCGAGCGCCCCAAGCCAAACCAAAAAACCACATAAAAGAAGCGCTTACAGCGCCTAACCCAAACCATATTTTTTCGCTGTCAACATACTGGCTACTAATGCCACCAAGTAGCACCACAGTATCTAAGTAGGCATGGGGATTGAGTAAACTAACACTTGCAGCAACGGTGATTGCTTTAATAAGTGAATACTCACTTTCGCCATATTCCTCTTTCATGGTGTTATTTCTAGCAGCAGCCTTAAAAGATAATGCTCCATAAATAAACAAAAACAACACCCCTCCCCAAGTGATCCATAACAATAACTCAGGCTGTGCTTTAACTAAAGATCCCATGCCAAATATACCAATGCATATAAGGCTGGCATCTGTAATACTGCAAAAAAGGGCCACTTCATATTGATGCTGGTTACGTAAAGCGCGATTCAATAGGAAGGCATTCTGTGCGCCAATAGCAACGATTAAGCCAACGCTCAAGGCTAGGCCATTAATGAAAATTAAGCTGGTGTGCATGATGATTTATTAGTCCAGTTAAAGTGTTGCTGTTGTGGTGTTGGGGTGTCAAAGCAAGTTTCGTGAATATCCATGTTGCCAAATTTGTCACGATACATACTAATGCAGGTACGGGTGCCATAAATATATTCAGGCGCATCGATAAAACAAGCCGATAGGCGCCTTTCCCAAGCCAGTGAAATGCCTGTTTTGGGTAGTTCAGGGTCTGTAGCTATGTGTGTATTCTGCATCATCTGTTGAAGCTTTTGGTGCTGTGGAGCCTGATGTAAAGACTGTTTCAAAGCAGTTTTCACATGCTTCACCTTTGGCCAATCACTGTCCAGGCGACCATTACTGAGTCCGTATATTCCAGCAGCTAGAATCTGTGGCTGCTTTTGCTCTTCATTGGCGCAAAAAACGAGCTCATGATTATCCCAAAGCAATAAGTTGAAGCCTGCGAATTGGTCCATTTGAAGCTGATTAGCAAAATCTATAGCGCTGTTGTTTTGACTAAGGAAGTTCAGAGCTAAGTGACCTCTTGATTTGAGTGTTGTTAACTCAGTACCAGAAGCCGCAATCACCTTACTAGCATTAACCTTGCGAAAATTGGTCACAGCCGCCCAGCGACCATTCTTATGCACCGCCAGCCAAGTGCCTCCCGCTTTAAGGTCTTTGCCTGCGAGTATGTCAATATTAGGCCACCAATGCATATTTTGGGTTGGGCGATGGCGAAACTCATCACGATTGGCTGCCATAATAAGTGGGTAATCGCTATTAAGTTGGTGGGCTAAAACAATAAGACACATAATGAGACCTTTGCATAAAGCGGCGACAAAAGGGAAATGAGGAAAAATCAGTCTAATTGAGGCGGGAAACGCAGGTAATAGCTAGCTATTGCCAAGTTTTCCAACGTAAAGTAGGTTGGTTTTAGCCATTTTATCTTGGTGC
>JAWUYU010000003.1:0-12500 GCA_034110645.1 Pseudomonadales bacterium
GATTTCAGAGTGATGTACGAATAAATCTTTTCCGCCATCTTCTGGAGTGATGAAACCGAAACCTTTATCGGCGTTAAACCACTTTACTGTACCTTTGCTCATATTCTTACTCTTTGCTACTAAATTAATTTGACAAACCGCCTTTATCTGCGCGGATTATCAAATTAATGATATCTTTAATGCGCAAATTACGGTCTGGATCTTCACACATAACGGTCAGGCTAGTGCGGTGCGTAGTTTAGCACTGCATTAAGAAGGAAGTCAACAGACACCCTTCTCTGGTACATCACCAATATCTAAAAAACAACACGTACACACCCTTAAACGTTACCAACAACCTACAGTGATACGCTTAAATCGCTTCTATTTTGGCCACTTGCTGCTGTAATGTACTTGCAGCAGTTTCAGCATCATTTAGCTTAGCGCGTTCTTTTTCGATCACTTCCGCTGGCGCCTTATCAACAAACTTAGCGTTACCCAACTTACCACCTAAGCGTTTAATTTCGCCTTGTAGCTTACCTAGCTCTTTATTTAAGCGTCCTAGCTCTGCGTCTTTATCAATGAGCCCAGCCATAGGAACCAGCACTTCTAGCCCACCGACTAACGCTGTAGCACTTAACGGAGCCTCGAAGCCCTCTTCTAGCCAAGTAATAGACTCTAGCTTGGCCAACTTAATAAGGAACTGGCTATTAGTATTAAGGCGCTGCTGATCTGCTGCGTCACCTTGCTTTAGCAATACTGGAATTGGCTTACCCGGAGAGATATTCATCTCACCACGGATGTTGCGTACGCCGTCAATAATGCCACGCACCCAGTTTAAATCTGTTTCAGCAGTTTCATCAATTTTGCCGTCATCTGCAATAGGATAAGGCTGCAACATAATGCTATCACCCTCAACACCTGCAAGACTTTTAAGTTTTTGCCAAATCTCTTCAGTGATGTACGGCATTATAGGATGCGCCAAACGCAATACCGTTTCCAATACACGAACCAGGGTACGGCGGGTGCCACGCAGTTGAGCTTGTGTTGCATTTTCATCCCACAATACTGGTTTTGATAACTCTAAATACCAATCGCAATATTCGCTCCAAATGAAGTGATATAGCGCTTCTGCGGCGTGATCAAAACGATACACCCCCATAGACTCAATCACCTTTTGCTCTGCTTTTTGTAAGCGAGATACAATCCAGCGATCTGCCAAACTCAATTCAATTTCACCACCAGCTTGCCCACAATCCTGCTCGTCACAGTTCATCAGCACATAGTTAGTGGCATTCCAAATTTTGTTACAGAAGTTGCGATTACCTTCAATACGACCTAAATCGAATTTAATGTCTCGGCCTGTAGAAGCCAGTGAGCACATGGTAAAGCGTAAGGCATCAGTACCATAAGCTTCAATACCATCTGGGAAGTGCTTTAAAGTTTGTTTTTCAATCTTTTTAGCCAGCTGCGGCTGCATCATATTGCCAGTACGCTTTTCTAGCAGCGCATCCAGCTCAATACCGTCAATCAAGTCCAAAGGATCAATGACGTTGCCCTTAGACTTAGACATTTTCTCGCCGTCTTGATCCCTAACCAAACCGTGTACATACACTGTCTTAAAAGGCACCTGGGCTTCACCAGTCTCATCTTTGGTAAGGTGCATGGTCATCATGATCATGCGCGCAACCCAGAAGAAAATAATATCAAAGCCAGTGACTAGCACATCTGTTGGATGATACTTAGCCAGCGCTTCTGTAGAGTCTGGCCAGCCTAGCGTGCCAAAAGTCCATAAGCCAGAAGAGAACCAGGTATCAAGCACGTCTTCATCTTGCTTAAGGTTGATATCGCCTAAATTGTGCTTTAAGCGCACCTCTTCTTCGCTTCGACCAACATAAAAGGCGCCTTCATTGTCATACCATGCTGGGATTCGATGACCCCACCAAAGCTGACGAGAGATACACCAATCTTGAATGTCACGCATCCAAGAAAAGTACGTGTTTTCCCATTGTTTAGGCACAAATTCAATACGACCATCTTCCACTGCGGCAATCGCAGGTTCAGCCAAAGGCTTAGTGCTCACGAACCACTGATCAGTTAACAAAGGTTCGATAACCAAACCAGAACGGTCTCCGCGAGGCACCTTTAAGCCATGATCTTCAACAGCTTCTAACAAGCTGCTTGCATCTAAATCTGCAACAATTTGATCACGTGCAAGATAGCGATCTAAGCCACGATAAGCGGCCGGAATAGTTTCATCATGCTCTTCAACTACTTTACCTGCAGTAGTGTACACATGAGGCACTTCAACAATGGCGGCATCGTGATCTAGCACGCTAATCATGCCTAAATCATGCCGCTGGCCCATAGCATAGTCGTTAAAGTCATGGGCAGGGGTGATTTTCACACAACCGGTACCAAATTCCATGTCTACGTAATCATCGGCAATGACTGGGATCAAACGACCCACTAACGGCAGCTCTATAAATTTGCCGATGAGGTGTTGGTAGCGCTCATCTTTAGGGTGAACGGCAACAGCCGCATCGCCTAACATGGTTTCTGGACGAGTGGTAGCCACTACGATGTAAGCTTTACCATCGGCAGTGGTTGCTCCATTAGCTAAAGGATAACGCAAGTGCCACATATGGCCCTTTTCATCCGTAGAAATAACTTCTAAATCAGAAATGGCCGTATGTAGCTTAGGGTCCCAGTTTACTAAGCGCTTACCACGGTAAATTAAACCATCGTCATACAAGCGCACAAAAGCCTCTTGCACCGCGGTGTAAAACCCATCGTCCATAGTAAAGCGTTCGCGACTCCAATCGACACTTGCACCCATGCGGCGTAACTGGCGAGTAATAGTACCACCCGATTCATCCTTCCATTCCCATACTTTTTCTAGGAATTTATCTCGGCCTAAATCATGCCGCGTTTTGCCTTCTTCGAGCTGAACTTTTCGTTCCACTAACATTTGTGTAGCAATGCCAGCATGGTCAGTTCCCACTTGCCATAATGTGTCATGCCCTTGCATACGCTTAAATCGCGTTAAAGCATCCATAATGGTGTCTTGAAAAGCATGCCCCATGTGCAAACTGCCCGTCACATTGGGTGGTGGAATAACAATGCTATAAGGCGTACCTTCACCAGACGGGGCGAAGTAGTTATTGTCTTCCCATTGCTGGTACCATTGCTGCTCGATGGCGTTAGGGTTATATGTCTTTTCCATGATGTTAGGCAAGTGCTCTAAAATAAGTGGTTATAAGGAGAGGCTAAGGATGGCGCCAAAAATTGAAGCTAGAAGTGAAGCCAAAAATGAAACTAGGATTGCACACTGGCCCCACATGCGAGGCCAAGTAATAAACCAGTTTTAGTGGTTGCAGCCTGGGCCATGGATATGGCCGTTGTCTAGCTCGTCTGCAGTGGCTTCACGTACAGCCATGATCTCCACATCAAAATTCAATGTTTCGCCAGCTAGATCGTGATTTCCGTCCACGCTTACCATGTCGCCTTCAACGGCAGTAATAGTCACCACCTGCTGTTGGCCAGAATCGCCCTCAGCATGGAACTGCATGCCCACTTCTAGGTTATCAATGCCAGAGAACATATCACGCTCTACTTGCTGCACCATTTCTTCCATGTATTCGCCATAACCTAGATGAGGAGGCACTTCTACCTGCAACTTATCACCGGCTTGCTTGCCTTCAAGAGCCTCTTCTAAACCTTGTACAATATTATTAGCACCATGCAAATATGGTAAAGGCTCGCCTTCGCGTGAGGTATCAACCAGTTTTCCCTCACCATTGGTAAGGGTGTAATGGAAGTTAACTACACTGTTTTCGGCAATTTTCATTCATGACTCCAAAGCGCCCTTATTGCTTTAATTAGGGCTGATAAAATTAAACATTGCTCATGCATATGAGCGACCTGCTATAATACCGCAAAAATCGCTCCTAGGCCCGTACTTCCATGCATTTTACCATTCACGACACCCCTGGCGTTATTCACATTATCAGGCTTCTTTCTTGGTTGGCGCTAAAGCTTGTCGGCTGGAAAGTTATTAACGTAGCACCTGCAACCGGCAGCTACCTCATTATCGCCGCCCCACACACATCCAACTGGGACTTTCCACTTGGCATTGCCATTGCCTTTCACTTACGATTAAGAGTCTATTTTATCGGTAAGCACACCTTATTTGAGGGCGCAATTGGCCCAATAATGCGTTGGTTAGGGGGCATTCCTCTTAATCGTGAAGCCAGTAAAGACTTTGTAGATGCATCCATTGATACTTATGCCAACAACGAAAATTTGATTTTCGCCATCGCGCCAGAAGGGACTCGCGCCAGTGTAAAACGCTGGAAGACTGGATTTTACCACATGGCCAAGGGTGCAAATGTACCTATAGCCTTGGCTTATTTTGATTACGCCACGCGTACTGGCGGCATAGGAAAAATGCTTAACACCACCGATAATATGGATGTAGATATGCAAACTATCGCCGACTTTTATCGACCTATGGTGGGTAAAGTCCCAAGTAATTATAATCCAGACATTACTGGTTCCAATCAAGCCGATTAAAAAAACCGATCAAAGCTGCGCTTTTAGCACAACAAACTTGGGGTGAGCACCCACTTGCTCCACCCGGCTAAACCAACGCTTCAGCTTGGCGTGATAACCTAAGTGGCGATTACCCACCACCCAAAGCTCGCCCTCTACTGTAAGCACCTGTGCTGACTGGGCAAACATACGCATAGCAATTTGATCTCCAATCACCCTTTCTTGATGGAACGGCGGGTTACAGATGATCAAGTCAGCCGACTGAGACGCCATGTCCGTTAAGCAATCATTAGCCTTGAATGCACACCGGTCACCTACGCCATTATTGATAGCGTTGATGCTTGATGAAGCGACGGACATAAAAGATTCGTCCACCCCAATCACTTGGCACTGGGGCCATTTTTTTGCAGCAGCAATCGCCTGTACGCCATTACCACAGCCTAAATCAATCACTCGCTGATGCGGCCCTTGCGGAAACTGATCTAACAATACCTGTGCCCCTGGGTCTAACTTAGTGCGACTAAACACGCCACTAAAATGCTGTAAGGAGATCCCTAACGATGGCAGAGTCCAGCGAGTTTCCTCAGCCTTTGGGCTCTGGCCTAATGCTGCTTCGTTATTTACTGCAAAGATTAAGCGCGCCTTTTTACGAGCTAAACTGGTCGTTAACGTGCCCAGCAAAGACTCCAATAACTTGTATACAGCGCTATCAATATGCTTAACCATCATCGGCATTATAATCAATGCACGGGGGGCAAGCTGAGGTAACAATCTTTGTATCTGATCTCGTAGCAATGCATGGCTTTTAGGCAAACGCAATATGACAATATCAAAAGGGCCTTCGGGAGTGTCTTGAGCCTGAATAAAATCAGCCATGGGCAGTTCATTAGCGTGTGCATTGTATTGCAACCCAAGCTGAGCAATATGTGAATCACTCCACAAAGTTGGTAACAACCCATCCAGAGCTGATTGGGCCTTAGTCACAGCGCAGGTGATGGCTCCAAAAGTTTCATTAACGACCAGCACTCGACTACCGGCATTCAATATAGCCTCTGCCTGCAAGTGATCTAGCACCAGAAGATCGGCTTGATCAAAAGCCTGTAAGGTTTCCTTACTAGAATATGGCACTCTACTTATTGCTAATTCCCCCAAAGCGCTAATCATCAAAGATTGTTTCATAATGGTTGTCGATTAGGGAGCTAAACGATCGATGGACCAAATACCATCCGTTTGCTGATATCGAAAACGGTCGTGTAACCGACTGGGCCTACCCTGCCAAAATTCAAACTGTGTAGGCTGAAGACAAAAGCCCACCCACTGCTTTGGCCTCTCAATTGCAACACCTAGAGTGTGTTGATCAAGCTCAGTCACACTCAACTCAAGATCCGCAAGGCCCGACACTACTTTGCTTTGAGCTGTGGCTGCTGCACTTAGCTGACTGCCTCGAGGGCGACTCTGAAAATAGGCATCAGCAGTGGCCTGGGGCACCTGGCATACGGTGCCAGAAATACGCACTTGTCGCTCTAATGGCTGCCAATAAAACAACACAGAAGCCTGTGGATTGTGGGCGATGTCTTGGCCTTTATTACTGCGGCTATCGGTATACCACACTAAGCCATCGTCACTGAAGCTTTTCATAAGCACCATGCGTGCACTTGGCATACCAGACGCAGAAACGGTGGCCAAAGACATAGAGGTAGCATCCAGAGGGCAAGCCGTTTCGGCAGCGCTCATCCAATGAGAAAACTGCTGCCACGGATCTAAAGACAAGTCTTTCCGGCGCAACCCTTTCGCCTCGTACTCACGTCGATAATTTTTATAGTCTTGCGAAAAGTCTGAAGAGGACATACACCCTACCTAAAATACGATTAATAAAAGCCAAGCGACTGTGTAGCGGCTATTAAATGGCTGTCAAGTCACCATTATATGCTGCCACAGCCATGGCGGAAACTGTTGTGAGACAAGCTGGTAAATATGTTATCAAAAAAACTGCTTTAACCCACGTAAAAAAGCGTAAATTCCACCTACACCAGCTGGTCAAGTTATCAAGACGGCTATTTTTAATGTAGAATTTATAATTAATTTTATTGGCCTAAATGGCTACTAACACACCTAGGTCCTTGAAAGGTCATTTTCATGATTTCTAAGTCTATTTTTTTTCGTTTTTCTACTAGAGTTTTACTTCCTATTGTCATTGTAGTGGCCGCTTTTTCTGGTTTTAATTACCTCAAAAATTCAAAACCAAAAGCACCTGCAAACCCAGTTACTGAACAAGTTTGGGGAGTTGCAAGTCACTTGGTAGAATTACAAGACATTGCTCCCGTAGTCACTCTTTATGGGGCGGTTGAAGCTAGTGAAACAGCTCAATTAAGCGCAACTGTAAGTGCTTTTGTAACACAGGTTAATGTTAGCCGAGGAGACAGCGTCAACAAAGGCCAAAAATTAGTCTCCCTCGACGACAGCGAACTACGCTTGACACTAGCCCAACGCAAAGCCAGCCTTAGAGATGTTGAGGCGCGTATAAAGAGCGAAATTAATAGTAGTCAAACTAACCAGCAAGCGCTAGTGATCGAGCAACAGCTGCAAGCCATTAACCAAAAGAACCTTGAGCGCCAACAACAGCTGGTAGCGCAAAAATTAGCACCTGCTTCACGCCTAGAAGATGCAACCCGTGCGCTGCAGCAACAGCAGCTATCTTTACTTAATCGTAAGAACACCATTGCAGACCACCCAAATCGCATGGCTCAACTACAGTCACAGCTGACTCAGAGCAAAATTCAGCTTCAGTTTGCTGAAATCGACCTAGAACGTGCTTATATTTTAGCTCCATTTGACGGGCGTATTCTGAGTGTGGATACAGCATCAGGTAACCGAGTGCGCAACGGTGACCGGGTGGTTAAACTTTACAACGTACGAAGCTTGGAAGTCCGTAGCCAGATCCCAACTAGATACCTTCCAATGATGCAAACCACTGATTCCAGTGGCGGATTAAAAGCCAGCATTATTCATCGCGGCCAAACCTATGGCCTAAGGTTAGATCGCTTATCGGCAGAAGCCTCGACTAGCCAGGGCGGTATTGATGCCTTCTTTAGCCTAGATGGCAGCCAAAACATTGAAGTGGGTAGAAACTTACAAGTTAATGTGGAGCTTCCAACTGAAACCAATGTTGTGGCCCTACCTGCGTTGGCAATTTATGGACAGAATCGTATTTACCGCATTATTGACCAACGCCTACAAGCGATTAATATTAGCCGCGTTGGGGACTGGACTAGCCCAACTGGTGAGCGTTTAACCTTGGTAAGAAGTGCAGAATTACGCTCTGGTGATAACGTTTTGATCACGCAACTTCCCAATGCCGTTACCGGCTTATTAGTCGAAATGCGCTAGCCGGAGTATAAGCACATGATGCAATCATTTATTAGCCTTTTTGCCAATCATAGGGTGGCACCTAACCTTTTGATGTTATTGTTATTTTTATCTGGAGCCTATGGATTAAAGCAGCTTAACACCCAGTTCTTTCCAACCTTTGCCATTGACACTGTAATGGTTTCTGTCGTGTGGCCAGGAGCGGCGGCTGAAGATGTTCAAAAAAGCATCACCATTCCTTTTGAGCAAGAGCTTAAAAATGTTGCCAATGTCACTAAAGTGAAATCCAGCACATCTCGCGGTCGAGTGTCTATTATTCTAGATGTAGACAGCAGTGCAGATTTCACAGAAACCACTAATGCCATCAAGCAGCGTGTGGATGCTGTCAGCAACCTGCCTGCAGAATCTGAAACACCTACCATCGAGCAGTTTGTGATGTATGAGAATGTTGGCACCATCCTGATTACAGCAGATGGTCCAGTGGATGAACTTACAGGTTTAGCTCGTCAGGCAGAACGCGAACTCTTGGCTAAAGGCATCAGCAAGATCAACTTCACTGGCTTACCGGAACAAGAGATTGCCATTCAGCTAAAGCCCAGTACAATCCACGACTTGGGTTTATCACTACAAAATATAGCAGGGCTAATTAACAACCAGAGCCAAGATGTCATGGCAGGCACTGCTGGTCGCTTAGATGGATCAAAACAATTGCGTGCCATCGGTAAGGTTTCAGACGTAAGCAGTTTTGAACAATTGCCACTTCTTACTGGAGACAATGCCCAACTCCTTCGTTTAGGCGACGTAGCAGACGTTACATTGCGTGCCAAGGAAGATCAAACTACCATTAGTTATAATGGCAACCCTGGTATACAGCTCACAATCATGCGTAGCATGAATGATGACACGATTAAAACAGCTGCCATCATGAACAAGTGGGTAGTAGAAGCACGTGAGCGCTTTCCTCAGGGTGTAGATATCGTAGTCTACGACGAGAGATGGCTGCTATTAAAGGCCCGTATTACTTTATTGATAAATAACGGCGCCTACGGCCTGATATTTGTTGTGGGTTTATTGTTCATATTCCTCAATTCTAGGGTAGCATTTTGGGTGGCCATGGGAATTCCAGCCTCACTCTTAGCTACATGGGGGGTGATGTACTTCATTGGCGGCTCCATCAACATGATTAGTCTCTTTGGTATGATTATGGCCTTGGGTATTATTGTGGACGATGCCATAGTGGTGGGTGAGGATACCCTGTCACATTTTCAAAAAGGAGAACCACCCTTACAAGCCGCTTTAGGTGGCGCACAACGAATGATGGGGCCCATTACTGCCTCATCTCTAACAACCATAGCAGCCTTTTTACCGTTATTGTTGATCAATGGGACTATCGGTAGCATCCTAGCTGATATTCCAATTGTGGTGATTTGTGTCATTTTGGTGTCCTTGGTCGAGTGCTTTTTAATCTTGCCAGGTCATCTTCACCATGCCCTCAAGAATCAGATGAATAAAAAGCCATCCCGGTTACGGACTGCTTTTGACCGCGGTTTTGAAAATTTTAAAAACAACCTGTTCCGGCCTGCAGTTAACTTTGCCATTGACTTTCGTTTAGTCACTTTTAGCTTGGCCATTACCGCATTAGTTTTGGCTGTAGGCCTGCTAGTGGGTGGACGAATTCAATTTGCCTTCTTCCCTAGTGTAGATGGTGATAGTGTGCGGGCAAATGTTCAGTTTAGCAGTGGCACTCCCGCCAGTGAAGTTGCAGCCTATTTAGTTGAGGTAGAGAATGCTTTACTGGAAACTGAAGCTGAACTAGGTGGCAATATGATCAGTGAGCGAGCAAGCTTTTTTGGTACTAACTATCTTCCAACTGCGGGCATATCTAGTACTGATCAAGTGGCATTATTAGAAGTTGAACTTGATAGTTCGAAACTGAGAGTTATTTCTAACGCAGAATTTATAGAGACATGGAGTAGTAAAATACCTAAGGTTCCAGGGCTAGAAAAAATTATCATCGACCAACCTCAATCTGGCCCCCCAGGCAAACCTATTGAAGCCAACATTACCGGTGCTAGTGCTGTGGTAATGAAACAGGTGGCACTTGAATTGCAAACTGCTCTAAAGGTGTTTACTGGTGTTCAAAATATTGATGACAACCTGCCGTATGGTATGGAACAATTGATCTTTACCTTAACGCCACAGGCCACTACACTGGGCCTGACAAGTGCCGACATAGGCCGCCAATTAAGGTATGCCTTTGATGGTGTCACTTTGCAAAGTTTTTACCTTGGTGCGGACGAAATAGACGTACGCTTAATGTTGCAAGACCAAGATCGCAATAGCCTTTCAACCTTATATGCTTTACCCATTATTCTTCCCTCAGGCAGCACTGTGCCTTTGTTAGAACTGGTGGAATTTAGCTCTCGACGAGGGATTGACAAGTTCAGTAGCGAAAATGGGCAACTAACAGTGACAGTGAAAGCCGATGTGGACGTGGGTGCTACCAACGCCAACGTAGTCATTGCAGCGTTAAAGAAAGACGTCATTCCTGATCTTGAACGCCAGTATGGTGTGAAAATTGGTTTTGGCGGCGCCAGGGCAGATGAGCGAGAAACCTTGGGTGATATGTTGACTGGTTTAGTTCTAGCTCTTGTACTCATCTATATTGTTTTAGCATGGGTATTTACATCCTACACATGGCCAATTGCAGTAATGTTCACTATACCTTTTGGGCTAACCGGAGCAGTTTTGGGCCACCTTGTTATGGACAGGGACCTTACTATTCTTTCATTATTTGGCTTATTTGGTTTATCAGGAATCGTCATAAATAACAGTATTGTATTGCTTTCTTTCTATAAGAGGTTCCTCGAACAAGGCATGGCTCCTAAAGAAGCGATAGTGGAAGCTGCATGCCAACGTTTGCGGGCAGTGCTGTTAACCTCGATGACCACCATCGCCGGGCTAACACCTATATTGTTCGAAGATTCACTGCAAGCTCAGTTCCTTATCCCAATGGCTATTTCAATCGTCTTTGGGTTGGCACTTGGTACCTTACTGATCTTATTTGTTGTGCCTTCAATGGTGTTAATGCTGGAAAACTTAGGCGCTATTGTTACCGGCAAAAAACGCAGTACCTAACCTATAAATAGGTTTAAAACAGGCTTAGCTGCTGTTGAGTGATGGGGGGCTTTAATTTGAGCCCCAATCCCAATAAACGTACACCTTGTGTTTGCTGCAACGAATTACCAGTTTTAAAAGCCACGCGTAGTAATTGCTTAAAAAAGTCTAGATCTATGTCTGTAGTGGCTTGTTCTCGTGTTAATTGAGAAAAGTCAGCAAATTTTAACTTCAACACCAGCCCTGCAACTGCATAGCGACTCGAAAGTTTTTCCCAGCGTTCCAGAAGCTGAGCATACAAGGGGCCCAAGGCATCACAGCAGTCATTCATACTCGTTAAGTCTTGATGATAGGTGTTTTCTACTGATACAGATTTGCGTATGCGGCTAGTTTGTACTGGCCGATGGTCCTCACCAAAACGGCGTGAGGCTAGGGTCTGCCCCATACGGCCAAACTTTTGTTCTAATTCCAACTCACTATATGGCCGAAGGTCGCCGCAGATATGGATACCTTGTGCGGCTAATTTAGCAGCACTAACTGGCCCAATACCAGGGATTTTTTTAACTGGCAACTGTGCACTAAAGCTGTCCAGTTCATCAGGTTTTACGACAAATAAACCATTGGGTTTGCGCCAATCGCTAGCAACCTTAGCGATAAATTTGTTAGATGCCACTCCTGCAGAAACGGTGATACCTACTTCAGCTTCTACCTCCGCCCGAATTTGTTGAGCAATGCGGGTCGCACTGCCACCAAATAGAGTAGACTCAGTCACATCTATAAATGCCTCATCTAATGATAGTGGTTCTATAATGTCAGAGTATCTTTGAAAGATAGCCATTACTTGATGTGAAACAGTTTTATATAAAGCCATGCGTCCAGGTATTATCAATAACTGAGGGCACACACGTAAGGCTTGGGCTGAGGGCATCGCCGAATGCACACCAAACTTACGCGCTGGGTAGTTGCACGTGGCAATCACTCCCCTACCGTTGGCTGCTCCTCCAATGGCGATAGGCCGGTGACGATAACTTGGCTCATCACGCATCTCTACAGCAGCATAAAAACAATCACAATCACAATGTATTATTTTCCGATTCATCTATAGGCCACCCTTTACATAGTGCTGTACATGCAACCAGCATTTTACCTATAATCATGAGTAGATCAAGAGTAACAGTAATCCTGGCTAAACCCTACCTAGCGCTAGCGCATGTAAAGCTATATTATGGCGGTTGCTTATTTTGGCTTTAACGAGATACTTATGAACCAACAAACACAAACAGAACTTGAAGCCGCAGCCTTTCGTAGCTTAGTTAAACATCTGGACAAACGTAAAGATGTGCAGAATATCGACCTAATGATCTTGGCCGGTTTTTGCCGTAATTGTATGAGCAAGTGGCTTATGGCGGCAGCCAATGAGAAGGATGTTGCCATGGATTATGACCAAGCTCGTGAGCATGTTTACTGTATGCCCTATAGTGAAT
>JAWUYU010000004.1:0-21322 GCA_034110645.1 Pseudomonadales bacterium
TGACAGATCTTGATGACGTACAAAACGTTTATCACAACGCCGAACTAGACTAGCTCTAGCCTAATGCTACCGCCACCGCGCTTTGCGCGTGGATGGCGGTAGTGTCATACAGTGGCACTTGGGTGTCTTTCTGCTGCACTAGCAAAGTAATTTCTGTACACCCTAAGATCACCGCCTGAGCGCCTTGGTTATACAAGTCTTGAATCACCTCTAAATACTTCTGTTTAGAGTCTAAATTAATTTCACCAAGGCACAGCTCTTGGTAAATCACCTCATGTACCATTACCTGCTGCTCGGTGTTGGGCACAAGCACTTCTATGCCAAATTCGCTGGTCAGCCTACCTTTGTAAAACTCTTGCTGCATAGTGAACGCCGTACCTAGCAACCCCACCTTAGTAATGCCGCCTGCTAATAACCCCTTAGCGGTGGCATCTGCAATATGTATCATGGGAATATTCACTGCCGCTTGCACTTCAGTAGCCACTTTATGCATGGTGTTAGTGCAAATCAAAAATACATCTGCCCCACCGGCTTCGACCGCTTGCGCCGCCTTAGCCAGAATATCTGCGGTCTCCGCCCATTTACCTTGATGCTGCAGTTGTTCTATTTCATGAAAATCAACACTATATAAGCAAACCTTAGCACTATGTAGTCCCCCTAAGGCTTGCTTAACACCCTGATTAATCGCGCTATAATAAAGACTGGTGGATTCCCAGCTCATGCCACCTATAAGTCCGATAGTTTTCATAGTTTAAACTTCCCGTTAGTGGCCGGTTTAAAGAATTTAAGCGTTCAACTCACTTCTTAAACTCGACAGCACTTCTGCCGTAGGCGGCAATACGCCACGCCATAAATTAAAGGACTGCGCCGCCTGCTCCACTAACATACCTAAACCATCATCGGCGTGGGCTACCCCTTGTTTCAAAGCCCATGCATTGAATACGGTTGTTTGGGCGCTATACATCATGTCGTAACAACGGCTAGAGTTGGTGAGCAACCCTTCAGGTAGTGGTGGAAGATCGCCTGCTAAGCTTGCAGAGGTGCCGTTAATGATCCAATCGAATGGGCCTTGTACTTCATCCATAGGGACAGCTTCAATAATACCTAACCCTGTAAATAAAGCCGCTAAATCACAGGCTTTGCTGTAGGTTCGATTGGCGATGATCACCTGTGCTGGCAACTGCGCTAATATAGGTTGTAACACCCCCCTAACCGCACCACCAGCACCCAATACTAAGATTCGTTTAGCTTTTAACTCGCCACTAAGGTTATGAGAAATATCCCGTACTAATCCCATACCATCGGTATTTTCGGCCACTAGTTGCCCTTGGTTGTTGAGATACAGGGTGTTGGCCGCTGCTGCTTTTTTGGCGGCGGGGCTTAGAACTTGCGCCATAGCAAAAGCGCGCTGCTTAAAGGGCACTGTAATATTTAGGCCTTTACCTCCATCTGCAAAGAATTCCTTTACCCTGTGCTCAAACTCATCCTCAGCCACTAGCTCAGCTTGGTAGTTGATGTGTTGTTTAGTGGCCTGCGCAAATGCCTTGTGAATGTTAGGCGATTTACTATGGTGAATAGGGTTTCCAAACACGCGGTACTGATCAATCTGTGTCTCAGAGGTCATGGTTTACTCCAACCAATTTTTTGCGGGAAGGTAATCTTTACCTAATATAGCTTCTTCTGAGCCTTTGGCAACTTGATAGTCGTAACTCCAGCGTACTTCACTTGGCAGCGACATGAGGATAGATTCCGTACGCCCGCCAGTTTGTAAACCAAACAAGGTGCCACGGTCATACACTAAATTAAATTCTACATATCGGCCACGACGATGTAATTGGAAATCCCGTTGACGTTCGCCATATTCTGTATCTTTGCGACGCTCAATAATAGGCCCATAAGCCTTAAGGTAGCTATTACCCACACTTTGCATAATAGCAAAGGCGGTATCAAAATCAGGGTCGTTTAAGTCATCAAAAAACAGGCCTCCCACACCACGGGCTTCTTCACGGTGGGGAATATAAAAATACTCATCACACCAGTTCTTTAATCGTGGGTACAGCTCGTCACCAAAAGGATCACAAGCAGCTTTGGCTGTAGCGTGCCAATGACGGCAGTCTTCTTGGTTGCCATAGTATGGCGTGAGGTCGTAACCACCACCAAACCACCAGACAGGGTCTTCACCTTCTTTTTCTGCCACAAAAAATCTTACATTGGCGTGCGATGTTGGCACATAAGGGTTTCTAGGGTGGATGACCAACGAGACTCCCATAGCCTGAAAACTACGCCCTGCTAATTCTGGGCGATGGGCAGTGGCGGATGCGGGCATCGAATCACCCATCACGTGGGAAAAATTGACCCCTCCCTTTTCAATAACACTGCCACCGGCTAATACACGGCTTATGCCACCACCGCCGGCCTCGCGCTGCCATTCATCGGCGATAAATTGTGCGCCTCCGTCTAGTTCTTGCAAGGCATCACATATAGATTGCTGCAGGCCAAGGAGGTATGTTTTTACTGCGTTGATATCGACGTTGGACACTAAGTATTCCTTAAATATTGATTTACGCTGGACGAATAACTTGTCCCGAAACTAAATCTATCACTTGGCTTGGTTGTTTGTTCTGACCTAACTCACCATTAACCACATAATCGAGTTGATCACCAAAAATTTGTTCTATCTGTAAATGGCTTCTGGCTGGCTCTCCTCCAGCTAAATTAGCAGAAGTAGACACTATGGGCCCGTTAAAGTGATCACATAAAGAGGCCACTAATGGGTGAGCCGAAACTCGCAAGGCCACGCTTGAGTGTTGGCCTTTAATCCATGAGGGTACCCAGCTTTGTGGGTCTGGTATTAACCATGTGATTGGCCCCGGCCACGAGGCCTCAAGCTGCTCCACTTGAAGCGCCGTTAAGACTTCCACTAACGGTTCAAACTGACTCCACTGGGATGCAACTAATATTAGACCTTTGTGCACAGGTCGTTGTTTTAGTTTAAGTATTTTATTCACAGCTAACTCATTCCATGGGTCACAACCTAAACCCCACACAGCCTCTGTGGGATATGCAATGACCCCCCCGGCGGTTAGGGTTTGTGTGGCGCATGTTAAATGCCAATCACTGGGCTTCATACTCGTTCCTAAATCGGGTGCCTATGGCACTGTTAACACTTTCTCATAACCACCGGCCGTAAGTCGTACAAGGCCAAGTAGCTCTAATTCTACCAATTGCGCTGCAACAACATTATACGGCGCAGCTAACTGAGCGCAAAGTATATCAACAGGCACAGGATCATATCCAAAAACTCGCAGCAATATTTGTAATTCTTCCGCAATACCCGCTGAATCTGTTACGTCTTTCTGCATTGCAGTGTCTGGAGGCTGATAACGTGCTATTAACGGCCGTAATTGCGGTGCCAGTTCTGCCAAAACTTGTTGCGGTTGGTCCACCAGTATAGCCCCATCACGTATCAACTGATGACAGCCTTGAGCTTGTACATTTTGCACACTTGAAGGCACGGCAAATACTTCCCTCCCTTGTTCCAGGGCAGCTTTAGCGGTAATTAACGAGCCACTGCGAAGCGCAGCCTCTACCACTAACACGCCCACGCTTAAGCCACTTATAATGCGATTTCTCTCAGGGAACCGATACGCTAAAGGTTTAGCCATGAGTGGCCAAGGTGACACCAGCAGTCCACCACCGGCAATAATACGCTGAGCCAATGGCTGATGTTGGATGGGGTATATTTGGCCTAATCCTGATCCGAGCACCGCAATAGTATCCGCTTGTGCTTCTAAGGCTCCTTGATGACAAGCCCCGTCAATGCCCAGAGCTAAACCACTAACAATGGTTAAACCACTGGTACCTAAACTGCCAGCAAACATTTTGGCTAACGCCATACCATTAGCTGTGGCCTTACGAGCCCCCACCATAGCAATACTGGGTTCATTGAGCAGGCGCAGACGACCTTGCACCCATAAGAATGCAGGTGGGTGGTGAATTGATTTTAAGGCATCAGGGTAGTCCACATCGTCGTATAACAGCATAAAAGCGTTGTTACGATCTAGCCATTGTAGTTGCTTAGCAAGGCTAATGTGTAACGGTTTAGACGTTAACCTAGCTAGTTGTTGACGCTGGGTTGGGTTCAAAATAGCAGCTAACTGAGCCGTCAATTGTTGCTCTAAAATAGCCGGCCCGTGACCATACAGGTGGGCTAGGTTGTAACCTTGCTTAAAGGTTAGGTTGAGTTCGCTCAGTGCAAACCAAGCTAAATGATGATCATCCATAATCATTCCATTACTAAAGACAGATAGTGGTATAATTCTAGCTAATAAATTCATTTTTGCGTTAGTCGCTGTCTAGGCTGCTTTCGCCAGACCGTAAGAACACAGAATCCCATGGCATTATTACCTATTTTAGAATTCCCAGATCCACGTTTACGAAAAATTGCAGTAGACGTAAAAGACATTACCGATGACACTCGCCAGTTAGCTAAAGACATGTTAGAAACTATGTATCATGCTCCAGGTATAGGTTTAGCCGCGTCACAAGTGAATGTACATCAGCGCATTGTAGTGATTGATGTAAGCGATGAAGGTGATGCCCCGCGCGTACTCATTAACCCTACCTGGGAACCTTTGACCGACGAAATGCAAAACTACCAAGAAGGTTGCTTATCGGTGCCTGAGTTTTATGACGATGTAGCTCGTTATAGTAAAATTCAGCTCACCGCCCTTGATGAGAATGGTGCAACCATTTCTGAGCCAGCCGAAGGCTTGTTTGCGGTATGTATTCAACACGAACTAGACCACCTTAACGGCAAGTTGTTTGTAGATTACCTTTCACGTCTCAAACGTGAGCGCATTCGTAAAAAGCTTGAAAAAAAGCACCGCGAAGATGAAAAAGACGCCCTATACGAAGCCAAAGCCAAAGCTCATGCGGCAACCCAAGCGTGAGCCAAGCGGGTTTAAAGGTTGTTTTTGCAGGCACACCAGATTTTGCAGCCCAACATTTACAAGCACTGCTCGATAGCCCATACCAAGTGGTTGCCGTTTACAGCCAGCCAGACCGTCCTGCGGGACGTGGCCGTAAACTTACCGCAAGCCCCGTTAAGGCGCTCGCCATTGAACACGACATTGAAGTACAGCAGCCCTTAAGCCTAAAAGACGAAGATGCTCAAGCAGTATTGGCTAGCTACAACGCTGACATCATGGTGGTGGTTGCTTATGGCTTACTACTTCCTCAAATTGCTTTAGACACCCCGCGCTTAGGTTGTATTAATGTGCACGGTTCATTGCTGCCTCGTTGGCGTGGTGCAGCGCCTATTCAACGGGCAATATTGGCAGGTGACTCTATGTCTGGCGTTACCGTGATGCAAATGGAAGCAGGCTTAGACACTGGCCCTATGTTGCTTAAAGCGCAGATCCCCATCACCCTCAACGACACCAGTGCTAGCTTGTATGAAAAGTTGGCAGTACTTGGCTGCAATAGCCTTGTGAAGGCTTTGGATCACCTACAAAATGACGGACTCACTGCGCAAGTTCAAGATAACGCCGCCGCTAACTATGCTACCAAACTAATCAAGTCCGAAGGTGCCATTGATTGGCAACAAAGTGCTCAGCAGATTAGCCTACAAGTACGTGGACTTAACCCGTGGCCTGTAGCCTACAGTGATTGGCAAGACAATCGCTTACGCATATGGATGGCTCACGCTATAGAGGCCTCTAGTGCCAAAGCTAGCAGCCAACCCCCCGGCACTTTAATAGCGCTGGATAAAACCGGCTTAGAAGTTGCTTGCGGTGCCGGTCACCTTAAAATCACCCAATTACAGTGGCCCGGCGGCAAAGCACTAAATCAAAATGAACTCATGAATTTAAAGCAAAAAATGACTATTGGGGAAACCTTTACCAGCCTTATGGTGGAAAACTAATCATGGCAAATCCACGTTTATTAGCAGCCCAAGCCCTCACCTCAGTATTGTGTCACCAAGGCTCTTTAGCCTCTAGCTTGCCTAAGGCGCTAGAAGCAGCCGAACACGGTGACCGCGCCCTAATTCAACAACTGTGCTATGGCACCTGTAGGCATTTTCCTCAATTAGAACTGATTGCAGAACAGCTATTACACAAACCGATGAAACCTCAAGACCAGGACATTTATGCCCTAATTCTTATGGGTTTATACCAAATAAAAGCCATGCGTACGCCAGACCACGCAGCCGTAGATGCCACCGTGCAGGCTGCTAAAGCTAGCGGTAAGCGCTGGGCAGACAAACTTATTAATGGCGTATTACGCTCTTACATTCGTGGTGGTGCAGACTTAGAAGAAGTACTGAATGAGCATGATGCTTATCGTTACAATCACCCACAATGGATCATTTCAAAGCTCAGCAATCACTGGCCTGATCATTGGCAAGACATTTTAGCCGCCAACGACCCACAAGGTGCGCTCACATTGCGCGTTAATACACGTAAAATAACCCGTGAGGACTACTTACTGGCATTAGCCGAGGCAGGCCACCATGCCAATGCCTGCCAGTATAGCCACGTTGGTGTGCAGCTAGAAAAAGCCAGCGATGTAATCCAGTTGCCGGGCTTTGAAGAAGGCTGGTTTAGTGTGCAAGATGAAGCGCCACAACTTTGTGCAAACTTGCTAGAGCTAGAAGCAGGCCACCGTGTGTTAGATGCGTGTGCTGCACCTGGTGGCAAGACCTGCCATTTATTGGAAGCCGAAGATGTAAGCCTTGTTGCCGTAGAGCTAGAAGAACGACGCATCGGGCGCATGAAGGATAACCTGTTCCGCATGGACTTACAGGCGCAAATCCTCTGCGCTGATGCTAGCGAACCAGATCAGTGGTGGGATGGTGAAGCCTTTGACCGCATTCTGCTTGATGCACCCTGTTCGGCTACCGGTGTTATTCGCCGCAATCCCGACATCAAAGTCTTGCGCACTAATGAAGATATTTTAGAATTGTCTCAGCTACAGCTAAAGCTGCTAACAAACCTATGGCCTTTATTGAAGCCAGGTGGCTATTTACTCTACGCCACTTGCTCTGTATTACGCCAAGAAAACGATCGCCTTGTGAGCCGTTTTTTAAAGCAACAACCACAAGCCCAACATTGTGCCATAGACGCTGACTGGGGCTTACCTCTGAATATTGGTAGACAACTTCTGCCTAACCCAGCAAGCCACGATGGCTTTTACTACGCAAAACTCCACAAACCACTCTCATAGTAGCAAACATGGTGGTAGATTCTGCCATGTGTTCTGCTATTATAGTGTCTATAACACAACTATAAACAGCTATTGAGGCATTTTACTCAGTATGAAAATCATCATTCTTGGTGCAGGTCAGGTTGGCCGCACCCTTGCTGAAAACCTGGCCAACGAGGCCAATGATGTGACGATGGTGGACCAAGATGCCGGCCACTTAAAAGACTTACAAGATCGTCTTGATATCCGTACTGTGCGCGGCAACGCCTCTTTACCAAATATTCTAGCCAGTGCTGGTGCCGAAGACGCTGACATGTTGGTAGCAGTAACCAATAGCGACGAAGTAAACATGGTAGCCTGTCAAATTGCTAAAACCATGTTCGGAACACCCACCATTATTAGCCGTATCCGTGAGCATCAGTATTTGTTAGAGCGCGAAGCTTTATTCAAAACAGAACCACGGGCTTTTCCAATCGATGTCATTATTAGTCCAGAAAAGCTGGTTACTGCTCACGTTCAACGACTCATAGAAAATCCAACGGCCTTACAAGTACTCGATTTTGCCAAAGGTAAAGTGCAGCTAGTTGCTGTAACCGCTTGCCACGGTGGCCCACTAGTAGGTAAACCCGTCTCTGACTTACGCAGCCATATGCCTAACGTGGACACTCGTGTTGCCGCCATTTTCCGTAACGACAAAGCCATAGTCCCTTCCGGTAAAACTCGTGTTCATGTTGATGATGAAGTGTTTTTTATTGCTGCCAAAGCTGACATTAGCAAGGTAATGAGCGAACTTCGCCGACTAGAAAAACCCTATAAGCGCATCATGATCGCAGGTGGCGGTAATATTGGCGCCCGCTTAGCCCGAAATTTGAGTAAGCACTTCCGGGTTAAAGTAATTGAGCGCGGACTAGAACGTTGTGAACATCTGGCGGACATGCTTAACGATGTTATCATCCTACATGGTAGTGCTTCAGATAAAGATCTTTTAATTGAAGAAAATATTGAATCCACAGATGTGTTTTGCGCCTTAACTAACGACGATGAAGCCAATATTATGGCGTCTATGTTAGCTAAGCGTTTAGGTGTCCGCACGGTGATGACCCTAATAAGTAATCCAGCTTATGTAGACCTGATAGAAGATGGCACCATCGATATTGCTATATCTCCTCAACAAACCACCATCAGTAGCTTGTTAACCCATGTACGCCGTGGCGATATAGTTAACGTTCATTCCTTAAGACGTGGCGCTGCAGAAGCCATTGAAGTGGTGGCTCACGGAGACGAAAAAACCTCTAAGGTAGTTGGCCGTAACGTGGCCGATATTCGCCTGCCAAAAGGCACTAGCTTTGGCGCCATTGCTCGTGGTGAAGAAGTGCTCATTGCTCACCACGACACAGTTATCCAAAACGATGACCACTGCATCCTATTCTTAACAGATAGACACATGATTCACGAAGTAGAACGACTATTTGCCGTTACCCTGGGATTCTTTTAGGCCTTAATATGCACTTTCGTGTCACCTTAAAAATCATTGGTATGTTGCTAATGGCATTCAGTGCCACCATGCTGCCATCATTACTAATTGCCCTTAGCTTCCATGACGACGGTGCAGAATGGACTTTTGGCATCTCCTTTTTCATCACCTTTTTCGCTGGATTTTTGTTGTGGCTACCGTTTTCTAAAAACAATAAAGTACTGCGAACACGAGATGGCTTTGTCATTGTTGTGATGTTTTGGTCTGTTCTAGGCTTATTCGGTGCTTTACCCTTTTACTTCTCAACACCCTTGTCTATTCTTAACCCAAACTGGAGTTATGTAGACGCTTTATTTGAATCTCTTTCTGGCCTTACCACCACAGGCGCCACGGTCATTACACACCTTGATACATTGCCTAAATCGTTATTGTTTTATCGTCAGTTTTTACAATGGTTTGGCGGTATGGGTATTATCGTATTAGCCGTCGCTATCCTTCCTATGCTGGGTATTGGTGGTATGCAGTTATACCGCGCGGAAACTCCAGGGCCAGTAAAAGACTCTAAATTAACCCCAAGAATTACTGAAACTGCCAAGCAACTTTGGTACATTTATTTTACTCTCACGGTGACTTGCGCTTTGGCCTATTGGTTTGCAGGTATGACCGCCTTTGATGCCATTACCCATAGTTTTTCTACTGTGGCCATTGGAGGTTTTTCTACCCACGATGCAAGCTTGGGTTACTTTAATAGTGCCGCTATAGAAACTATTGCCATTATTTTTATGTTACTAGCTGCAGTAAACTTTAGCCTTCACTTCCACACTGCCCGCAACATACGAAAAAAACACTACAAAGCTAGTTTGTTACACTATTGGAAAGATGAAGAGTTCCGTTTTTTCCTCAGTGTCCTTGCCCTCATTAGTCTCATTACTGTGGGCACTTTGTGGCTCACAAATAACATGAGCTTTGATGACAGTTTCCGACAAGGCGTGTTTGAAGTGGTCTCTATCGCCACCACCACTGGCTTTGCCACAGCAGATTTTGCCCAATGGCCACCCATGTTATCGTTTCTATTATTTAGTGCGGCCTTCATGGGCGGCTGTGCCGGCTCCACGGGCGGCGGTTTGAAAGTGGTGCGCGTACTAATTGTAATGAAACAAGGTCTACGAGAAGTAAAGCGATTAATACACCCCAACGCTATCATTCACGTAAAACTAGGCTCTAGCCCAATCCCAGACCGTGTAGCAGAGGCTGTGTGGGGGTTTTTCTCAGTTTACATGTTAGTCTACGTACTCATGATGATTGCCCTATTAGGCACAGGATTAGACCAAGTTACTGCTTGGTCAGCTGTAGGTGCTACCCTCAATAACCTTGGCCCAGGTTTGGGAGACGTTGCCTTAAACTATGGCGATATTAATACCCCAGCTAAGTGGATCCTATGCTTCTCTATGCTATTGGGCCGTTTAGAGATCTTTACCTTATTAGTATTATTTACCCCTATGTTTTGGCGTGACTAGGTTATTCTATAAACGGTTTTGTACCAACCTATTCACAGACTTATCCACAGAGATTTTTGCCATGAGTCAGCATTGGAACCAACGCTATTCCGTACCCTCTGAACTACCTCAGGTAAGTTATGGCCTACAGCATTACACTCACCTAATACCCAATAGCGGCACTGGTTTAGATTTAGCGTGCGGCTTAGGACAAAACTCAATATTCCTTACAAAACATGGACTTAAAATGAATGGCTGGGACTATTCTGCGGCCGGTCTTGAACAAATGGCGCATCATTGTTCACTGCAAAAAGTGGAGGTAAATCAACAGTGTATAGACCTTACAAACACACCATGGCCAAATCAAAAGTTTGATCTTATTTGTATAACTGCGTTTCTAGATCGAACACTTTGTCCACAGATTCTCTCCCACCTTAAACCCGGCGGCATTTTAGTTTATCAAACGTTCAATCAAGTCACTGATATTGCAGGTGAAACTCTAAGCAAGCCAAGGCGTCCAAAATTTTTATTAACTAAAGGAGAGTTGTTAGAATTGTTTAATGAACTTGAGCCTTTGGTGTATCACGACGCACAAGAATTAGCCCAACTAGAACACCCTTTGGCAGGAAAAGCCTTGTTGATTGCTCGTAAGCCAGCGGTTGGTTGAAAGTAGGTATTTAGTTTAGCGAATCAGCTTCTAACGTATGTTTGAAACGGCGGTATTCCCACTGATACTGTGCCGGCGCACTCTGCACCAACCGCTCTACTGCGGTATTGATTGCTTGCACCTTGGCTGCCAGAACAGTAGTAGCGTCATCTTTAGTATCGCTAGTACTGGCGAGTGTACATTCATCCGTGATGTCTTCTAGCTCAATAACAAACCCGTTACTAGAATCCAAACGCCGCGCGAAACCTAAGATAATACGGGTGTTTTTAGTATTAGCTAACTGGCTAGCTAGGGTCATGGTGTAGGCTGGCTGACCAAACCATTGACTAATAATACCAGCCACTGGCGGAGGCTCTTGGTCTGGCAAGATCAAATTCACTTCACCTTTCAGTAGAGATCGCTTTAACTGCATGACTCCTTTTGCCGATGCCGGAGCTAGCTTCATGCCAGCATTACTTCGTGCTTTGTGTATCAACTGATTTAGGCCAGGCAATTTGGCGGGCTTATAAAGAGCGGTAACCTTAGTTTGGTGTGCGGCCCAATTAGCAAATAACTCCCAGTTACCTAAATGAGGAGTTAATAGCACCACTCCCCCTTTGCTTTGGGCTTCGCTCAAACACTCAGCTCCATGTACGGCTTTAATACTATCTAAACCGCACTGACTGCTTTGCGTCCAATTGATACCCATTTCTAATGCAGCGTAAGTAGTATGTAGCAAGCTTTGGCGTACTAGCTTAGCCTGTTGCTGATTGGTTAGGTTTGGACAGCAGCGCTGTATGTTGAGCTTAGTTTGTTTATGGCTTTGATTAGGCAATACCAACATAAATGGCAAGATCACCTTCGATAGACAATGCAGCCACCACAAGGGGAACTTTCCTAAGGTGCGCAATAGGCCCACAGCGAGATTAGATTTTAAATTTTCAGACATAAGCTGGTCAAACATTCGTTCTCAAGCCATAGGTTTGGCTTGGTTAAGTAATGATACCCCGTAAATGGCCCATAAACGAGGGATTAGGGTGCTTTTAGGTACATGCCAGTTGCTTACTGCTAGTGTATAATACGCGGCTTAAATCTTGCTCTTGGCCCCGTGCTGAGGCAATACTGTCTTTTACTTAATACGGGGACTTAATCGTGGATAAAACAACCGATACCAGTACTTTCCAGGGCCTCATTTTTGCCTTGCAACAATATTGGGCTGCTCAAGGCTGCAACATCATGCAGCCACTCGATATGGAAGTAGGTGCTGGCACCTTTCACCCTGCAACCTTTCTTAAAGCCATTGGCCCTGAAAGCTGGCGTGCGGCATACGTTCAGCCAAGCCGCCGCCCTACCGATGGCCGCTATGGTGAAAACCCAAACCGCTTACAACATTACTTCCAGTTTCAGGTCGTTATTAAGCCATCACCAACAAACTTTAAAGAACTGTATCTAGAATGCCTAGACTACCTTTGCATTGATACCCAAGTACATGATGTACGTTTTGTGGAAGACAACTGGGAATCTCCTACTTTGGGCGCATGGGGCTTAGGCTGGGAAATCTGGCTTAATGGCATGGAAGTATCTCAGTTCACCTACTTCCAGCAAGCTGGCGGCCTTGAATGCTACCCGGTGATGGGTGAAATCACTATCGGCTTAGAGCGCATTGCCATGTATCTCCAAAACGTAGACAGCGTATATGACCTAGTTTGGAGCCGTGCTGCTGATGGTACTACTGTGAGTTATGGCGATATCTTCCATCAACAAGAAGTGGAGATGTCCACGTACAACTTTGAACATGCGCAAGTAGATACCCTATTTAGTAACTTCGATCACTACGAGGCCGAGTGCGCTCGCATGGTAGAAGCCAAACTGCCCTTGCCTGCTTACGAATTTGTACTTAAGGCGTCTCATGTATTCAACTTACTTGACGCTCGTCACGCTATATCTGTAACAGAAAGGCAACGTTATATTTTACGTGTACGTACCCTAGCCCGCCAAGTTGCACTAGAGTATTATGCGGCCCGAAAAGCATTAGGATTCCCCCTTGCTAGTCAGGAATTAAAAGATGAGTTATTGCAGGACGAGGAGAAAAGTTCATGAGCCACGCTGATTTTTTGTTTGAGTTAGGTACCGAAGAACTACCACCTAAGTCACTGATAACCTTATCTAATGCTTTAGAAGCCAGCATTACTAGCCAACTAAAAGAGCTTGGATTGAGCCATGGTCAAGTCACTCCTTATGCTACACCGCGTCGTTTAACGGTTATTATTAAGGACTTAGAAGTACAACAAGCTGACCGTCAGGAAAGTCGTCGTGGCCCTTCTGTTAAAGCACCAGAAAAGGCAGTGGAAGGATTTGCCCGTTCCTGCAAGGTTAGTCTAGAAGGCTTAGCCGTTGTTGATACCGAGAAAGGTCAATACTACGAATTTGAACGCCAAATCCAAGGTGCCCAAACCCTTGATCTTTTAGCGGGTGTCATCGATAAAGCATTGGCCAACCTTCCAATCGCTAAGCGCATGCGTTGGGGCTCTTCTAGGAATGAATTTGTACGGCCAGTGCAGTGGTTTATTCTTTCCTTAGGTAATCAACTTGTGGATACCATGTTATTTGATTTGGACAATGGCCACACTACTCGTGGGCATCGCTTCCATAGCCAAGGTGATATCAAGATAGATTCACCCTTAACTTATGCCAAACAGCTGCGCACCCAGGGCCATGTTATTGTGAGCTTTGACGAGCGTAAGGCCCTGATTCGTAAGCAAATAGAAGAACAAGCACAATCACTTGGAGCAACAGCTGTAGTTGATGAAGAGTTACTCGACGAGGTAACTGGCCTAGTAGAATGGCCTGTTTGTTTGACAGGTCGCTTTGATGAGGCCTTTTTGGAGGTACCTGCTCAGGCTTTGATTTCTTCCATGAAAGAGCACCAAAAGTACTTCCACTTTGTAGATGATAAGGGTGACATTTTGCCCCTATTCCTTACTGTCAGTAACATTATTAGCAAAGACCCAAGCCGGGTTATTGCTGGTAACGAACGAGTTATTCGTCCACGCCTTGCCGATGCTGTATTCTTCTTTGAAACAGATAAGAAGACCACATTAGAAAGCTGTAACCAAGCGTTAGGCAAAGTGGTATTTCAAGCCGAGCTAGGCACTGTGTTAGAGAAGACTCAACGGGTTGCTCAACTGGCCAGCCGCATTGCCACCCTAGTCGGAGCAGACAGCACCCTAGCAGCTCGCGCAGCCACCCTATCTAAGGCAGACCTTAATACCAGCATGGTACTTGAGTTTAGTGACTTACAGGGCCTGATGGGCCACGTTTACGCACTTAACGATGGTGAAGATGCCACCGTTGCTGCAGCCCTAGAACAACATTACTGGCCCAAGTTTGCTGGTGATCGTTTGCCACAGTCAGCTATTGCTAGTTCTGTGGCTATTGCGGATAGGCTAGATACCCTCGTGGGCTTGTTTGGCATTGGTCAGCCACCTACGGGCAGTAAAGACCCTTACGCCTTACGTCGCGCCACCGTAGGCTTATTGCGCATTATCATTGAACAAGGCTTAGAACTTGATCTTGCTACCCTACTTCAAACCTCTTACAACTTGCATGGTGACTTGTCTGTACCCCTAGCTAAAGTTGAACCACAGCTATTAAACTTTGTATTTGATCGCTTACGTGCTTACTACGAAGACCAAAAAGTTGCTGTAGATATTTATCTGGCTGTTATGGAAAACAAATCTAACTCACCATTAGACTTTCACCGACGCGTTCAGGCAGTGAGTGAGTTCTTAAAACTTGAGTCTGCACCAGCTCTGGCCGCAAGTAATAAACGTGTAGTTAATATCCTTAGTAAGAACGGCAATGGCAATGCCTCGTTTAATGCAGCATTGCTGGAAGAAGTCGCTGAGATCAAATTGGCAGATTCATTAAAAAAGGTTAAGCAAATCAACCTAGCTGTTATTGCTCAAGGCAATTACCATGATGCATTACAAGAACTTGCACAATTGGCTGGCCCACTTGATCAATTCTTCTCTGACATTATGGTAATGACCGATGATGAAGCCCTTAAGAATAATCGCTTGGCATTACTATCTGAGCTACAGACTGAACTTTGCAGGGTTGCTGACATTAGTTTGTTAGCCCGTTAGGGCATACTTTATAGGAGTGTTTCACGTGAAACACTCCTATAAACTTCCGCAAACACTTCGTAAGTGGTGTTTCGAAGCCATAAAAAAAGCCTCCACTTGGAGGCTTTTTAGCGCTAGGATTTCCTAACCTTCAACTAGAAGTCTAAGTTAGCAACCCGCAATGCATTCTCTTCAATGAATAGCCTGCGGGGCTCAACTTCGTCACCCATTAGAGTAGTGAACATCTGATCTGCTGCAATAGCATCATCAATAGTGACACACAACATACGACGCTGGTCTGGATCCATAGTGGTCTCCCATAACTGCTCCGGGTTCATTTCACCTAAGCCTTTATAACGCTGAACAGAAAGGCCACGACGAGCTTCCTTCATTAGCCAGTCTAAACCGAGTGCGAAACTTTGAGTTGGGAAGACTTTTTCGCCACGCTTGATATATCCATCTACTTCTAACAAGCCTGACAAAGCGCCATTAAGAGCAGCAATAGAGCGATACTCACCAGAGCTAAAGAAGTCGAAGCTGACCATATAATCGTCCTCAATACCGTGAGTAGTAATGGTAATAATCGGTAAATAACCATCACGCTCCGGGTTGGCACGCACTTTCCCGTCATACAATGCACCACCTACTTCCTGCTCTTCTAAGCACACTAAGATCGCATCTAACCACGCAGCAACCTTATCCTGATCATGTAATGCCTCTAAAGCGAGCACAGGTGCATAGATCATTTGTGTCAGAATAACAGCAGGAATAATACGCTCTACACGCTTAATCGTTGTCATTACTTGACGATATTGTACCGCCAAACCTTCAAAGCCTGTACCCGAAATAGCTGGTGCACTTGCGCTAGTGTGCAAGGATGAGTTATCCATAGCACCCTGTAATAAGAATCCATCAAGGGCTATATCATCTTTTAAATACTGCTCCTGCTTACCCTTCTTCACCTTGTACAACGGAGGCTGTGCGATAAACAAGTGACCGTTCTCAATCACCTTAGGTAAATGGCGGAAGAAAAAGGTTAGTAACAACGTACGAATATGGGCGCCATCAACGTCGGCATCGGTCATGATAATCACGCTGTGATAGCGTAGTTTCTCAATATCAAATTCAGTGCGTCCAATACCACAACCTAGAGCCGTAATTAAAGTACCCACTTCTACAGAAGAAAGCATCTTGTCAAAACGAGCCTTCTCCACGTTTAGGATCTTACCTTTTAACGGTAGGATCGCTTGGGTTCGGCGGTTACGACCCTGCTTAGCAGAGCCTCCAGCAGAGTCTCCCTCCACTAGGTAAATTTCTGAAAGGCCAGGGTCTTTCTCTTGGCAGTCTGCCAATTTACCTGGTAAGCCCGCAATGTCTAAGACACCTTTACGGCGAGTCATATCACGCGCCCTGCGAGCTGCTTCTCGTGCCCTCGCTGCGTCAATCATCTTACCAACGATTACGCGAGCTTCTTGTGGGTGTTCTTGTAGGAATTCAGACAAACAGCGACCTAGTTCCTGCTCTACCGCAGACTTAACTTCAGATGATACAAGCTTGTCTTTTGTCTGAGATGAGAACTTGGGATCTGGCACTTTAACGGAAATGATGGCCGTTAAGCCTTCACGTGCATCATCTCCAGAGGTGGCTACCTTAGACTTCTTCTGAGCTGATTCTGCTTCTATATAGTTATTCAGCGTACGAGTAAGGGCGGAGCGAAAGCCACTGAGGTGAGTACCACCATCGCGCTGAGGGATGTTGTTTGTAAAACAATGAATACTTTCTTGGAAAGAATCATTCCATTGCAATGCTACTTCAACACCAACCCCATCGGCATGCATAGTATTAAAATGTATGCATTTATTGATCGGTGTTTTGTTAGCATTTAGATATTCAACAAAGGCAGATACACCACCTTCGTAACAAAATAGTTCTTCACGTCCTGAGCGATCGTCTTTTAAACGAATAGCCACACCAGAGTTTAAGAATGACAACTCACGTAAACGCTTCGCCAAAATATCAAAATGAAACATGATATTGGTAAAGGTCTCTGGTGATGCCGTAAAAGTACAGGTGGTGCCAGTGCCTTCAGTGGTTCCCACAACTGCCAAAGGAGCTTGAGGAACACCGTGGCGGTAAATCTGCTCATGCACTTGCCCATTACGACGAATGGTAAGCTTCAATTCGGTTGAGAGCGCGTTTACCACACTGACACCGACACCGTGTAAGCCACCAGAGACCTTATAAGTATTGTCATCGAACTTACCGCCAGCGTGTAATACTGTCATGATAACTTCGGCTGCAGACACCCCTTCTTCTTTATGAATGTCCACAGGAATACCACGGCCATCATCCACTACGGTAACCGTATCATCAGACTGAATAGTTACGCTGACTTCACTACAATAACCGGCTAGAGCTTCATCGATACAGTTATCGACAATTTCAAACACCATGTGGTGCAAACCTGTACCATCGTCCGTATCACCAATATACATCCCTGGGCGCTTACGCACCGCGTCCAATCCCTTAAGGACTTTGATACTGGACGAATCGTAGACTGTCTCTTCGCTCATTAATTACTCCGAAGTCATTTTCTTAAATAGTGGAAGCCAATCCCAAATACTCTAAATGAATAATTAGTCCTGACTCACTTGTCCGTGTTTCACGTGAAACATTTTTATTTGCGCATCTTCTGGCCAACAACCTGTCAGCTCATTAGGCCCAACACTAGTGACAAATACTTGTGTATCTAAATTCACTAACTGCTGGCATATTTCTCGTCTATGCGACCAATCCAGTTCAGCCGCCAAGTCATCAACTAAGAATACACACTTGCGGCCTTCAACCTCACTTAACAATTTTCCTTGGGCAAGCTTCAGCGCAACGACAACGAGCTTTTGCTGACCGCGAGACAAGCGTTCAACAGCATTGACACTATGTAAAGTTAACTTCACGTCTGCACGCTGAGGCCCGCGCTGGGTATACCCAAGCTGTAAATCACGCGCCAAGGTCTCTTCCAGAATGTCTCCATAATCACGATTGGCAGACCAGCCCGAATAATACCCCAGCTTTAAATCTGGCAAATCTACCAACCCAGACAGCAGCTCGAAGAATACCGGCTCAAGGAGCTTCAAATAAGCCGCTCTAAGGCTATTTAGCTGCTCAGCAACCTCAACCAAGCCCGGATCGAAACTAGCTCTTACAGATGCGCTCATTGTACCACATTTCAACGCGCTGTTACGTTGTTTTAGTAACCTCTGTGCCTGCTTCCACAGGCCAAAAAAACTCGGGTTGTGATGGTACACCCCCCAGTCTAAATACTGCCTGCGAACGCTTGGACCCGCCTCAATCAGCCCAGCACTGTTAGGGTCGATTAACTGAACGGGCAATAGGCTAGCAAGCTCTGCAATGGAGGACAGGTTTTCACCATTAAGACGCACGCTATGGTCGCCATCCAAACGGCGGTTCATGCCTAAGGAATCGGTAACGCCTTGTGGATTTTTAACCTTGGCAAATAACAAGCAGTCGGTGTGACCTTGAGCGATAACAGAGGCTAATTTTAAACTGCGAAAAGAGCGGCCCAACGCAAGCATGTGAATGGCCTCTAATACGCTAGTTTTACCACTGGCATTACGCCCATAAAGTAAATTAATACCTGCATCAAATTGAAGGTCAACTTGATGCAGGTTACGCAAGCGCTGAATGCTCAGTTGCTGAACAGACATAAGTCATAACACCTGTGGATAACATCTTTAATAAGATGTGCATAAAAAACATTCACCAGCAGGACCGGCGAACGAAAAATAGGCTAATTCTCAAGCTCAATTACAGGCGCATAGGCATGATGACATACTGAGCTGCACCACTACCACCTTCAGACAATAGCGCACTAGAATTGGAGTCACTTAAGGTGATTTTAACTTGATCGCTATGCAACACATTGAGCACATCAAGCACGTAGCCCACATTGAAACCAATTTCGATTTGAGCACCATTGTAATCCACCATAAGGCTTTCTTCGGCCTCTTCTTGCTCTGGGTTGTTAGCCACAACTTGTAAGTTGGTATCACTCACAGTCATGCGTACACCACGGTATTTTTCGTTCGATAGTATCGCTGCACGACTTAGTACGCCACGCATAGCCAAACGGTCAACAAGTACAATCTTGTCGCCATTACGTGGCAATACGCGCTCATAATCTGGAAACTTACCATCAACAAGCTTAGACGTGAAGATGAATTCACTAGTAAATGCCCGAATATGGCTGGCACCAATAACCAACCGAACCGTAGAATCTTGCTCTGTCATTAAGCGTGCCAGTTCTAAAACACCCTTGCGTGGCACGATCAACTGCTGTGCAGCTTGGTCTGGCAATGCCACAGGCATATAACTAGTGGCCAAGCGGTGGCCATCGGTGGCTACAGCTCGTAAGTGGCTGTCTTTAATTTCAAACAACATGCCGTTTAGATAATAACGTACATCTTGCTGAGCCATAGCAAAACCAGTTTGATCAACCAGTTGTTTGAGGGCCATTTGTGGCACCTCAAATTCAAACGACTCAGGGCTATCTTCTACGTTTGGAAAGTCTGTCGCAGGCAGTGTGGATAACTTGAATTTACTGCGCGCGGAGCGCACCAAAACATGCTCTTCATTTTGCGACACTTCGATCATAGCGTGATCAGGTAATGACTTACAAATATCCATTAATTTCCGCGCCGGAATAGTCACTCCACCATCTTCACCATCCTGATCTAAACTCACTCGCCCCACTAACTCTACCTCCAAGTCAGTACCAGTAAGAGTAAGTTGATCACCCTCCACTACGACCAATATATTGGCCAGCACGGGTAAGGTTTGGCGCCTCTCAACAACTCCAGCAACTAATACTAGGGGCTTTAAGAAGGCTTCTCGGCTGATGGTAAATTTCATACTACAATCCTGTTAACGGTTTATCTTGGCCTGGCTAGCTTGCCTTGGCGAACTATCGGCTTAGACAGTTAATGAGCGGTACAAGTTATCATAATCATCGTGAATGTCACGATCTGCTTCACGTAATTCTTTTATTTTTCGGCACGCGTGTAACACCGTAGTATGGTCACGCCCACCAAAAGCATTACCTATTTCTGGTAAGCTATGGTTTGTCAGCTCTTTGGCCAACGCCATAGCCAACTGTCGTGGTCGAGCCACAGATCGTGAGCGGCGTTTAGACAAAAGGTCGGCAATTTTAATTTTATAGTAGCTAGCTACAGTCTTTTGGATGTTATCAATACTGACCTGACGGTCCTGTAGTGCCAACAAGTCCCGCAGAGACTCTTGTATAAAGGGAGTGGAAATAGCCTCACCAGTAAAATGAGAGTTCGCAACCACGCGCTTTAATGCGCCTTCTAGCTCACGCACATTTGAGCGGATTTTTTTAGCAAGAAAGAAAGCCGCATCTTCTGGTAACGCAATATTTCCTTCATCTGCCTTTTTCAGCAAGATCGCCACCCGTGTCTCTAACTCAGGAGGTTCTACCGCTACAGTTAATCCCCAACCAAAACGCGACTTCAGGCGGTCTTCCAATCCAGCTATTTCTTTAGGATAGCGGTCACAGGTTAAGATCATCTGCTGCCCACTCTCTAAGAGCGCATTGAAGGTGTGGAAGAATTCTTCTTGTGAACGCTCCTTACCTGCAAAAAATTGTATGTCGTCTATCAACAAAGCATCAACTGAGCGATAAAAGCGCTTAAATTCGTTAATGGCGTTCAGCTGTAGCGCCTTAACCATATCAGCTACAAAACGCTCGGAGTGTAAATAAACCACTTTTGCATTGGGGTTGCGCTCTATTAACGCCGCACCTACTGCATGCATTAAGTGAGTCTTGCCTAAACCAACACCACCATATATAAATAGAGGGTTATAAGAGCTACCAGGGTTTTCTGCTACTTGCTTAGCGGCCGCTAGGGCCAATTGGTTAGACTTACCTTGAACAAAGCTAGAAAAAGTAAACGCTCTATTCAAATAACTTTGATGCCTAACCGAACCTTCAACCTGAACCACACGCTCCGGTCCAGAGCCTAACGCAAGCTGTGGATGTATAACTGTACGATCTTGCCTTTGTGGCGCATGACCTGCCACCGGAGAAGTGTTGGCCATAAAAGTGGGTGACGTGATAATACGTGGCCGCTCAGTAGCTTGGTGGGTCACTTTTTGTGCAGAGTGACCAGAAGAGGTGCCTACAATTAACTCCACGCCCTGTGTTGCATCTGTGGCGTAATCTGCCACCAATTCACGTATTCTAGAAAAGTACTTATCTCTAACCCAGTCTTGCACAAAACGATTGGGTGCTAACAATTGAATCACCCGGTCTTCGACATTCACCTTTAGAGGTCGA
>JAWUYU010000005.1:0-25132 GCA_034110645.1 Pseudomonadales bacterium
CACCCGAAAACATGTGTGGGTAACGATGAATGTGTTCGTCTCGCAAACCTACTCGCTGCATCATAGCTAATACTTGTTGGCGCCTTTGGTCGACATTTAAGTTGGTATTGATGATGAGGGGTTCTTGTAAAATATCGCCCACTTTTTGTCGTGGATTTAACGAGCCAAAAGGATCTTGAAACACCATTTGTACAGTTTGGCGTAATTGTTTCGCCACATCTTTTTTATTGGCGTTGGCTAAATCGATGCCATCCAAACTGAGCTTTCCAGCGGTGGGTTGCTCTATAAGAGTGAGCAAACGGGCCAGAGTAGATTTACCACAACCAGACTCACCTACCACAGCTAAAGTTTGCCCAGCATAGAGATCAAAACTTGCACCAGACAGTGCTTGTAAACTTTGATTGGCCTGAAACAGACCTGTTTTTACACTGTAGTACTTGTGCAGGTCTCGTGCTTGAATTAAAGCTTGCTGGCTCATGATACTGCCTCCGTGTGGATAACAGCAGCGGTGTTTATCGGTAACGGATAATGACACAACACACCTTCTATTCTTGGTGCTGGTTGCGAGAGACACAGATCAGTGGCATGTTCGCACCTTGGGCTAAATAGGCAACCTACTGGGCGGTCTAACTGACCAGGAACCACACCTGGAATAGCATTAAGGGTTTTGCCTTTGGCGTATTCTGGCAGTGCACTAAGTAGCGCTTGGGTATAAGGATGACGAGGGTTATTGAATAACTCAGCTACCGGCCGCTGCTCTACTTGTTGGCCAGCGTACTGCACTACCACTCGGTCTGCAGTTTCTGCAACTACGGCCATGTCGTGCGTAATAAGCACCAAGGCCATGCCATTTGCTTCTTGTAGCTCTACTAGCAGCTCTAGAATCTGAGCTTGTATGGTTACATCTAACGCTGTGGTGGGTTCGTCGGCAATCAATAACTTAGGCTCGCAGGCAATCATCATGGCAATCATCACCCGCTGGCTCATGCCACCAGAAAGCTGATGAGGGTAGGCTTTAAGCCGTGTTTCTGGGGCAGGAATACCCACTTTTTCCAGCAGTTCTATTACCTTAGCTTTATGACTACGGCGGTTACCACCAAAATGCTGAGCTAGTACTTCGCTAATCTGGTATTCCACACTAAAACAAGGATTGAGGCTGGTCATGGGTTCTTGAAAGATCATACTGATGTCTTTGCCAATAATAGCTCTTCGCTGCTTGGCATTCATGGTAAGTAAGTCCTTACCATCGAAGCTCATTTGATCTGCAGTGATGGTGGCAGTCCATGGTAATAACCCCATAAGGGCCAGCATGGCCACCGATTTTCCAGAGCCAGATTCGCCTACTATGGCTACGATGTCTCCAGCCTCTAAACTTAAGCTCACTTGATCCACGGCCTTTAATGACCCATGGGCAGTAGCAAATTCTACCGTTAAGTTGGTGATTTCTAACAAAGCCATGGTTAAGACCTCTTCAACTTAGGATCTAGGGCGTCGCGCAAACCATCACCCATTAAATTGATTGCTAACACCGCCAGTAAAATGGCGATACCAGGAAAGGTAACCGTCCATGGCGCACTTAACATAAGGTCTCGGTTTTCTGCAATTAAGGTGCCCCACTCTGGTAATGGCGCCTGTGCACCCATGCCTAAAAAACCCAACGCTGCAGTGTCTAAAATAGCGGTGGAAAAGCTCAATGTGCCCTGCACTATTAAAGGCGCCATACAGTTGGGCAATATACTAATAAACATTAACCGCATTGGCCCAGCACCTGCCACTTTACTGGCAGTAACGTAATCTTTATTAAGTTCTGTCATGGTAGATGCACGGGTTAAACGTACAAAAGAAGGCGTATAGGTAATGGCAATAGCTACCATGGCATTAAGTAACCCTGGGCCCAACACAGCCACCAGCACTAAGGCCATTAACAAACCAGGCACTGCCATAATCGTGTCCATAATGCGCATGATAATGGTTTCTACCCAACCGCCTCTAAAGCCTGCCACTAACCCCAATAAAACACCGATAGAGGCCGACATTAGCACCACGATACAACCGGCAATAAGGGACAAACGAGCACCATGAATAATACGAGACAGCATATCTCTGCCAGCATAGTCTGTGCCTAAAAAGAAACGCATCTGCCCACCTTCCATCCACGCTGGGGGAATTTCGGCAAATTCACGGTATTGCTCGGTAGGCAAATGAGGGCTAATCACATCAGCCAATATAGCCATTAGAACTACACCAACCAGAAACACCAAACCAGCTACAGCAGTTTTATTGACACTAAAGTAAAACCAAAATTCACGCCACTGCTGGCTGCGCACAGAATAAGAAGTCGTTGTTGTTAAGGGAGTCATTGTTCTAATTCTCAGTGCAAAATACGAGGATTAATGAGGCCATAAAGCAGGTCGACAGTGAGGTTAACCAGCATCACACACCCTGCAATGAGTAGTAGCCCACCTTGTACGGCAAAATAATCGCGGCTAAATACAGAAAAAATGATCCACTTACCTATACCGGGCCAACCGAATATGGTTTCTGTAAGAATGGCCCCCCCAAGCAACACCGCTACTTGTAAACCAATTACCGTGATCACAGTAATCATGGCATTACGTAATGCGTGTATGGCAATAACACGGATAGGGGAAAGCCCCTTGGCCTTGGCGGTACGTACATAGTCTTCACTTAGCACTTCTAACATGGCAGACCGGGTTTGGCGTGCAATCACGGCTAAAGGAATAGTGCCCAGAACTATGGCGGGCAACACCAAATGGTGCAAGGCAGATTTAAAAGCGCCTTTTTCATCACTAAGCAGGCTATCTATCAGCATAAAGCCAGTAACAGGCTCTACCTCAAACAAAAACGATAACCTCCCCGAAACAGGCGTAAGGTTTAAAGTGTTAGAAAACAATATAATAAGTAACAACCCCCACCAAAATATTGGCATTGAATAACCGGCTAAGGAAATACTCATAATGCCTTGGTCTATCCAAGTGCCCCGCTTAACAGCGGCTACAATACCTGCAGGGATGCCTAAAATAACGGCAAATAAAATGGCGCAAATAGCCAATTCTGCAGTGGCAGGAAATAGCTCAAAAAACTCCTCTGCTACAGGCCGGTTAGTGATTAATGAAGTGCCTAGATCCCCTTGTAACACGTCACCCACGTAGGAAAGATATTGTTGCCAAAGGGGTTGATCCAAACCTAATTTTGCCATCAATTCGGCATGCCGCTCTGGCGACACCCCTCGCTCACCAGCCAGTACCTCTACAGGGTCGCCAGGCAGGGCTCTAATAAAACCAAAGGCTACTAAAGTCACACCAAAAAACACAGGCACTAGCACTAGCAGTCGTTTGAATAAAAACTTAAACATAAACACAACTCAAAGATAGGGGATTGGCGCTATACCAAAAAAAAGAAGATAGGCTAAATGGCTGCGAAGGTTTTGGGCCAACGCAGCCATTGGGTCTAGCAACTCACAATGAGCGCTATTGGTAGGCTATTTAATATCTACACCATCGTAGAAAATGTGGCTACCTAAAGGATGAACCTTAAAACCAGTCACCTCTTTACGTACTGGCTTAAACACTACGGAATGAGCAATAGTTACCCAAGGCGCTTCTTCTTTGAAGATAACCTGTGCTTTTTCATACAATGCAGTACGCTCAGCTTGGTCGGTGATTTTTTTAGCTTGACGTAAAGTACTGTCAAACTCTTCATTACACCAGCGTGCTCGGTTACCACCACTTTTAGCTGCATCACAACCTAACAACACATACATAAAGTTGTCTGGGTCACCATTATCACCGGTCCAACCTAGTAATACAGTGTCGTGTTCGCCGTTTTTAGAACGCTTCAAGTACTCGCCCCATTCGAAGGTAACAATCTCAGCTTCTACGCCTACCTTAGCCCAATCGGCCTGGATCAACTCTGCCATACGACGAGCATTAGGATTGTAAGGACGCTGTACTGGCATAGCCCAGATGTTAGTCTTCAAACCTACCACACCAGCTTCTACCAACATCGCTTTGGCTTTTTCTGGGTTGTAGTCGTAGTCTTTCACGTCATCATTGTAAGACCAAATGGTAGGTGGAATTGGGTTCTTAGCAACAGTGCCTGCACCCTTAAAGACCACATCCAAGATAGATTGCTTATCAATCGCCATGTTCAATGCTTGACGGACAATCTTTTGATCAAATGGAGGCTTTTCTGTGTTGAACGCTAAATAGCCTACGTTCAAACCTTCTTGGCGCATTAGGTTGATGTCTGGATCCTTTTCCATTGCTGCCACATCGGCAGGGTTCGGATAAGGCATCACATGGCATTCGCCAGCTTTCATTTTTTGGTAGCGAACATTAGCATCAGTAGTGATCGCAAATACCAACTTATCAATATTAGAACGGCCACCCCAATAATCGTCATGGGCCGTATAACGGATCATGGCGTCTTTTTGGTAAGACTTAAATACGAATGGGCCAGTTCCTACAGGCTTATGATCGATGTCTTCTTTATTGCCAGATGCGGCAAGAACATCACCATATTCAGCAGACATTACAGACGCAAAGTCCATCGCCATGTTGGACACAAATGGTGCTTCAGCGTAGTTCAAAGTGAACTTAACGGTGTAGTCATCTACTTTTTCAATAGATTTAAGCAGGTCGCCCATACTCATCCAACCAAAGTACTTGTAGTCACCACCAGAAACATCATGGTAAGGGTGATCTTCTTTCCACATACGGTTAAACGTGAACAGAATGTCATCAGCATTAAAATCACGAGTGGGGGTGAAATCGTTGGTAGTGTGATACTTAACACCTTTACGCAACTTAAAGGTATATTCCAAGCCATCTGCAGACGCTGTCCAAGATTCAGCCAGACCAGGTACAACCTTAGTTGAGCCCGCCTCAAACTGCACTAGACGGTTGAATATAGTTTGTGAAGAAGCATCAAAGGTGGTGCCTGCCGAATAAAGAGAAGGGTTAAAGCCCTCTGGGCTGCCCTCGGAGCAAAATACCAAGGTTTTGGCCTGCGCCGCCCCTGATACCGCCAATCCTAGCCCAAGGCTAAGTGCGAGTAGTGTTTTTTTCATTATTATTTCCTAGGAGGTTACATACAAAATAATGTCATTAAGACCAGCCTACTTTACGCCTTAGGGTTTTAATGCCGCAATCGAAATTATGAAACAGGCCTAGTTAGAAATTGAATAACTATATCAGTAATATAAAATAATCAATTAAAACAATCATATAAAGCAACAAACAGGCCTATCCTAAAGCCTTGCTTACTCCCTTTAAGATCACCATAATAAGCTCACACTGTATTACTTGGATCACCCTTTATGCTCACTCAATTAGCCACCTTATATCCCAGTCACCTAGAACGTGTGCTTGGGATTGCAGAAAAAGCAATGCATGCAGAGCAGTGTGACAGCATATTGATCCACAGTGGTGCCCCGAAATTGCACTTTCTAGACGATTACCATACCCCGTTTAAGGCCAACCCACATTTTGTTTGGTGGCTACCCTTAACCCAAAGCCCTCACTGTTACTTGCTTATTCAAACGGGCCAAAAGCCAGTACTTTTTTATCATTTGGCCGATGATTTTTGGCATGTGCCACCGCAGCCACCGCAAGGGTTTTGGTGTGAACATTTCGACATTCATCTGTGTTCAGATTTAGCTCACGTAAAGAGCGAATTGTTGCGACACCAGGCCTCAAGCAACCATAGAGCATGGATAGGGGAAGACGCCCAGATTGCCACAGAATTAGGCATCAACAACATAAATCCACCAGGCTTAATACACCACTTACATTATGAAAGAGCCATAAAAAGTGAGTATGAAATTGCGTGCTTAAAACAAGCCAACGTTATTGCACTCACTGGCCACGAAGCCGCTAAACAGGCTTTTATGGCTGGCAAAAGCGAGTTTGAAACACAACTGGCCTATCTTGCCGCAGTACAGCAAGATCAAACCCAAATGCCCTACCGTAATATTATTGGGTTTGGTGGCCATAGCGCTGTTTTACACTACCAGCACTACGACTACACGGCCCAAAAAATGAGCCAAGCACAAAGCTTTTTGATTGATGCTGGCGCCCAATGCCACGGCTATGCCTCTGACATTACCCGCTGTCATAGCCGTGGTAGCGAGCTTTATCAAGACTTAATCAACGCCATGACTAAAGCTCAGCTTAATGTATGCGAACAGGCTAAACCCGATGTGAAGTTTTCCGATCTTCACTATCATATGCATCATTTAATATTGGATTTACTTGAAGAGTTTAACTTGGTGGAAGGTTCCAGAGACGAGCTTGAAGGAAGTCGCATCAGCAGTGCCTTTTACCCCCACGGATTAGGCCATTTGTTAGGCCTACAGGTGCATGATATTGGTGGTTGGCAACAGGATAAACTAGGCACTATGCAACAACCACCAGCCCATCACCCGTTTTTACGGTGTACTCGAATCCTAGAAAAAAACATGGTGGTAACCATAGAACCTGGGCTGTATGTGATTGATAGCTTATTACAAAAATGGCGCGATAACGGCTTTGGCCACTTACTAAATAACACCACCATAGATCAATTAAGGCCTTTAGGTGGCGTACGTATAGAAGACAATATTGTGGTATCGGAACAGCCTATCAACCTTTCAGATTAGGCCGCTAAATGCGCTCTAACCTGGGCTAATTGTGACAGTAGTTCGGCGTCACCATAAACATTTGGCGCCAACTGCCCCCACACTGGGTTGGGCCACGCAACATCGTGAGTGAAACGGCCTATCACGTGTATATGCAACTGACTAACTACATTACCCAAGGCTCCGATATTAAGCTTATGAGGTATGTAGAGACTGGTCACCATGTCGGCTACTTGGTTTATCTCATTAAGCACTTGTTGCTGCTGAAGCACGGGCAAGCTGGTTAGTTCTGTGGCGCCCACAACGTTTGGCACCAAAATAAACCACGGTACACTGGCGTTGTTCATTAATAGTAAAGTGCATAAACCTAAATTGGCTACAAACTCACAGTCTGACCGCAAACGAGCATCTAGTTTGAATTCATCATCTACGCCTGCGTCTACTTCACTCATACCTTGTTTGTCTCTGCTGGTGATTTTTTGGATTTTATGGTCGTTAACTGACATTACCATGCCTAATCACCTAGGTTAGCATCTATTAGTATCCATTAACCGCTATTAGTACCAAAAACAGCGTTTTGAAGCTAGGTTTAACAGCTGGCTTAAATGTATAATACGCCCTCAATTAATTCAGGTGTGCCACATGACAAAAAAGCTATTTATTAAAACCCACGGTTGCCAGATGAATGAATATGATTCTTCACGTATGGCCGACTTATTGGGCGATAGCCATGGCATGGAAATCACTCACAGCGAAGCAGATGCCGACGTATTATTGCTTAATACTTGCTCTATTCGAGAAAAAGCTCAAGACAAGGTTTACCATCAGCTAGGCCGCTGGCGCAAACTAAAAGAAACCAACCCAAACATTAAAATAGGTGTTGGCGGCTGTGTGGCTAGCCAAGAAGGAGAAGCTATCTCCAAACGCGCGCCATTTGTAGACATGATCTTTGGCCCTCAAACATTACACCGTTTGCCAGACATGATCGACGCAACCGACGCTGGAGCCAAAGGCCTAGTCGACATCAGCTTTCCTGAAATAGAAAAGTTCGACAACTTGCCAGCACCCAAGGTTGAGGGCGCTTCAGCCTTTGTTTCCATCATGGAAGGCTGTTCAAAATATTGCTCATTTTGCGTAGTACCGTACACCCGTGGTGAAGAAGTAAGCCGCCCATTAGCGTCTGTATTACTAGAAATAGAGCAGTTAGCAGAGCAAGGCGTACGCGAAGTAAACTTGTTAGGCCAGAACGTGAACGCCTATCAAGGTGAAACTGACCACGGCGACACCGTAGATTTAGCCGAGGTGATTGCCTTAGTAGCCAACGTAGATGGTATCGACCGTATTCGCTTTACTACCAGCCACCCTGTTGAATTTACCGACAGCCTCGTAGACGCTTTTGGTCAAATACCAGAGCTAGTTAGCCACTTACACTTACCTGTGCAGTCTGGATCCGACAAAATATTAATGGCCATGAAACGCGGCCATACAGCGCTAGAATACAAATCTAAGATGCGCCGCATCCGTAAGCAGCGTCCAGATATTAGCTTTTCGTCAGACTTCATTATTGGTTTCCCTGGTGAATCCGACGCAGATTTTGAAGCCACCATGGATTTAATTGCCGACATCGGTTTTGATTTATCCTTCAGCTTTATATACAGCAAACGCCCTGGTACTCCGGCAACAGATATACCAGACAACACTGATGACACCACTAAAAAGCAACGCTTAACCTTGTTACAGCGTCGTATTGACAGCCAGTCTTTCGATATTAGTAAAGCCATGGTGGGAAGCCTGCAGCGTGTATTAGTGAACGGTTACTCTAAGAAGGACCCAGGTAAACTTACCGGTCGTTCAGAAAATAACCGCTCGGTTAACTTTGCTAGCAACAATGCAGACCTAATAGGCAAGTTTGCCCAAATCCATATTTTGGAAGCTTTCCCTCACTCTTTACGAGGTAACCTTGTGGACTCTGAATTAGACGGCATGGCACCTGTCGGCCCCATTGCTCGGTCATAGCTAGCATGACTAACGCTAACAATAGCTCAAAAAAATCTGCCGCTAATGCCGCTACTATCAGCGGCTCTATTTTTAGCTTATTACCAGATAACCCTCAACACCTTGCCAGTCTGCAGGGCCAGTTGGATGGCAATCTACGTATTATTGAACAGCGCCTGAAGCTGAGCATTAGTAACCGCGGCAATCACTTTCATTTAGAGGGTACAGTTGCCGCCTGCATTGCCGGTGAAAACGTATTACAACAACTCTATCGTGAAGCCCAACAGAATAGCGAAGTGACTCCAGAAATGGTACATCTCGCCTTAGTGGAAGCCCTACACACCATGACTGAAAAAAGCGTAAATTCCAGCTCTAATTCTAGCTCTAGTGCATTAGCCCCAAAAGCTAACCAACCACAAGATACTGGGCTTAGCGTTCGTACCAAACGGATCACCATTAAGCCTCGTGGTGAAACCCAGCAAAGTTACATTCGCGACATCCGTAAATATGACATAAATTTTGGTATTGGGCCTGCAGGCACAGGCAAAACCTACCTTGCCGTAGCGTGTGCAGTGGAAGCCCTTGAACGTGAAGAAGTGAGCCGTATATTGTTAGTACGCCCAGCCGTAGAAGCCGGTGAAAAACTTGGCTTTTTACCGGGTGACTTAGCGCAAAAAATAGATCCATACTTACGTCCACTTTATGACGCGCTTTATGAAATGCTTGGTTATGAGACTGTAATACGCTTGATAGAAAAAAACATTATAGAAATTGCGCCTTTAGCTTACATGCGTGGCAGAACATTAAATGACAGCTTTGTGATATTGGATGAAAGCCAAAACACCACCCGCGAGCAAATGAAAATGTTCCTCACTCGCCTTGGATTTGGCTCTACCGCTGTTATTACGGGTGACGTTACGCAAATTGATTTACCAAAAGGCACACCCTCCGGCCTTAAACATGCCATAGAAGTATTAGATGGTGTAAAGGATATTGGTTTTACCCATTTTCTGTCTGGCGATATTGTTCGTCACCAACTGGTGCAGCGCATTGTAGATGCATATCACGCTTTTGAAAACAAAAAATCATGATAGTAGATTTACAAATTGTCAGCGCAAGCAAAGAATTACCAACATTAGCTCAGCTAGAGCAATGGGCACAACTTGCACTACGAATAGCAGATTCTGAAGCAGAAATCACCATTCGCATTGTTGATGATGAAGAAAGCAATGAACTAAACCTACAGTATAGAGGCAAAGACAAACCTACCAATGTATTGTCTTTTCCTTTTGAACAACCCGAGTTTGATGACCCTGAACTCGCTGCAGAAATGGCCGCCGAGTTAGGTGATGTGAATTATTTGGGTGACCTTGTGGTTAATGCTCAATTAGTAGCCCAAGAAGCCACGCAACAACACAAAAACGTTATAGACCATTGGGCCCACTTAGTGATTCATGGCACCTTGCACTTACAGGGCTTCGATCATATTGAAGATGACGAAGCCGAAGCTATGGAAACCCTTGAGGTGCAACTATTGGCCACACTTAACATCACCAACCCTTATGTTGCTAATAATAGCGACTAAGGGTATAAACTGCTTTCATTAACTTTTTAGGAATACACAACCCTCATGAACGACGACGCGTCGACCAACAGTCAGGATAAACGCTCCTGGCTGGATAGACTTTCTTTTTTCCTCAGTGACAGGCCAAGCACCAAAGAAGAACTGCTAGAACGAATCCGCCAAGCTGAAGAAGACCAAATACTCGACCGCGAAGTTCTGGACACCATCGAAGGCGCCTTACAAATGTCACACATGCAAGTGCGTGACATTATGGTTCCTCGCCCTCAGATGGCCGTTGTAAAAGCCGATCAAACCACCACTGAGTTCATGCAAACCATTACTGAAACGTCACATTCACGTTTCCCTGTTATTGGTGAGTCTCCAGATGACGTGTTAGGCATTTTATTAGCCAAAGATTTATTGCCCCTAGCGTTTGCTAAGCAAATGGACGATTTTGACCTTAACGCCATGCTGCGTAAGCCTATTTTTGTGCCCGAGAGCAAACGCCTTTCTGTTTTACTCAACGAATTTCGCACCAACCGTTATCATATGGCCATTGTGCTAGATGAGTATGGCGGTGTTGCTGGCCTTGTCACCATCGAAGACGTATTAGAACAAATCGTTGGCGAAATTGAAGATGAAACCGATGCTGAAGAAGACGATGGTAACATTCGACCTTTCGCAGATAACGGTTTCTTAGTTAAAGCCCTCACCACCATTGATGATTTTAACGAACACTTTGGCACTTATTACGACGAAACAGAATTCGACACTATTGGCGGCATTATTACTCAACAATTTGGTCATTTGCCGGCCAAAGATGAGCATATTCAAGTAGGTGAGCTTAATTTCCTCATTTTGGCTGCAGATAACCGCCGCATTCGCCTTATGCAAGTAAACCCTATTAGCACCGACGCTAATGAGCCATTACTTAAAAACTAACTTAGCCACCAGTCTAGTTGCTATAGTTGCCGGCGCCCTGGCCCCACTTGCCCTTGCGCCCATCAATTTATGGCCTTTAGCACTGCTAAGTGTGGTGCTATTTTGGTTCAGCCTCAATCAAAGCAAGCACACCAAACAAGCCATCTATACGGGCCTTGCCTATGGCTTAGGGTATTTTGGCGTAGGTGTAAGCTGGGTGTTTGTAAGCATGGTTGACCATGGCAATACTCACTGGCTAATAGCCACGGTTCTCACATTTTTGTTTTGTGGTGGCTTAGCCCTGTTTTACGCACTTTTTGCCGGCCTATTTTATCGCTTTAAACCACATCACCAATACCCTACTTTATTATTTATAGGCCTTTGGATTAGCCTAGACTTACTTCGAGGCTGGTTACTTACAGGCTTTCCATGGCTGTACTTAGGTTATGCTGGCTTAGGCACCTATATAGAGAACTACGCTCCCATCTTAGGAGTGCATGGTGTTACGCTATTGCTATTGGCCAGCGCCTTATTAGCCTTTGGCTCGCAAGCTAAACTACCTTTACGCTTGACCTTGCTCACAGGGTTATGGCTTGCAGGGCAAGGCCTGGGCGCTATCTCTTGGACTCAACCTAGCCCACAAGGCCCCATCAAAGTTACCTTATTACAAGCTGATGTAAGCTTAGAAAAAAAGTGGTCCCCACAATCCCTAGCCCCCACATTAAAGTATTACTTTAAACAGTCTTATCTTCATTTAGAAAGTGACTTAATCATTTGGCCAGAAACAGCCATTGCTACCTATTGGGATAATATAGCGCCAGCATTCGAACCTCTTAAAGCTCTTGCTAAAGAACAAAATACACAAATAATAAGTGGTACAGTAATACGAGAAAATGCAGTAACAGAAGCAAACTATTACAACGGATTAGTAGCTTTTGGTGCAGAAAACGGAGAGTATTATAAACAGCGTTTAGTGCCGTTTGGTGAGTATATACCACTAGAATCCTGGCTCAGAGGAGCAATAGACTTCTTTAATTTGCCTATGTCAGCCTTTAAATTACCACTACATAAGCAAGGCCTACTAACCCAAAACATAGCCATCGCTGGCAATATTTGTTACGAAATTGCTTACCCACAACTGGTGGCCCAGCAAGCGGCGCAGGCTCAAATGATTGTTACCGTAAGTAACGACACTTGGTTCGAACGCTCATTAGCGCCATGGCAGCACTTACAAATGGCACAAATGCGCGCCATAGAAAACGGCAAACCGGTTGCCCGAGCAACTAATAGTGGGGTTTCTGCGTTGATCAATGCCGCTGGAGAAGTCACTCATACCGTTCCCTTATACCAACAGGCACAGCTTACCGGCGAGGTGACTTTGATGGAGGGCGCAACACCCTACAATACAGGCCTAAACTGGCCCGTATTATTACTTAGTGTAGGTTTAATCCTGTGTGGATTAAGGCGCAATCTTATACGCGTTTTCCCAGTCTGGTTCAAAACCTAGAATCACGTTAGGCTGTGGCTGCCTGTGGTTAAAGTGGAAGTTATGAACTTGGGTAAATTGCGCACGAAGGTCATCTGACGATAACTGAGTTACCTTAGCAGGCACTAAATAGCCCTCACCACGCGCACGAAATGCCATGCGGCACTCTCCTTCTGCCAACAACCGCTGTGCATATGGCGCTTCTGATGGGCAAAGTGCAGTCATGGTAGATTGAAAGGTATCTGCCTTTTTATAATAATCAGAAGACACCTGTTTCACTACCCATTCAAATCGTTCAATGGGATCTATCACTTTAATAGAGTTGTGCTTATATTGAGCTATCAAATGATCCAGATGGTGCTTTAAGATTAAAATAGTTAGCTCAACACCAGTATCGCCTTCTGCTCCGTAACACACTAAAGGCTTAGCCTCGTCTAACGGAAATCCAGCCGCTTGGCGTGCCGCAAAAAGGCGGCTTACACACTGCCAGTGCATAAATTCTTGTTCTAATGTTTTGTCGCTTGCAATCACTTATCCATCCTCTGTCGCACAATACTATAAATCGTGAAGGATCATTATGCAGTAAGCGCAGGTGCAAAAAAAGCCAGCAACCGTCAAAATGTAGAACTAGTGCGACAGCAATTACAATTAGCGACTAACAGCAACAAAAGTTGCATAAAAAACAACAGTTCATGCTAAGGTTCAAGACCTTCATCTGAACGATTGTTCAATCCTTAAAATTTCGGTCTAGTCATGCTAAAACTAATCACCAACGCCAACCTTTTTGCCCCCGAAGCTATGGGCATTTGTCATGTATTAGTGGCTGCAGAAAAAATTATTTACATAGGCCCACACCTACCTGTATTGGATGCTGCATTAGATGTAGAGGTGACCGACTTAGCAGGTGCCACTTTAGTGCCAGGCTTTATAGATGGCCATGCCCATATTACTGGAGGTGGTGGCGAAACCGGCCCAGCAAGCCGTGTACCACCAGTCTTTCTTTCTCAATTCACCCAATTTGGCGTCACCAGTGTGGTCGGTGTTTTAGGTACAGATGACTTAACACGCAACACCCAAAGCATCGTTACTCAAGCCTATGGCTTACGTGAAGAAGGCATGTCTGCTTGGTGCCACACGGGAGGTTATCACTTACCTCTTACCACGCTCACTGGCTCAGCACGTAGCGACATCGTATTTATAGACCCTATAATAGGTGTAGGCGAATTAGCCATCAGCGACCACCGCTCAAGCCAACCCACCTTAGATGAATTTCTACGAGTAGCAAGTGAAGCTCATGTTGCAGGCCTGATGACCGGAAAAGCTGGCATTCTACACATCCATATGGGCGATGGTAAACGTGGCTTAGAGCTAGTACGAGAAGCCTTAGACACCTCAGAAATTCCAGCGCGGGTATTTAATCCAACCCACATTAACCGCAACAAAACTCTTTTTGATGAAGCTCTGCCACTAACTCTTAGAGGAGTTAGGTTGGATGTAACCGCTTTTCCTGAAGGACATAGTGCACCAGGTTGGTCTGCTGCCGAGGCTTTTTTACGTTATAGAGATGGGGGCTACCCTGCCGACAAGCTAACCATTAGCTCCGATGGTGGCGGCTGCTTACCTCACTTTAACGAAGAAGGAGAGCTAACTCGTATGGGTGTAGGCCATTCCTCCACCTTAATCGAAGCTTTACGTGAAATATTAAACCACGAAGTGCCTCATTCTTCTCAAGTTCCTCATGTCTCTATCACCGAAGCACTCTCTCCGTTTACCTCTAACGTGGCCGATTTATTAAAACTTTCCCACAAAGGTAGGTTGCAACAAGGCAAAGACGCAGATATGGTAGTTTTAGATAAAGACTATAACATTTGTGATGTTATGGCTCGTGGCCGCTGGCATAAGCGCCATGGAAAAACTCAAATTTTTGGTACTTATGAACAATCATAAGGCTGTTATTTTTAATCATTAGTTAATATAGAAGTCATTTACAAATATGTGCCCAGCACCAGTTTCAGACCATACCCAACGCGGTTTTATTATTCCTATTGGTGGCGGTGAAGATCGTCAAAAAGAAATGCTCATCCACACGAAGTTTGTGGAATTATCCGGCGGAACAAACGCCGACATCGTGGTGGTACCTACAGCGTCACAGCTCGACTCTACCGGCCCCGACTACAACAATATTTTCCGTGGCTTAGGCGCAGGAAAAGTTGAGTTCTTACCCATTACTAGTCGTGAAGATTGCGACAACCCTGAATATGCCGAGATGTTAGACCGTGCTACAGGCATTTTCATGACAGGTGGCAATCAATTACGCTTATCCACCATTTTAGGTGGCACTTTAGTGGCACAAAAAATACGCCGACGTAATGCAGCAGGCATACCCGTAGCAGGTACTTCTGCTGGTGCGTCTATTATGTCTGAGCACATGGTGGCTGGTGGCCGAGGTAACTCTGCACCTTCTGGAAATGGGGTTAGCCTTGCACCAGGCATGGGTTTAACCAACGCCGTTATTATTGACCAACATTTTACTCAGCGTAATCGTTTAGGGCGTTTGTTAAGTGCCTCATCCTACAATCCGTTCTTAATTGGTTTGGGCATAGATGAAGATACCGCTGCATTTATTGGCCCTGACGATGTCTTAGAGGTGGTGGGTAGTGGTACCGTAACGGTGGTAGATGCTGGGTCAATGACTCATTCATCCATGTGGCAAGCAGGCCGTAACGATGCATTAAGCCTGCTAGGCCTTAAACTTGATGTACTCGGCGAGGGCTGTCGTTACGATCTTAAAAACCGCCATGCCTATCCGCCAAGTGATGGCAAACACGGCTTTTGTAGCCTTGCGGACATTAGCCAAAAATAGGCCAAACCCCAAACAAACAACTGCAATAAAAAACTTATAATAAAAGGAAATTTGCACATGAAGATTCTCTCAACCAATGTATACGTTGGCCCCAGCACTTGGGCCAGTTTTCCAGTTATTCGACACGTTATAGACCTTGGAGTGCTTGAGCAGTGGCCTTCAGCAAAAATAGGTGAGCGCTTCATAGCTGCATTGGTTGCATCGCTTCCCGGGTTAGACGAACATGGTTGTTCATATCGGGAAAGTGGTGGGTTTTTACGGCGTTTAAAAGAAGATGAAGGTACATGGTTGGGCCACGTTTGGGAGCACTGCGCCTTAGAAATACAATCTATGGCTGGGTCAGAAGTAAGCTTTGGTCGTACCCGATCTACTGGCACCCCAGGCCAATACAATATGGTGTATGCCTACAAACAGCGCAACGTAGGCCTTGATGCTGGCCAGCTGGCATTACGCTTATTAATGCACCTTTTGCCTAAAGAGCTGCAAGAGCAAACTGACTACCGCTTTGACGCCGAATTTGAATGGAAAGATGAAGTTAACGAGTTTATCTTAAGTGCTCAGAAACGCAACTTTGGCCCTAGCACCGGCTCACTGGTTAAAGCTGCCGAAGACCGCAATATCCCTTGGATACGTCTTAATGATAATAGTTTGGTGCAATTTGGCCAAGGTAAATATCAGCAACGCATACAAGCCACTATTACTAGCCAAACTAAACACATTGCCGTAGAGATATCTTGCGACAAAGAAGATACCCATAATTTATTACACAAACTTGGTTTGCCCGTACCCCAGCAACGAATGATCTACAGTGCCCAGGCAGCTATTCGCGCAGCTAAATCTGTGGGTTTTCCGGTAGTACTTAAACCACTTAATGCAAATCATGGCCGCGGTGTATCAATAAACCTAACCACAGATGAACAAGTGACCACTGCATTCGATTTTGCTAAAGAGCAAGGCACTAGCCGTGCAGTATTGGTAGAAAGCTTTATCACCGGCTTTGACCACCGTATGTTAGTTGTAAATAACGAGCTAGTTGCCGTGGCAAAACGCGTACCTGGCCATGTGGTGGGTGATGGCAAACTCTCTATTGAACAACTTATTGACATTGTAAACAGCGACCCCCGTCGCGGCGTTGGCCATGAAAAAGTACTCACCCAGCTAACGCTAGACAAACAAGCCACTCGCCTAATGGAAGCAGGTAACGTTACCAAAGATACCGTTTTACCCAAGGATGAACTCTTTTATTTACGCGACACTGCCAACCTATCTACCGGCGGTACGGCTATCGACTTAACCGACGTAGTGCACCCAGACAACCGCGATATGGCTGTGAGGGCCATTATGGCTGTGGGCCTTGATGTAGGCGGTGTGGATTTTCTTACAGATGATATTAGCCGCTCCTACAAAGAAATTGGCGGCGCCATTGTAGAAGTTAACGCTGCACCAGGCTTCCGTATGCACGTGGCACCAAGCGAAGGTACCCCTAGGGATGTGGCTGGCAAGGTGATTGACATGTTATTCCCACCTAGTGCATTAACTCAGATACCCATTGCTGCCATCACTGGCACCAACGGCAAAACGACCACTTCACGTATGCTTGGCCACATTATGAAAACCAGTGGCCACACAGTAGGCATGACTTCTACAGACGGCGTGTATGTAGATGGTAAGTTAAGTGTAAAAGGTGATATGACGGGGCCAACCTCTGCACAAATTGTATTGCGTGACCCTACGGTAGACTTTGCGGTAATGGAAACTGCTCGCGGCGGACTATTACGTAGTGGTCTGGGTTACCAAAACTCTGATGTAGCTGCCTGCCTTAATGTGACCGCAGACCACTTAGGTTTAGGTGGTATCGATACCGTAGAACAGCTAGCTGTTGTAAAACGTGTAGTGGTGGAATCTGCCACTGGCACCGCTGTGCTCAACGCCGATGACATCCACTGTTTACGGATGGCTGATTTTGCCAGAGCAGAACGTATTTGTTACGTCACCATGAATTCAGACCATAGCTTAGTAAAAGAACACATTCGTGCGGGTGGACGAGCGTTAGTGCTAGAAAAGGGCATGAACGGCGACATGATTGCAATTTATGACAACGGCACCCATATTCCTGTGCTTTGGTCACACTTGATCCCAGCCACAATGGAAGGCAAGGCCATGCATAACGTGCAAAATGCCATGTTTGCTGTAGCAATGGCTTATAGCTTTGACGTTGATTTAGATAACATTCGTCATGGCCTACGTACTTTTGATACCAATTTCTTCCAAGCCCCAGGCCGTACCAACGTATTTAACGAACATCCGTTTAAAGTTATTTTAGACTATGCCCACAATCCTGCAGCGTTTCGCGCCATGGCAGATTTAGTGACCCGTTTAGATGTGAAGGGACGCCGTATTGCCGTAATGTCTGCACCTGGAGACCGCCGTGATCAGGACATCTACCAAGCTGCAGAAATTTTAGCGGGCCACTTTGATCACTACATTTGTAAGGCCGATGACAATCGCCGTAAACGAGGCCATGATGAAGTGCCCATGATGTTACAACAAGGGCTACTTAACCACGGCGTAGACGCATGCAACATTAGCGTTATTGCGTCAGAGCAAGAAGCGGTAGATACAGCATTACATATGGCCAGAGAAGGCGATTTAGTGATGGTATTTGGCGATAACATCACCCGCTGTTGGAAACAAATCATCTACCTAAAGAATGAACAACAATCCGACCTTGAAACTCACCCATCCATGGATGAAGGTACCGATGAAGGTACAGGCATGGAAGAATTGCTCAGTGAAGGCGACACTCTTATCCGCGATGAACGCGGCGTACGTCTGGCACGCAACAACGACGAAGACGGCGACTAAGTTATGGCTGAAGCGGCAGGTACCATTGAAATGGCTTTAGATATTCGCTGTAGTGCAAGTGAAGACCTAACCCTTGACGATTTTCGAAGACTTACAGGCCCAGGATTATTATGGAGTCATGTGGGCGCAAATTTAGATATTTCGTGCCCTAGCGAACACCTAGATCAAATGATTACCGTGTGGTATCAACAGGCCAGACGTGTGCTGGATGCCATAGGTTGGCAGGATGAAAAAATAATTGATCGCCGTTTTGATGGTGGAGCAAATCTTGCTGTGTCGTCTCCAATGGACCAGCTTTATAGCGCCATGTTTGCCTGCCAAACGGCTTGGCACTTTACTGCTGCACAACTATTAAACACCACATCCAACAACTTTGACATCATGATTGACGACCTTAAAAATGTGATGCATAGAGAATCCAACCCCGAATTAATCGCCCTAATTAACGCTGCTAACAGCCACGGTATTGATGTTCTGTGTGATGATGACGAGCTATCTTTAGGTCACGGCACTGGTTCTGAAACATGGTCGGTATTTAACCTTCCACAACCTGAAGATGTAAACTGGGCCAACTTACATGACGTACCCGTCGCTTTAATCACAGGTACTAACGGCAAAACTACCAGCACTCGTCTATGTTCAGCAATTGGTACGGCCGCTGGCCTAACAGCGGGGATTACCTCTACTGAATTTGTGCGCGTGGGTGACGACATACTCGATTATGGTGACTACTCCGGCCCAGGTGGCGCGCGTATGTTACTTAGGGACAAACGCTTAGATGTGGCTTTTTTAGAAGTAGCCAGAGGCGGTATATTACGTCGTGGCCTGCCCTTACGCAGAGCTAGGGCAGCTTTAGTCACTAACGTGGCTGCAGACCATCTTGGTCAATACGGCGTTAACACCGTGGAAGAACTGGCTATTGCCAAATTTGCCGTGCACCGTACCTTAGCTGCCGGTGGCATTTTAGTACTTAATGCTGACGACAGCTATGTAGAGGATGAAGCCAGCCGAACCCCAGTCACCAAATGCTGGTTCTCTCTTGATGCAGAACACCACCTCATTGCAGAGGCTAAATTCAATGGCCTCACTTGCGCATGGCAAGAGGGTGATAACCTTGTATATTTTGATGGTAAGCGAGCACACACTATCGTTAAAGTTAAGGATATTCCTTTAACCATGGGTGGTGCAGCAGATTACAATATTCGTAACTCCCTAGGTGCACTGTGCTTAGCCAAAGCGATGAACATTGATGATAATGCCATTGCAAAGGGCTTATGTAGCTTTAAAAATGACGCCAAAGATAACCCCGGCCGTTGCAACGAATTTTTGCTCAACGGTGCACGTGTATTTATAGATTTTGCCCATAACCCTCATTCTATTTCTGCAGTAACAGACGCTTTGGCCGGCATTCCAGCCAAACGACGTTTTTTAATGATTAGCCATGCTGGAGATCGGTCAGACCAAGATATTTTAGAGGCCACAAAATGCGCCTTAGCCCTTAGCCCCGACGTTTTAATGGCTGCCGAATTGCCACAATACTTACGTGGCCGAGAGCTCGGCGACACCATCAGACTCACCCAAAAACAAGCCAAACAACAAGGCATGTTGGCGCATCAACTCCTTATAGCAGATGGTCCAGCTGCAGGGGCCCAAGCAGTTTTAAAGCAATTACAACAAGGTGATTTAGCTTTACTCTTAGTATTATCCGAACGAGAAGAAGTGTTTGCTATGCTTGACCCAGATCTAGCCAACTAAAAGAACCCCACTAGCAATCACATTATAGTGGAGTATGATTAAACCTTAACTCTACTATTAACCTTCTTATTAAGGCGGAGCATATGATGATGTTAGCTAAAAAATACAACTTCTTTACCATGGGAGCACTGTTAATAAGCTTAGCATCGCCTTGGGCCATGGCAGAAGGCAGTCCAGATTTGTTGGGTAATGACTTATTTACTACTGCTGACAAAGTATCCATTAATAGCAGAGGTGTGGATAACGCTTTTGTAATGGCCAGAACAGTTGACCTGAATCAAGTGGTGTCAGGTAGTGTTCACGCTCTAGCCGTAGATGTAGCTATTAACTCCGACGTAGGCAATGGTGTATATGCTGTAGGTGACAGTGTGTCTATTAATGCTAGCGTCGCCCAAGACGTATTGATTTTCGGCCAAAGCCTCATTGTTAGCAGCCCTATTGGTGGCGATTTACGAGGTGTTGGCGATTCTATAACAATAGATGGTTTGGTTGCTGGCGACATTCAATTTGCAGGCCAGAGTATTATCCTTAACAGCCTCGTTAACGGTTCAGCTGCATTTGCTACCGACAACCTTTCCTTTGGACCTAGCGCACAGATCAAAGGTGATCTAATACTCTACGCGGAACACGGTACCCGTTTCAACATTCCAGCCAGTGTAATTAGCCCAGACCGCATCATTTACCGTTCCAGCAATCAAATGCTCGGCAATGAATTCATCGAACCCGTTGGAAAAAATTTAGGCGTCCTTGGTTTAGGTATTTTTTATGAGTTACTTGTGGCTATTCTAGTGACCAGCATTATCGTAATTATTGCTAATAATGCCAGTCATAATGCCTATACTCGTGCTTGGAGTGGTGTGTGGAGTAGTTTAGGTTATGGTTTGATCGGTTTGGCCTTATTAAGTGGCGGCGTCATTGTGACGGCAGTTACCTTTATTGGTATTCCTGTGTCTATATTGCTCATCGCCGTAACTGTTGCGGTTACCATCGTAGGGTACTGGATGGGCAGCTATTTTATTGGCGCTAGAATTTGGTTAGCCGCTCGCGGAGAACTACCAAACTCTGTATTAATGATCATGCTAACTGCCACCCTAGGAGCCCTGTGCGCTGAACTGATAAGCTCAATACCATTTATCGGTTGGTGGCTTGCCATCGCTATTACCGTCTTTGGTGTGGGAGCACTTAGCCCTTGGCGTGCCTTACGCGTGAGTGATGCAAGCGTGTGAGCGATGCAAGCGTGTGAGCGATGCAAGCTCTTAAGTAGTAAGTATTTCCGCTTAGGTAGCCTGTACCTCTGGTTCCAATTGCAGGGGCAGAGGCACATCAGTTTGTTGCCAATAACCAATCAAAATTCCCTGCTCATCTGATTTTCCCATGCGTTGGCGCGCCATAGATTCGCTTCCTGTCACTCTATTCTTTAACCCAGCCGACCAATCCATCATTTGTTCCGTTAACTGGCTGCGAACCACTGAATACTCTTTGTCTATACCAAAATCAACCAGCTCTTGTGGGTCTTCTTGTAAGTCATACAACATAGGTTTAAACCCAAGACAGTGGATGTATTTATAGCGCCCATCAAACAACATGGTCATACGGGCATTATAACTATTACGGCCTAACTCCCCAGCAAATTTCATTGCCGAATAATCACACTCAGCCACCACATAAGACCGTGCATTTGATGATACTAGTGGCTGATTTTGGCGTAATATTGGTAATAAAGATTGCCCTTCTAACCACTGCCACTGCGGCTCACCACCAGCCCACTCTACAAACGTAGGCACTAGATCTATGGCACAGGTTAGCTCGTCACACTGGGTGCCACGGCTTCCATCAGCAGCACGAGTAGGGTCCATAATTATTAATGGCACACGCGTCACAGGATCATGGAACAAATCTTTTTCTCCCAACCAATGATCACCAAAATAATCCCCATGGTCTGAGGTTAATACAATCATCGTGTGCTCACTTTCTCCTTGCTCTTCCAAGCTAGCAAATAATCGCCCTAGGTTGTCGTCAATTTCTTTCACTAAGCCATAGTACGTCGGTAACGCATGATTTCTGTAGTCATCTTGGGCATAGGTTTTACTATGAGGTTGCTGCATAAAAGCTTGGTACAAAGGATGCGCATTGTGTTTTTCTGAGTCGCTTTTATTGGCTTTAGGTAAATCCATACCGCGGTACATTTGATGATAAGGCGCTGTTGCGACTAAGGGCCAGTGAGGCTTAATGTATGACACATGTAAACACCAACTTGATACGTCCATTTGCTTGATCATCTCAATGGCTCGATCAGTGGTATAGGCTGTTTCAGAATGTTCTTTGCCTATGCGCGCTGGTAAATGGGAGTGCTTTAAAAACATGCCATTACGCAGCACACCAGACTCATCCGCCATGGCGTTTGCCCATTGTGCCCATGGATTAGAAGCTGCATAACCTTGGCGTCTTAAGTAGTCGAAATAAGCCGGTTCTACACCGCCATAACCGCCGGCCGCTCCTACTGTATGTAATCCGTCATCATGCTCACCGTTACTAAACCCGGCGTTGCTAATAAAACGGCCTAATTCAGATTGAGGTTCTATACCTAGTCTCGCCATACCGGCGTGGTCTGGTTTCATATGGGTTTTGCCCATCAAATAGGTTTGTACACCGCAGGCTAGCAGATGGTCTGCCATAGTGAGTTCATCCGCACGCGTGGCCCAGCCATTCCAACTGGCACCATGGGATCGAACATGTCGGCCAGTGTAATAGGAGGCTCTAGAATTACCACAGCTGGTGCCTTGGATATAACAGCGGTTAAATTTCACACCCTTTTCAGCCAAGCGGTCTATATTTGGGGTGTCCACCAAGTTGTTACCATAGCAAGACAAAGCGTCGGCCCGTAGTTGATCCAACATAATGAAAAGTATGTTTTTTTGCATCACTATAATTACCTCACCAGACAAATTAATCAGTGCTAGAATAACACACCTTTGCGCACGCACTGGCCTAGGCCAAACACCTTGAGTAGCTCTCAGAATCTGCTAGAAACCAAGCCTATAGAACGACTAGTTATCCGTAAGTCTTTCGGCATGATGCTAGGCATTCTGGGTATTATGTTGTTTTTTTTAGCCAACAGCTGGTTTATTGCCTTATTGGGCACCGAAGCCCTTGCCGCAGGGTAGAGTCGTTTCTGTCAATGGAGAGATAGACGATATTTTGAAGCTCTAGAATACCTATTAAAGGGCCGTGCCAAAGGTAAAGTTGTGATTAAACACTAGGTAACGGTTTTGGTTTACCGTTGCCGTCTACTGCTACAAAGGTAAACATGCCTTGTGTCACCTTTGCTACCGTGTCGCTGTGGTGGCGCCTAACCCAGGCCTCCACATGCACAGTAATAGACGTATTACCGCGCTTTGCTTCACTACAGTAACAACTCACGTCGTCACCAATATACACTGGCTTATGAAAGGTCATGGCATCCACCGCCACCGTAACCACTCGCCCTTTAGCTACATGAGCAGCAAATACACCACTAGATATGTCCATTTGAGACATAATCCAGCCGCCAAAAATATCGCCATCGGGATTAGCGTCGGCTGGCATAGCAATGGTGCGTAGCGAAGGGTTTCCTTCTGGCATAGCTGTTGGGGTAGCTGCTGGAGTAGCTAGTTGCGCAGTGGGTGGCGTTGATGGGGGTGTAGGCACTGTGGGTTATACCTTTGCTAAAGCTTGTTCAATATCAGCAATGATATCATTCACGTGCTCAATACCCACAGAAATCCGCACTAAATCTTCTGATACACCCGCAGCAGCTAGCTCAGAAGCATCTAGTTGCCGATGTGTGGTGCTGGCTGGATGACACGCCAAAGACTTAGCATCGCCAATATTAACTAACCGTAAAATCATATCTAGTGCGTCTATAAACCGACCACCAGCTTCACGACCACCCGCCACACCAAAGCTTACAATGCCTGATGCTTTACCACCGCATATTTTTTCACACAGGGCTTTGTAAGGGCTGGTATCTAAACCCGCATAGTTAACCCACTCTACTTTAGGGTGGCTTTGTAAGTACTTAGCTACAGCTTCGGCATTGTCGCAGTGGCGCTCCATACGTAAGCACAAGGTTTCTAAACCTTGCATCAACATAAATGAACTGTGAGGAGAAATAGCAGCGCCAGTATTACGTAATGGAATCACACGGCAACGGCCGATATAAGCGGCAGCACCTAAGGCTTCGGTATACACCACTCCATGATAAGAAGGGTCTGGCGTATTAAGCACAGCAAAGCGGTCCTTATTTTTCACCCAATCAAACTTACCAGAATCAACGATCATACCGCCAATGGTAGTACCGTGCCCGCCAATGTATTTGGTTAAGGAATGAATGACTATATGAGCTCCATGCTCTATAGGTCGGCACAACACCGGTGTAGCTACGGTGTTGTCTACCATCAAGGGCACACCGTTACGTTCGGCGATTTCTGCCAATTTTGCAATATCAACAACATTACCCGCTGGGTTGCCAATTGATTCACAAAAAATTGCGCGAGTACGGCTGTCAATATGTGCTTCAAGCGCTGCATAATCGTCGTGGGAGGCGAAACGGGTTTCTATGCCTTGGCGAGGAAAGGTATGAGCAAACAGGTTGTACGTACCGCCATACACCTGGCTAGTGCTCACAATGTTATCGCCTACTTCACAAATACACTGTATCGCATAGGTAATCGCTGCCATGCCGGAGGCTACCGCTAAACCAGCAATGCCACCTTCCATTGCCGCCACACGCTCTTCCAATACCGCTGTGGTGGGGTTGGTAATGCGAGTATATATATTACCCGCAACCTTAAGATCAAATAGATCTGCACCATGTTGGGTGTCGTCAAAGGTGAATGAGGTGGTTTGGTAGATAGGCACTGCCGCAGCCTTGGTGGTGGCTTCGGATGTATAGCCGTGATGTAACGCCAAAGATTCTAACTTCATGAAACACTTCCTTTGTTGTAGAATTAAAACACTGGCTTGAGCATATCAAGTTTTTTATTCCAAAATAACCCTAAAAAT
>JAWUYU010000006.1:0-14213 GCA_034110645.1 Pseudomonadales bacterium
TGTCCAATCTCATACGGTAGCCCACGGTGTGTCCGCAGGTCTGTTGAAGGCTTTGGGCTAAGAAGTGGGCTGTGGCCAAGGTGGCAATGCGGCGTGGCTCAATTAACAGTATTTTTTGCTGGCCTAGCCATGGTGCTTGGAGTATCGCTAAGGGTACACGGGTGGTTTTACCGGCACCAGGAGGCGCAATAAGAACCACTTCATGGCATTTTTCTAATTGCTCGCACAGCTCTACAAGAACCTCATCAATAGGTAATGAGGTGGGCGCTTGGGGCATAACTAGAACGCTTTAAAGGTGAGAGTGGTAAGCGACCGAGAGATGCCATTAATGGTTAATAGGTTATCATTAATGAACTTGCCTACATCTTCTTCTGAGGGGATGTAAAGCTTCATTAATAAGTCATAATCGCCACTGGTGGAATGCAATTCAGAGGCGATTTCACGTTCATAAATTGCATCAGCTACCTCGTAGGTTTTTCCGGGGTTGCAACGAATTTGAACAAATACACAGGTCATAGTGGTTCCTAAATAAATCGAATTAGACTTCAGCTCTGGGGCCTCTCAAACGCTTGTGTCGGAGTCTGGCGACACTGGAACTGATGAGCTAGCGTGTTTGCTTACCTTAAAGAAAGATATCTGTTGGTGCAACTCATTCGTGTGGCCAAAGCGTTGGCCTTTACTTTAACCTAAAAACTCAATAAATAGGCGTTTACTGTAGGTGTAAAAGCTATTTTCATTGTTGTTATGATACGGGTCTAGTGTTGACTAGCCCTCCAATTAGGCTATGCTGCCATGGCACTTGTTATCTGTACCGTAAGATAGATATCCAGTATCTGCTAAGTTGATGCTATAAAGGCGCCTGATAAGCGCTTATTTGACAACCAAGAACTTGACATTGATCAAGCCAATAACCCAGGCCTATTTATGACACTGCTTGCTCCAATCATTGCAGAAGCTGAAACCTTTAAAGCCATTCGACGTGATATTCATGCTCACCCTGAGTTGTGCTACACAGAGCACCGTACCGCAAAAATAGTAGTTGATCTGCTCACTGATATGGGCATAGAAGTGCATCAAGGCATCGGTGTTACGGGTGTTGTAGGCGTAATTAAAGGCCGTCAAGTAGGTGCAGGCGTTGCCCTTAGGGCAGACATGGACGCTCTACCATTACAAGAGTACAACCAATTTGACCATGTTAGCCAGTATGCCGGTAAAATGCATGCTTGTGGCCACGATGGGCACACCGCAACACTCCTATCAGCCGCAAGCTACCTAGCTAAACATCGTGATTTTTCGGGTACTGTCTATTTGATTTTTCAGCCAGCTGAAGAAGGTGGCGCCGGCGCGCAAGCCATGATCAACGACGGTTTGTTTGAACGTTTTTCGATCGATGAGATTTACGGTTACCATAATTGGCCAGGCTATCCTCAAGGTTCGGTAGGTATAGTGCCGGGTGCCATGATGGCCTCGGCCAGCGAGTTTAAAATTAAAGTAGTGGGTAAGGGGGCTCATGCCGCTATGCCACAATTGGGTGCAGACCCTTTGTTGGTGTCCTGTCAGTTGGTGCAAGGTCTGCAATCTATAGTTACTCGCAATGTTAATCCATTGGAATCTGTGGTGCTGTCCGTCACTAAAATTCACTGTGGAAATGCCACAAACATTATCGCTGATGATTGTATGATCGAAGGTACGGTACGTTGCTTCTCTGAGGAAGTATTACAAACAGTTGAAAAACGCATGGCAAAAATCTCTCAAGATTTGTGTTCAGCATTTAACTGTGAAGGCCAGTTTGTTTTTGAAAGAGCCTATCCAGCCACTATTAATCACGCAGCTCAAGCGCAACATTTACGTGAGGTTGCAGTAGATTTGTTAGGTGAAAAGCAGGTGGTTAACTTTATTCCAACCATGGGTTCTGAGGATTTTAGTTTCTTTTTACAAGAAAAACCTGGATGCTATTTTGCTATAGGTAATGGCGATGGGGATCACCGTGAAATAGGACATGGCATGGGGCCTTGCACCTTACATAATCCAAGCTATGACTTTAACGATGCTCTAATTCCTATTGGAGCAAGCCTATGGGTGAAGTTGATTGAAGCTCGTTTAGGTAAAGGTGGCATCGGGTGTAAATAAAACAATGGTATAAATTTTACACTTGGTGTAATATTTTTCACTATGAATGCTAAATATCCAAAACAGCACGTAGATGCAGAGCAATTAGACCTTGCAACACGGGCGGCCTGGCTGTCGTTTATAGGCGGCTACACTCAAGGTGAAGTGGCTAAACGGCTTGGTGTATCCCCTGTTAAAGCTCATCGGTTAATCCAGCTTGCCCAGCAACAGGGCATGGTTAAGATCTTTATTGAAGGAGAACCCGCTCGTTGCGTTGCCTTGGAAGAGCAGTTAGTAGAAAAGTTTAATTTACGCTCTTGTTTAATTGCACCCTCACTGCATATTGATGCAGACGATAATGAGGCCAGTTTTGATGAAATTGGTGCTGGCGCTGCACGTTTTTTTTATAATATTCTTAACCAATTACCGCAATCCTCTTGCGTGGGCATTGGTAAAGGTCGTTCATTATCTGCTTTGGCAGAAAAACTCCCCAAAATAAACCGTGCAGATCTAATATTCGCCTCTGTTTCTGGCAGCTTTACCCGTAAATTTTCAGCTAACCGACTCGACGTAGTGCAGCAATTTGTTGAGCGCACTGGGGGCGAAGGTTATTTTATGCCCGTTCCTTACTTAGCCCGTGATGATGCAGAACACGAAATGTTAATGGCTCAGGCCAGTGTGCAATTTAGTTTAAATTTGGCGCGCAATGCTAATTTGTATGCAGTAGGTATTGGTGGTCTTAAAACCAACCATTACCTACATAGTGTTGGTTTGGTGACAGACAATGATTTGGAACAGCTTCGAGTGGCAGGGGCCGTGTGTGATTTGATAGGTAGTTTCTATGACATTACAGGGAGGTTGGTTGATCACCCACTTAATGGCCACGGTTTGGGCATTAAAGCGGCAGAAATGGCGGGTAAGCGTGTGGTAGCTGTGGCTGGTGGGCTAGATAAAGAACTGGCTTTGCTTGGAGCCCTACGTTCGGGCTTAGTAACAGACCTTGTGATAGGTGAAGTAACAGCTGAAAAAATAGTTTCCTTAATGGAGTTTAAATAGATGGCAACTCAAGTACCTGTTAGCTTAGTTAAACCAGCTAGCATAGTTATACCTGCTAACCATGTTGTAGAACATGATGGCTTAGTGCGTAATCCTGGTATGGCGTTAGATTTACAGCAGCTTGATAAAATTAGGGTGAATAAAAGCGCCGTCGAGCGCCGCTGTGCAGGTTATGGTGCTAGGCGTAGTATTAAAAAGCAACAGCAAGCGGCGTGGTTGATTAAGGCCATTAGCTTAATAGACCTTACCACCCTGTCGGGTGACGATACGCAAGACCGAGTTAAACGCTTGTGTAGTAAAGCTAAAAAGCCTGTGGGCACAGAACTACAGCGACGCTTAGGAATTGAGTCACTCAACCTTACTACCGCTGCCATTTGTGTGTATCACGAAATGCTTGATGCGGCGTGCTCTAGCCTTAAAGGTACGGGTATCCATTTGGCTGCTGTTTCTACTGGGTTCCCAGCGGGCCTGTCTCCATTACCATTACGTATTGACGAAATTGAATATTCTGTAGCCGCTGGCGCTGATGAGATTGATATTGTTATTAGCCGTAGGCACGTGTTGGAAGGCAATTGGCAAGCACTATACGATGAAGTTAAAGCCTTTCGCAAAGCTTGTGGTGCTGCCCATTTAAAAACTATTTTAGCTACCGGTGAATTAGGTAATTTGGCCAACGTTGCTAAAGCCTCAATGGTTTGCATGATGGCAGGGGCAGATTTTATTAAAACCTCTACTGGTAAAGAGACAGAAAATGCCACTTTGCCAGTGAGTTTAGTGATGGTGCGTATGATCCGTGAGTATTACCAGCTCACTGGTATTTATATTGGTTTTAAGCCTGCAGGTGGCGTAAGCGATAGCAAAACTGCGTTGCTTTACATGACCCTGATGCAAGAAGAATTAGGCCGTCGTTGGTTAGAGCCAGACTTATTTCGTTTTGGTGCCTCCAGTTTGCTGGGAGATATAGAACGTCAGCTAGATCATTATGACAGTGGCTATTACTCAGCAGCTTATCGACACGCTTTGGCGTAAATCAGGTATAGGATTTTCACGATGACGACCATGACAAAGACGACAAAAGCGGCTATGAAAAAAGAAACTATGACGAAAACCACATTGATACAAGATTTTGAACAGCTTAATTATAGCCAAGCCTTAGAAAGCGATAGCGAAGCACAAGCGTGGTTGCAACAAAATGAACGTCGCTTCGGCCACTATATTAACGGTGCTTTTGTTAATCAGGCAGATGCCCAATTAATTGATGTGTGTAACCCTGCTACCTCAGAGGTGTTGGCCCAAATAGAAATAGCGACCAGCGAACAGGTAGATATAGCGGTTGCTAGTGCCCGTGACGCGCAGCCAAACTGGTGGGCGTTGGGTGGATTAGGCCGTGCAAAAGTACTATATGCATTGGCGCGTAATTTGCAAAAGTATGCTCGTATGGCTGCAGTGTTAGAAACTTTGGACAATGGCAAGCCTATCCGTGAAAGCCGAGATGCTGACATTCCTTTAGCTATTCGCCATTTTTATCACCACGCGGGCTGGGCAAAACTACAACATCAAGAGTTTCCAAATCATGGTCCAGTAGGTGTAGCTGCTCAAATTATTCCTTGGAACTTTCCACTATTAATGTTGGCGTGGAAGGTGGCTCCTGCTATCGCTATGGGTAATGCCATTGTCATTAAACCTGCTGAACAAACACCCTTAACAGCAATGCTATTTGCCCAACTTTGCCATGAATCTGGTGTGCCAGCGGGTGTGGTTAATATTATTAACGGTGCTGGCGGCACGGGTGCAGCCCTTGCTGCCCATAAAGGTGTAGATAAGGTTGCCTTTACAGGGTCTACAGCAGTTGGCCGCGCCATTCGCCTAGCAACAGCAGGCCAAGGTAAAAAACTAACCTTGGAATTGGGTGGAAAGTCTGCCTTTATTGTATTTGAAGATGCCGATTTAGATGCCGCTGTAGAAGGCCTGGTAGACTCAATTTGGTTTAATCAGGGCGAGGTATGTTGTGCTGGGTCGCGGTTATTGGTGCAAGCGCCAGTTGCAGAACAATTACACGCCAAGCTGAAGATTCGCATGCAGCAATTGCGTACAGGATCGCCTTTAGATAAATCGATAGATGTAGGTAGTCTTGTGAGCCAGCAGCAGTATGCTCGTGTGGATGCTCTTGTGACTGCAGGTTTGTTGGAGGGTGGGCAAGCCTACCAAGCTCATGACAAAAACTCACAGCAAAACTATTACCCTCCCACATTAATTACCGATGTCGATTCAAGTCATCCGCTGGTGCAAGAAGAAATATTTGGGCCTGTACTGGTGTCTATGACCTTTCGCACTCAAACCGAAGCGGTAGCCTTGGCCAATAATAGCCGGTATGGCTTAGCAGCCAGTGTTTGGAGTGAAAATATTAACCGCGCCATGGATGTTGCACCTAAAATTGAAGCGGGTGTGGTGTGGATCAATAATCATAATCAGTTTGATGCAGCTTGTGGCTTTGGTGGTGTGAAGGAATCTGGTTTTGGGCGTGAGGGTGGTAAAGAAGGTTTGTACGAATACTTATCTCCGGTTGGCCTCACCAGCATGCCTGCTCCTGCTTCTGCTCCTGCTGCATTAGCACATACAGATGCAATGGTTGCACAATCTGCGGACCATACCTCTTCCATTCCTCGTACCTCTTCCATTCCCCGTACCTCTTCTATTGCCCCTACCTCTTCAATTGACCGTACCTTGAAATTCTATGTGGCGGGTAAGCAAGTAAGGCCAGATTCGGGCCATAGCCAAGCAAGCTATAATGCCGATGGTACTGTGGCTGCTATGGTTGGCATTGGTAGTCGTAAGGACATACGTAATGCAGTGTCGGGCGCTTTAAAGGCGTCTTCATGGACAAAGCAAACGGCTCATGGACGTGCTCAGGTGATTTACTTTTTGGCAGAAAACTTGTCACAAAGGCAGAATGAGTGGATTGAGCGCTTACAAAAAGTGTGTGGCTATAGCATAAGCCAAGCACAAGCAGAGTTTGATGCTGCCATTTCTTGCCTCTTTACCTATGCAGCGTGGGCAGACAAATACGATGGTGCAGTGCATAATGCGCCGTATCGTGGAATCACCTTAGCATTGCCAGAAGCTGTGGGGGTTGTGGGTTTAATAGCGCCTACGTATCAACCGCTTATTTCTACTATCGCACTGGTGGCTCCAACCATTGCTATGGGGAATAGAGTAGTATTAGTGGTTAGTGAACGTTACCCAAGTATTGCGCTAGAACTTGTGCAAGTGTTAGAAACATCAGACATTCCTGCTGGCGTTATTAATATAGTAGCCGGCCTCAAAGCAGACCTAGCTAATCACTTAGCTGGCCATGGTGAAGTTGATGCCATGTGGTGTTGGGCGGATGCTAGCATTAACAAACACGCAGAGCAGGCCAGTGTTACAGATTTAAAACGCATGTGGACTCATTTAGAAATGGATCGAGACTGGCTTGATCCATTACAAAGTGAAGGGTTGGAGTTTTTACGCCAAGCCACACAAGTGAAGAATATTTGGACGCCCTACGGCGACTAATTTAAAAGAAGAAAACGGCTTAAGCCGATTAAAGTAAACCTAGGAGAATATAATGAAGTTAAATAAAATCACCATGGCGATCGCGGCCGGCGCAGTTGCGTTAACTGCAAGCGCTGCTTACGCAGAAATTAAGCCAGCTGTTGTATATGACAAAGCAGGTAAGTTCGACAAGTCATTCAACGAAGCAGTTTATAACGGTATTAAGCGTTTTACTGCCGACACTGGTATCAGTGTTCGTGAAGTAGAACCTACTAACGAAGCCCAAGTTGAGCAAGGCCTTAAAAAGCTGGCTAAGCGTGGCAACAGCCCAATCGTTGCTGTAGGTTTTTCACAAGCTAACGCTGTAAGTGCTGCAGCTCAAGCGTACCCTGACACTAAATTCACCTTGATCGACATGGTTGTTCCAGAAGCCAACGTTCAGAATGTTGTATTTAAAGAGCACGAAGGTTCTTTCTTAGTGGGTGCCTTGGCAGCTTTGAAGTCTGAAACTGGCACTATTGGTTTTGTTGGTGGTATGGACATCCCTCTAATCAGCCGTTTTGGTTGTGGTTATGAGCAAGGTGCTAAGCATATTAACGCTAACATCAATGTAATCCACAACATGACTGGCTCAACTCCAGCTGCCTTCGGTAACCCTTCTAAAGGTGGCGAGTTAACGCGTAGCCAAATTGAATCTGGTGCAGACGTTATATTTGCTGCCGCTGGCGGCACAGGCTTTGGTGTTTACCAAGCTGCTGCAGACGCTGGAAAATGGGCTATCGGTGTAGATTCTAACCAGAACCACCTACAACCTGGCACCATGCTTACGTCTATGGTTAAGCGTGTTGGTGAAGCCGCATATAAGAGCTACGAGTCTGATAATAACGGCACTTGGACTGCTGGCGTACAGGTAATGGGTCTTGCTGAAGGTGGTGTTGATTGGGCTCTTGACGAGCACAACCGTGCGTTGGTTACGGCAGAAATGGAAGTTAAGGTAAATGCACTTAAGGCCTCTATCATTGCTGGTGATATTGCAGTACATGACTACATGTCAGATAACACCTGTAACTACTAAGTTTTTTGTACTTCGTAGTGTAGGTGCTACTGCGCTTGCACTAGCGGCGTTATAAACCTCTTTAAACTGCTCATGTGCAACAAGCACATTGTGCGTTTGCATCGGTTTATGCCTTGCTAGAGCTGCGCTCGCTACGCCCAACTTGTTGGAAGTTGGGCGTACTTTATTTCCAGTGTTCGTATATCATTCTTGAATATGCACACCAGTAATAGATGAATAAAATTATGACAGATACTTTCGCTATAGAATTAACCGATATTGATAAGCGCTTTGGTGCTGTGCATGCGAACAACAAAGTATGCTTGCAAATAAAACGGGGCAATATTCACGGTATTGTTGGCGAAAATGGTGCGGGTAAATCCACACTGATGAGTATTCTTTATGGCTTTTATCAAGCCGATGCAGGACAAATTGATGTATTAGGCCAGGCCTATACATTTACAGATTCCCACCAAGCCATTGCCGCTGGCATTGGTATGGTACATCAGCATTTTATGCTGGTAGAAAACTTCACGGTATTAGAAAACGTGATTTTAGGTAGCGAGGGTGGTGCGTTGTTGGCCAGTGGTTTAGCCGATGCACGTACAGAACTCACACGTTTAGGCGATGAGTATGGCCTAAAGGTAGACTTAGACGCCACCATAGATACGCTGTCAGTAGGTTTACAACAACGAGTGGAGATACTTAAAGCACTCTACAAAGGCGCCAAAATTTTGATTTTGGATGAGCCAACCGGCGTTCTAACCCCCCAAGAAACAGAAGAACTGTTCCGTATTTTTGGTGCCCTAAAACAACAGGGCGTCACGATTATGTTAATTACTCATAAATTACGCGAAATAATGTCTATTACAGACCAGGTTTCGGTGATGCGCGCAGGCCAAATGGTTGCCCATAGAGACACTCAAGATACCAGCCGAGAAGAATTGGCCGAATTGATGGTAGGCCGTAAAGTGTTGTTGCAGGTGGATAAAAAGCCGGCCAATGTGCGGGCGCCATTGATGAAGGTTAAGCGCCTAACGGTAGCCGATAGCCAAGGTATTGAACGTTTAAAGGATGTGAGTTTTGAATTGCGTGCTGGCGAAGTGTTAGGCGTAGCAGGCGTGTCTGGCAACGGCCAAACAGAGCTGCTAGAGGCGTTATCGGGCATCACGGCCATGACCAGTGGCAGCATTGAAGTATTAGGTTTTGAAATGGATGCCAAAAATCCATTAACGCCAGATCGTTTGCGAGATATGGGCTTGGCTCATGTGCCAGAAGATCGTCACCGTATGGGTTTGATTTCCGATTTTAGCGCCAGTGAATCGGCTTTGTTAGGCTATCACAAAGATTCTAAGATCAACTCAGGCATTTGGCTCAGCAATAGCAAGGTAGAGGCTAACTGCCAAGCATTAATGGCCGCTTTTGATGTGCGTCCTGCTGATCCAAACTTAAAATCTGCTAATTTCTCCGGTGGTAATCAGCAAAAGCTTATTTTAGCGAGAGAAATGGAACGTAATCCTGATGTATTACTTATAGGGCAGCCCACCCGTGGTGTTGATATTGGTGCCATTGAATTTATTCACCAGCGTATTATTGATATGCGTGATGCTGGTAAGGCCGTGTTATTGGTGTCGGTAGAGCTAGATGAAATCATGTCGGTAAGTGACCGTATTATTGTATTGTGTGATGGTGAAATAAGTGGTCGTATCGATGCCGCTGATGCCGATGAGCGAACTTTGGGTATGATGATGGCGAATGCATTAGATCCCATAGATCCTTTACAAACAATGGATGATCAACTGGCGTTTGCCAAACAGGAATCTAATCAGGAAGCTCAAGTATGAACCGCGATACCCGAATTACGTGGATAAATAGACTACTGCTGCCGTTTCTCAATATCCTTACCGCGTTTGCCGTAACTGCAGTGGTGTTTTGGCTAATTGATGTGAACCCTATTGAGGCAGCGCAAGTGTTGCTTTATGGGGCCTTTGGTTATGAAGAAGGCATTGGCTATACCATTTATTACACCACCAACTTCATCTTTACTGGTTTAGCCGTAGCAGTAGCGTTTCATGCGGGCCTATTTAATATCGGTGGCGAAGGCCAAGCTTATGTGGGTGGTTTGGGTGCTGGATTAGCCATACTCTTTTTAGACCCTACACTTGGGGCTTGGGTATTTATACCAGCAAGTATTATTGGTGCTTTGATATTCGGTGGCTTATGGGCCTTGATTCCGGCGTATTTACAGGCCTATCGTGGTAGTCATATAGTCATTACAACCATCATGTTTAATTTTTTGGCAGCGTCACTTATGGTGTACCTAATGGTGCACGTGTTACGTGAAGTTGGGCAAATGACTCCTCAAAGTGAGCTTTTTCCTACCAATTCTTGGATGCCGTTTGTACATGATGTAGCTGCAGGTTTTGGTTATAGCATTGAAGCGTCACCACTAAATTTGTCGGTAATTTTGGCGTTGGTTTGTGCTGTGTTGGTATGGTTTTTCTTATGGCAAACTCGCTGGGGCTATGCCATTCGCGCTACGGGTAAAAACGGTACTGCAGCGGTTTATGGTGGAATAAAGCCTAAGCGTATTATTATTGTGGCTATGTGTATTTCTGGTGCGTTAGCAGGTTTAGTAAGCATAAACGAACTAGTAGGTTACCAGCATCGATTAATTATGGATTTCCACCTTGGGTATGGTTTTGGTGGTATCGCCGTGGCGTTGATGGGCCGTAATCATCCGGTAGGTATTATTGTAGCGGCCTTATTGTTTGGTACCTTATACCAAGGTGGCGCCGAACTCGCTTTTGAAATGAGCGGTGTTTCCCGCGACATTGTGGTGGTAATGCAAGGCTTGGTCATCTTGTTCTGTGGCGCTTTAGAGTACATGTATAGGCCGTGGTTAATTCGTCGCCTAGCCCCGGTTAAAAAGCAGGAAGAGTTAGTAGGAGCTGCCGCATGAGCGACGTATTTTTAACTGTACTGTTAACCCTAGATGCCACCTTACGAGTGTCTGCACCCCTTGTTCTAGCCGCCATGGCTGGTTTATTTGCAGAACGCTCTGGCGTGGTGGATATTGGTTTAGAAGGAAAAATGCTGGCCTCGGCCTTTGCAGCAGCCAGTGTTGCTGCAGTGGTGGGTTCTCCGTGGGCTGGCTTAGGTGCAGCTATTGTTGTCTCTTGTAGTTTAGCCATGCTGCACGGGTTCGCTACCATTACCCACCGTGGTGATCAAATTGTGAGTGGCATGGCCATTAACATTTTGGTGGGTGGATTAACCATTATTTTAGGTTTGGCATGGTTTCATCAAGGTGGTTTAACTCCGTCCTTAAATAACGAATCGCGTTTTCTATCTATTACCTTACCGTTTGCAGAGCAGTTAGCATTTATACCTGTGCTTGGCACCATCTACAAAGAGCTCATAAGTGGCCATAATATTCTGGTCTACTTTGCCTTCGCTGTGGTACCCATGGTTTGGTGGGTGGTTTTTCGTACTCGGTTTGGCTTGCGCCTACGGGCAGTAGGCGAAAACCCTAAGGCCGTAGATACCGCCGGGCTATCAGTTATTAAGCTACGTTACAAAGCGCTACTGGTTGGTGGCATATTGTGTGGTATTGCAGGTGCTTACATAAGTACAGCTCATAATGCCCAGTTCACCAGAGATATGACAGCAGGGCAGGGCTATATTGCATTAGCTGCACTTATTTTCGGTAAGTGGCGACCACTTACCGTGATGTTAGCGTGTTTGTTGTTTGGTTTCTTAGATGCACTGGCTGTGCGTTTGCAGGGTGTGATTATCCCAGGTATTGGCGAAATCCCAGTGCAGATTATTGAGGCTGCACCGTATTTATTAACTGTTATTTTGTTAGCTGGCTTTATTGGCCGTGCTATACCCCCTAAAGCCGCGGGTACGGCGTATGTGAAGGAACGATGATTATGACAACTATGGCTATGTCTGACATAAGTACTGAAATTGATGGCACTGAAACAAGTTATATAGATGCTGTAAAACAGGCCATGGCTAAGGCTTATGCTCCTTATTCTAAGTATTCTGTGGGCGCTTTAGTAGTGACAAAAGATGGCCAAATATTTGCTGGCTGTAATGTTGAAAACGCCAGTTATCCAGAAGGAAACTGTGCAGAAACAGCCGCGATAGCCGCTATGGTGATGTCTGGTCATCAACGTATTCAAAAGATATATATTATGAGCCAAGATGACCAAGGCGCTACGCCTTGTGGCGGTTGCCGTCAGCGCATTCGTGAATTTGCAGACAACAATACCCCTGTTATTTTGTGTTCACCAGCAGGCGTGCAAAAGCGCCTAGCTCTTTCAGATTTATTACCCCATGCATTTGGGCCGGAGTTTTTATTATGAGTCAGGTAGACGACTGTTTAGCGGTTATTAATCAAGCTGCCAATGGTTTTGTGCCGCAAGTAGGCATGGTGTTAGGGTCTGGCTTAGGTACGTTTGCCGACCAAGTTAATGCCGTAGCTAGTATTGGTTTTGATGATTTACCCGGTTTTCCACAAGCTGGAGTAGGTGGCCATGCGGGACGCTTAGTACTAGGCCATATTGGTGCTACTCGAGTGGCGGTATTACAGGGCCGAGCTCATTATTATGAACACGGCAAAGCCGATGTAATGGCTGTAGCTATTCAAACCTTTAAAGCCATGGGCTGCGAAGCGCTGATCCTTACTAACGCAGCAGGCAGCATGGTAACTGACGCAGGGCCAGGTAGTGTGATGTTGATAACTGATCACATCAACATGACCGGCGTATCACCATTATTTGGTGCACAAGGCAATCAGCGTTTTGTAGATATGACACAGGCATACCACCATGGCATGAATGACGCCATGCGTAGCGCTGCTAAAGCAAATGATGTGACCTTGCACGAAGGCGTTTATGCTTGGATGTGCGGTCCTCATTTTGAAACTCCAGCAGAAATTCGTGCCCTTAAGGTACTGGGAGCTCAAGCAGTAGGAATGTCTACCGTACCTGAAGTGATTTTAGCGCGTCACCAAGGGCTACCTTTGTGTGCACTATCTATTGTCACCAATTATGCCGCTGGCATGAGCCCAACCCCGCTAAGCCATGAGCAAACCATGGAATATGCCAAAATGGCTACTGATGGTGTTGAGCGGTTATTGAACGCTTTCTTGTGTGGCTATTCAGACGCCTACTTAGGCTGCGAGGCACCAGCGTGAGCTTTGCATACTTGCCACAGGAAATAATCCGCAAAAAGCGTGATGGACTTGTGCTTACCGATGCTGAAATCACCTTTATGGTTTGTGGCATTACTAATGGGCAGTTGAGTGATGCTCAGTTAGGTGCCTTTGCCATGGCGGTGTTCCAACGGGGCATGACCATGGCAGAACGCATTACCTTAACGCAGCAAATGATGCATTCTGGCAAGGTATTGAACTGGCAAAAAATGGACTTAGACGGCCCCGTGGTTGATAAACATTCCACCGGTGGTGTAGGTGACAAGGTTAGCTTAATGCTAGGGCCTATTGTTGCGGCGTGTGGTGCCTACGTGCCTATGATTTCTGGCCGTGGTTTAGGCCACACAGGTGGCACGTTAGATAAATTTGACAGTATTCCAGGGTACAACGCTTACCCAGATGAAGCCTTATTTAAGTCTCTTGTAAAGCGAGTAGGCTGTGCCATTATTGGTCAAACCTCTGAGCTAGCACCTGCTGATCAGCGTCTTTATGCTACCCGTGACGTAACGGCTACAGTGGAATCTATTGATTTAATTACTGCGTCTATATTATCTAAAAAGCTGGCTGCAGGCCTAGATGCATTAGTAATGGACGTTAAAACAGGCAACGGTGCTTTTGCTGCGCAAATGAGCATGGCACAAGAGTTAAGCCAGAGTATCTCGCAAGTGGCCACCGGTGCAGGCGTGCCTACACGATGCCTAATTACTGACATGAATCAGGTGTTAGGCCGCACTGTAGGTAATGCAGTAGAAATGGCTGAATGCATCGATTTCTTACTTAATCCTGCCCAAGCAGACCCACGCTTACTGGACATTACTATTGAGTTAGCTGCTCACATGTTAGACATCAGTGGCGCAGCAGGCAGCTTAGATTTAGCACGAGCTAAAGCCACTGCAGCGCTAAATACAGGCCATGCAGCACAGGTCTTTGCAGATATGGTGGTAGGCCTTGGTGGGCCTGAAGATTTGCTAGAAAGGCCTCAGTATTATTTACCTAATGCCCCTGTAGTTACCCCAATTAAGGCACTCCAAAGTGGCTATGTGACAGCGATGGATGTGCGTGGCATTGGCTTGGCAATGGTGAGCTTAAAAGCAGGGCGAAGCAAAGCAGACGACCCGATTGATTATGCTGTAGGTTTAACTGCTATGGTTCAAATAGGTGACTATGTTGAGCAAGGACAGCCTTTAGCTATGGCCCATGTTCGTAACGATGAACAGTTAGGTTTAGTCAATCAAC
>JAWUYU010000007.1:0-12269 GCA_034110645.1 Pseudomonadales bacterium
GGTACGGTGGCCAAGGCTGCTCTTATTTACAACGGCCGCCCAGGAAGTGCGGCAAACTCTGAAGGTGTTATGCCAATGCCTATGGCAAGGTCTATGCCTATTGTGGCGCACGTGGAAACGCCCAACTTTAGTTATCACCAAGACTGGCCCCAAATTCAAGGCTTAAAGGCAGACCTAACAGTAGATCACAGCGGCGTATTGGTAGACGTTCTGGCAGGGTATGTTGTGCAGGGTGACATAACTAAGTCTGTGAAAGGTTGGCAAGTTGAGGTGCCAATTTATAAAGCAGAAAGTAATAATAAACGCCGTTATATACCTGTTCACGGACAAATAGCAGGTGAAGCTTCACAGATAATAACTTTGGCACAGGAACTACCCTTACACCTGAATTTACCTTCATGGCTACACGCAGTAAAACCTCAAGGGGACGTGTCTTTGCAGGGTAGTTTTGGGATCCCTTTTGGCCATCAAGCAAAAGCAATCTATGACCTTAAGTTATCTGGCGATGATCTCAGTGGTTATTGGGACCCTTTACACGCTAATTTAAGCCAAGTGAATTTTGGGGTTGGGTTAAGCTCTGAACATTCTGGTATCGGAAACATTAGTGGTAACGGTCTTGTAGATGACCAGTTGATCACATTTAAGCGATTATCCAAGGTAGACCTTGCGAAACATTGGTTATCGCAGATTCCTACGAAAGTTTTGTATAGCGTTAATAGAAACTTTGATGCACAAATAGATAATCTAACGATGGAGGTTACAGGGCAATTACCTGCACATTATTTAGCAACAAAAGTTAACCAGCCGTGGGTGCAAGAAATTTCAGGGCCGTTGCCCTTCGTGGCAAGGTTCTCGACCTGCACTCAAACTGCTGCTTTGTGTACATGGTTAAGTGCAGAGGTTGACCTGAATCAAGCGGGTATAGATCTGCCTGATCCGTTGAATCAATTACAACAACTACAGTTGTTGGGTAATTGGCAGCAAGATGATCAGAATTGGTATGCCAGTATAGATCAGCATCAGGTTGCTGTTAAACTTGGCACTACCGAAAGTTCAAATGGTTTAAGAGTATTAGGTGCAAATGCAGCGTTTAACAGTGCCGTTGATTGGGCAGAGCAGGGGCAGTGGCGTGTTGGTGGGCAAATAGAATTTGTGGACCTGGATCCTTGGTTGACGGTATATCAACAACGTATTAAATCGTGGTGGGTAGCGGCAGAAAAAAAGCCTACAACAGTAGTACTACCTACAATAGATGTGAAAATAAAACGTGCAACTTGGCAAGGTCTTGATATGGACCACGCCACAATGACACTACAAAGACTCACCGAAGAAGGTGACTTGTTAGCTCTTAATCCATGGCGCTTTAGGCTTGCCTCTGAACAGTTAGCAGGTAAGGTAGATTATTATGGCGCTAGCCACCCGTTAGTAATTCATATCGACCACGCCCACTTGAACTTTCCAGAACTAGTTGATGCTAAGGCTGATGACTATGACTTACTAAAAAATATTGATCCTAGTAAATTCCCCGATGCCGACGTGTCGATCGATGAGCTGGCTAAGAATGGTGAATCTTTTGGCCAATGGCAGTTTAAAATGCGGCGCCAGGGCACTCTGGTTAACGTACATGACTTAGATGCTTACATTCGCCACAGCCGCCTGCAAGGTAATCTTATATGGGATAAAGTAGATGGGTTTCACCGAACTCAGTTTACTGGCCGCGTGTCATCTAGTGATATTACCAGTCTGTTAATGGATTGGGGATATGGCCCTGCACTGGTCGCCGAAACCTCTGCTCTCGAGGTACAGTTAGATTGGCCTCGCTCTCCTGCGGCGTTTTCGATAAAAGATATTAGTGGCGATGTAGGCCTGCGCCTTAAGAAAGGCAGTTTCTCTTCTTCTCAATCTGTGGCTAACGGCCTAAGAGTTTTAGCCATGTTCGACATGAGTAGGCTCATGAAACGGGTGCAACTAGACTTCTCTGACATTATACAACCAGGGTTCAGCTTTGATAGTGTTGCTGTGCACTATCGCTTTGACGATGGCGTAGCATCCACTGTTTCTCCTTTAACTCTTAAGTCTACGGCGTTGAATTTAACGATGGATGGTTGGATCGACTTTAACCGGCGACAAGTGAATAATAATTTAATTCTTACCTTGCCGGTGGCGGATAAGTTGCCTTTATTGGCTTTAGTTGCTGGCCTACCGCAGCTGAGTGGCATGATATACGTGGTGAATAAACTTATTGGTGAGGAGCTGTCTACTTTTACTAGCGCCCGCTACAGTGTAATGGGTTCCCTCGATAAACCAGATGTTAAATTGGTGAAAATTTTTGATAAGGACTACCAGGCCCAGTCTGTAAAGGAGCGTATTGAAAGTGTCATCAGTATTGAATGAATCAAATCCCGTGTTAAATCAGGCTGTTAATTTAACTGGTCTGGGCCCAGCAGTGGCGGTAGTTCAACTAGTTAGTAAGCTGAGTGTCGAGGACAATTTACTAGAAACGGCATTACAGATCCAACGCGCTAGTGTGCAAGGTGCACAACTCATTATGCTACCTGAGAGCTTTGCAGTGTTTGGTGATCCTCAAATGGTGTCGCATGGCGCAGCAGCTAAGCCACAACAAGGATTGCGGCTGTGGTTGTCACAGCAAGCTAAAGCCAACAAGGTATGGCTTATTGGCGGCACTATACCTTGCCAGCAGGGTATACGAGATATAAATAAGGTACGTTCAGCCTGTTTTGTTTATGACAGCGAAGGATGTGAAGTTGCTCGTTACGATAAAATTCATATGTTTGATGTGGATATTGACGACAGTCATGGGAGTTACCGTGAATCAGACACTTTTGAAGCTGGCGATAATCTGGTAGTAATCGACACGCCTGTAGGTAAGGTAGGGTTGACCATTTGTTACGATTTGCGTTTCGCTGAGATCCACGCCAAACTAGTTGACCTAGGTGCGCAGATTATAGTCAATGGTGCCGCCTTTACTAAAACTACAGGGCAGGCGCACTGGCATACGTTATTGCGTGCGCGAGCCATTGAGACTCAGTGTTATTTTTTAGCGGCCTCTCATGGAGGCCAGCACGATCATCGGCAAACCTATGGCCACTCAATGATTATAGATCCTTGGGGAGAGATTCTAGTGGAGCTAGGAGAAGGCCCTGGTTTTGCTGTGGCGAGAGTGGATTTAGATTACCTACAGGCAATAAGAAGTGCTTTTCCATTACTATCGCAACGAAGATTAAAATAAAAAGCCAGCAAACTAGCTGGCTTTTTATTTTAGAGTTGTATTAAAACTCTTGCCATTCATCATCACTATTTGCCGTAGGCGCCGGTCTTGGGGTAAATAACGGCGTTGTCATTTCTGCCAAGGCTGCTTTGCCAAACACTTGCTCAGCAGATTTTAGTGGTGCAGCAGTTGGGGTATTGATACCAGAAGTGCTTACTTTAAAGAAAGCAACTTGATCTGTAAGTACTTTAACTTGGTTGGTTAATGAATGGCTAGAAGCTGAAGACTCATTGACTAACGTAACGTTTTGGTGGTTAATATTCTCTAATTGAATCACAGCAGAGTTGATCTGGTTAACTACAGTAGTTTGCTCACTGGTAGCAGTGGCAATATTAGCTACGATATCACTTACCTTAGTGATCGACTCACTAATAGAGGATAAAGACTCGCCCGTTTGGTTCACTAAACTACGGCCTTCTTGTACCTTGTTGGAACTGTCTTGAGTTAGTTTTTTGATGTCCGTGGCTGCATCAGCCGCTCGCTGGGACAGGTTACGTACTTCGCCAGCCACTACTGCAAAACCTCTACCATGTTCACCGGCTCGGGCCGCTTCAACAGAAGCATTAAGCGCGAGTAAGTTAGTCTGGAAGGCAATGCTGTCAATCAAGGTAATAATAGAAACGATTTTTCTGCTAGACTCTTCGATATCACTCATGGCCTGTACGGCCTTGTAGACCACTTGCACACCGCTGGATGAGTCTTTTTGTGTGTTTGTTACTAGCACGCTTGCCTCATTGGCACGGTCGGCGTTGTGTTCAATAGTGGCGGCCATTTCTTCCATGCTAGCAGATGTTTCTTCTAATGAAGCGCTTAGTTCATTGGTGCGTTGGGAAAAATGGCTAAGCGCATTGGCGTTTGAGGCCACACTGTCTGTTGCTTGCTGTACAGCAGAAAGGGTGTTTTCCATGTTCTCAATGGAGCTATTAAGTGCCGATTTCAATTCATCTAAGTGGCCTTTGTATTGGCCAGTAATACGATGAGTTAAATCGCCATAGGCCATTTTCTCTGCTATCGATGTGGTTTCAGTGAGGGCTTCTGCAATAGAGCTGATAGAGTTATTGACAGCCATTTTAAGTTGATCTAAATCGCCTTTAAGTGGGGTATTTACTCGTAAATCAAAATCACCTAACGCGGCTGCGTTCATCACTTGGTTAATTTCACCAATAGCCTGTTCCATGGTTTCCATAGTATGGGTGAGCATGCTGCTAAAGTTGCTTGCAATTTCTACACCTTCTAAGCGATAACTAAAGTTACCCGTAGAAATGGCGTTTAGCACATCCTTAAGTGCCCCCATAGTCTTCTCTACATTGTCTGCAGAACTGTTTACACCGTCTTTTAGGGTACCAAGGTCACCCTTGAGATCAAGTTCAATACGATTGTCAAACTGGCCTTGGGATACGTCTGTTACAACCTTGTTGGCAGCACCAAGGGCATTTTCTAAGGATTCTAAATGGTGGTTTGCGGCCAAGGCCATTTGACCTATTTCATCTTTTGAGGTGATGTCAGTAATACGTAATGAGAAGTCACCAGTTTTATCTAACTGGTTAAATACCCCAGAAAGAGAACGGATAGGGCGGCTAATAGTGCCAGAAAATAGGTTGGCCAGTAGGAAGATAAAAATCAGGCCGGCAACACCAACACTAAGCATAACTATTTTCAAACTTAGAATACTAGCAAACGTTTCTGCTTCGTCAATTGATGACACTAAAGCCCATGTGGTACCTAGTATATCGACAGGAGTGTATGCCGAGATTACGCGGTGGCCACTGTAATTGATGAGGTGCTGAATGCCAGAATCACCTGCTAGTGCAGCCGTTACAGCTTCAGAGTCTATGCGGCCTAATTGAGTGTTAGCAAAGGATGACTTAACGCCGTTGTTTAGAGAATCTAGGTAGGAGTCTGAGCGCATTAAGTAGTCTCCACCTACTAAATAGGATTCACCTGTATTGCCCATGCCTGCACGTCTACTCATAACTTTGTTGATGCCATCTAAAGGTATTTGTAAGGCCACGACCATTTCAGTTTTGCCAGATGTGTTTTTAAGAGGCATGGCGATAAAACTTGCTGGATCGCCATTACTCGGAGCATAAGGTGCAAAATCGACAAACCCAAATTCACCCGTTTGCATAACTTCGCCAAACAATTTGGCTAGATTTGATTCTGAGTAAGTACCGTTGATTAAGTTGGTTTGAAAATCTGCTTCTTTAGCAGCAGTATAAAAAATATAGCCGTCTGGGTTGATGAGGAAGAGGTCGTAATAACCGGTTTTTTCAATGTAGATGTTGTAATAGTCACTTTCGTCAGCGGTATACTTTGGCTCAAAGGCTGCGACGTTGTTCTTGTCTGACAACAGGGCTCTTTCTAACGTTTCCCTGAGTAAATCGAGGTCACTTTTAGTCGATTGGAAGTACTCTTCAATCTGAGTTTTTTTAATACTGCGTACAGCCTCGAGTTCATTGTAAGACGCTTGTTCTAGAGCGCTGGACGAGCTTTGAATGGAAATGGCACCTAGCATCGCAAATGGAATAATGCTGACTAATAAAAATGCTGTGGTCAGTTTTTTTCCGATATTTAGATTAGTGAACCAGTTCAACATGCGGGAGTTCTCTGAATGAAGTGCTTTGAAAAATTTTGCAAAGCACTAGATCGTGGGTATTTTGAGTAGACAGCCTACACTGCTAGAGGGTACATAACCAGTCTCCCGCTCAAGTGCTCAGCATAATTTAACAGCACAAGTATCTATGAGGGTTGCAGTAGTACTTCAAGTTGAAGTGTTCTTGTAACCCTATGAGAAGGTATGCTGTTTTTTGTACTTAGTTTTTAATGGGGCTACCTAAATCTAGCATGCTAACTATGCGAGCTTGGGTTTGGCTAGATTGAGCTAGGCGTAAAAATGACTCTCGCTCAGCATCGTACAAGTCCTGTTCGCTCATCATAGTGTTAGCTTTTATTTTACCACCGGTAAAAATACGTGCTAATTCAGTGCCTACGGAAACGTCATGTTGGGAGATTTTACCTTGATCTTCAGCTTCGAATAACCAATCCATCATTTCACGATAAGTACCTTCGCCAGCCATAGGTAATGGCTTACGAGGCTTAGCTTTTTTGACTGTATCAAGTTGTGATAGCGCTTCGCTTAATAAACGGTCTCTATTCATCATGTATTGATCTTCAGGGTAAAGCATCGCCTGTTCAGTGGCTTCTATAGGTGATTTCGCAGTCCAGCCATAACCTACAATCATAAATGCTTTCCATGCTGCCGCTTTAATGTCACCTAATACCTCATACCAACGGTATAGGTATTCTTTACAACCACCGCCACCTGGTACCACGCCAACACTAGATTCTACCAAACCCATCACTGAGTTGGCATGCCCAATCACGTGGTCAGCGGCTAGCACTACTTCAAAACCACCTCCAATAGACATGCCAGCAGGTGCCGCAATTACCGGCAATGGGCACGTATTAATGGCGTGCATGGTTTGCTGAAAGTGATTAAGAAAATTATCCATACCGGTGTAATCTTCTGTTTCAAAAAAACCACGAAAGGCCACTAAATTAACCCCACAGGAGAAATGCTGAGCATCATTGTGCAACACAACGCCACGTAATTTAAGGCTTTGCGCGTGTTCCAGAGCGTGGCGAATAACATCCATAGATTCTGTATCTAAGGCGTTGGCCTTAGAGTGAAATTCTACAATTGCAGCGTTGTCATGCACAAACCAACTGGCTTTGGCGTTGCTAAATTCAGGCGTTAAGGTTTGACGTAATTCAGAGAAACGTAACACGCCATCAGGGCGCTTTATAACAGCATAGTCACCACTTTCATCTAAGCTACATAGTTGCTGGTCGATAACTTGGTAAAAGCCTTGTTTCTTAGCCGCTAGTAACAACATAGGTGCTACTGAGCGGCCTTCTTTCTGCATGCGATCCACAACGCGTTGGGCGCCGATTTGATCTAATAATTCAAACGGGCCATAAATCCAGTTGTAACCCAATTTCATAGCGTCGTCGATGGGCAAAATGTTACTGCCGATCTCTGGGATCAGTGAGGCTGCGTAGTTTAGCGTGCTAGACAAAACCTGCCATGCGAAGCGTCCGTAAGCGCTATCCTCATCTAATAACACGGCCACGCCTTCAGCTTCGGCTTGTTGTGCTAAGGTCAACTGTAAGCGAGTGGTTGGTGTGTATTCACCACTAGCCAAGTTCAGTACTTCTCTGCCAGCATCAGTGTCTCGGTAAAAGCCTTGTCCGCCTTTATTGCCCGTTTGTCCGTTGGCAACCATTTGGGTCATTAAAGGAATAGGTTTTGCGTATTGGTGGAACTCATCACCTGCGGGCAAGATACTTTCTAGGCTCTTGGCAACGTCGGCCATGAGGTCGATGCCTATTAAATCGTATAAACCAAATACGCCAGTTTTAGGGATTCCCATAGGGCGGCCAAATAAGGCATCGGCTTCAGCTGGTGATAAACCCATATCAAAGGCGGTATGTAAGGCGCATTGAATGGCAAATACGCCCACACGGTTGCCTAAAAATCCTGGGGTGTCTTCACAAACAACCACACCTTTGCCTAACTTGCTTTCACAGAACTGATCTAAAGTGATGATGACATCGTCACGGGTGTGTTCGCCGCGTACAAGTTCTAACAAGCGCATAAAACGCACAGGGTTAAAGAAATGGGTGATGGCAAAACGCTCACAAAATTCCTGAGGCATACCTTGAGTCAGTAAGCTGATAGGAATAGTGGATGTATTTGAAGTAACGATGGTGTCTGGGCCAGTAATGGCATCAATACGTTTGTATAAAGCTTGTTTAATGTCCAAACGCTCAACTACCGCTTCAGCGATCCAGTCACAATTAGCTAGCTGCTCAAAGTCGTCTTCCGTATTACCACAGTGAATAAGTTGACCGGCTTCATTGCTCATTAAGCCTGGTGAGGTTGGGTTGTTTAGGCGTTTAAAGCCTCGTTCGGCTAAGGCGTTAACGCTGTCTCCAGAACTGGGAAGGTCTAATAACCATACTTCTACGCCAGCGTTAGCCACTTGGCCAGCAATGCCTGCGCCCATTGTGCCAGCACCTATAACCGCCACCTTCTTGATAGGTGAGGTTGCAGATAATGAATTGTTGATTAGCTTGGCCATGGTTATTTCTCTACCGACTGGATAAATATTTTCATAATTTTAAGGCTTTGTTTTGGAGCTTCCATCAGCAGCATATGTCCTGATTCCTCCACCACTTGCGCGTGTGTATTTAAGTCTTGAGCTAGTTTTAAGCCTTCTCTTTTTGGTGTCATACGGTCTTGCCCCGCGAGAATAACACAGCTTGGGCAGCCTATAGAGGCTAAGTGCTGTGCTCTTTGAGCGCCTTTGGTGTAGTCATTGCAAGCAGCAAGATCTATGGCTAAAGGGTTGTTAGCCATAATGCGCGCACCGATGCCAATGGGTTGCATGCCGGGCACGGCGCTAGCGCCATATTGATGTTGGGTACCAAAGCCCCATTGCAGCATCATTGCGGCGGCGGCTTTAGGATTGGTTTGCGCAGTTTCTACTAAGGCGGGGTTCACTGGTATAGCACTGGCTGTGGCCAGAGCAGTCACTGATTTAACGCGATCGCCCAGTAATACCGATGCCTCTAAGGCTACAAGAAAACCTTGTGAGTGACCTACTAAATGCACATTATTTACTTTGGCGGTATCTAAGGCCTGTATTAGCCAAGCGCCCATGGCTTCGATGCTAGTGAGCGCTTCACCATCAGACAAGCTGTGAGCTGGAAAGTCTGGGGCGAATACACTATAACCATGAAAGGCAAACCAGCGGGCCTGTAATGCCCATCCGCGATGATCTGTACCAGAACCGTGTAATAACACAACGGTGGGTAGGCTTGCATCAAACGGTTTACCACCTGTGGCGATAAAGGTGTTAGCGTTATCAACTTGAATATACATGGTTACGCCTCCGCCTGCATGGCCACAACTTTGGCCGCTGCCCGTAATCCTAAACCAAAGTCAGATTGGATGTCTTTAATGGTTTCAATACCTACGGATACCCGAATAAGGTCTGCGCTGATACCTGCTGCCACAAGGTCTGCTTCACTCAAGCGTGAGTGAGTGGTGCTGCCTGGATGCAATACTAAAGTACGCGAGTCACCTACGTTGGCTAAGTTAGACGACAATTGTAATGCATTAATAAAAGCGGCGCCGGCGTCGCGCCCGCCTTTTACACCAAAAGTGAGCATAGAGCCTGCACCTTTGGGAAATAGTGTTTTGGTATGCGCTTGGGCATCAATATCTGGGTGGTTAACCCAAGCCACTGTATCTTGTTGTTGTAGCCAAGTGACCATGGCTTGAGCATTAGAAACATGTTGCTGCATGCGCAGGCTTAACGTTTCTAAACCCTGTAATAATAAAAATGCGTTATGAGGCGTCATTGCTGCGCCTATGTCACGCATAGATTCGCAACGAATACGCATGGCTAAAGCAGCAGGGCCAAACTCTTCCCAAAAATTCATACCGTGGAAAGGTTCGTAAGGCTGCGTTAGTGTTGGGAAACGACCACTTTTAAGCCAATCGAAATTACCGCCATCTATCACTACACCACCCACAGCTACGCCGTGACCACCAATCCACTTAGTTACAGAGTGCACTACAACATCGGCACCATGTTTAATGGGATTGTTAAGGTAAGGTGTAGCAAAGGTAGCATCTACAACCAAGGGTACTCCTTGAGCATGGGCGGTTTTGGCAATAGCTGGTAAGTTAGATACGGCAAGGCCTGGGTTGCCAATAGACTCACAGAATACCAACTTGGTGTTGTCTTGTATGGCATTAGCTACTGCTTGCTGGTCATTAATATCTACAAAAGTACAGTCGATATTGAACCGCTTAAGAGTGTGTTTAAGCAGTGTAATGGTAGAGCCATATATTTGTGCAGCACTAACAATGTGATCACCAGCGGAGCAAAGACTAAAGAAACTCACAAACAAAGCACTCATACCAGACGCCGTACAGATAGCCCCAGCACCGCCCTCTAAAGCCGCTAAGCGCTGCTCTAACACAGCAACAGTGGGGTTAGTGATGCGACTATATATGTGTCCACCTTGTTCTACATTAAATAGTGCAGACGCTTCGTCTACACTGTCAAACACATAAGAGGTGGTTTGATATATAGGCACAGCCCTAGACCCATGATCTGATTCCGGCTGGTAACCGCTGTGTAGCGCAATGGTATCGGCGCCTAAAAACGAGGATTTGCTCATAGCGTTGCCTTGTGGGGTTAATTTGGTGTTAAGCCTAAAGTCTCAAAGTTAAACGGAAGGCTGGTCAGTTCGCCTTGTAATACTCCACCCTTTGTATCTACATCAATCGTTAGGCTATCGCCCAAAACGGGCAACGAACATAAGACAAACGCTAAGTGTACCCCATATTTAGGCGAATAGGCTTGGCTGGTGATTTCACCAACCCATACGTCACCTAAATAGACGTCTGTATTAGAAATAGTACATTCCTGGTGAATGACTAGGCCCATCAGTTTTTTCTGAGGCACATGTTGGCGCAGCGCTTTTAACGATAAGCTATTAATGTCTGAGTCTAAATCTACGTACTGGCCCAAACCACATTCAAAAGGTGTGGTGTTATAATCCATGTCATTGCCTAAGGATAATAAACTACTTTCAACCCGCTCAATACCATTTGGACAGCCTGGGCCTACATTCAAATCTTGGCCTTTCTCAAAAAACTCATCCCATAATGGACCAGCAAGGCTGGCGTCATTGACATAAATTTCAAAACCACCCTGTTTGCTCCAGCCAGACCTAGCCACCTGCATATCCACACCTTGGTAGGACATAGGTTTAATACCAAAGAATTTAATGTCGCGTACGCTTTCACCAAAAACCCTAGCCATTAAATCTTCCGCTTTGGGGCCTTGCACTGCGAGAGGCCAAATGTCCGGTTCAGTCACAGTCACATCTAGATTAAAACCGATGGCTAAGCCCTGAGCCCACAACATAACGTCAGTATCAGCAATGGATAACCACCAATCATTTTCTGTTAGTTTGATAGCAATTGGATCATTAACCATGCCACCTTCGGGGTTGCACAGTGGTACATAAAAACAGCGACCAATGCGGGCTTTGGACAAGTCTCTTGGCGTCATTAGTTGGATCAAATGGTAGGCATCAGGGCCACTGATAGCCACTTGTTTTTCAGCTGCCACATCCCATACCTGCACATGCTCGCACAAATGCCAATAATCAGCTTCCATACCACGAAAGTTAGCTGCTAGTAAGGTATGGTTGTAGATAGTATAAGCATGCACACCCGCAGCCTCTACACGGCTAGTAAAAGGCGTAGCACGTGTGCGTCGAGTGATAGAAAGGTTGGAGGTTGACAGGCGAGTGATGGCAAGTTCTGTGTTCATAGGATACGACCGATCAAGATTATAGGGTAAATATGTCGGCGCAATATACGCCTGCAATCCGTATGGGGAAATAGACAGGCCTAATCAGTCATTTATAAGACTGGTTAGACTTAATTGTTCTAAAATAGACTAACGGCATGCCGTGAGCCCCAATGCTTCAAAGTTGAATGGAAGGCTGGCCAAAGTGCCGGTGGCTTTGCCTTGATCAGTATTCACCTCTACTGTGGTGGCGCCATTTAAGGCTGCTAAGTCACACATAACAAAGGCTAAGCGACGCATGTACTTAGGCGAGTAGGCTTGGCTACGAATGTCACCTATCAGCTGGTCGCCAACAAAGACATCTAAATCGCCTAAGCTACGGTGGTACTCCAGCACTAATCCCATCAACTTTTTGGTAGGCGTGTGCTCTTTCAGTGCAGGCAAACTTAGGCTTGTTACATCGGCATCTAGGTTTATATATTTATCTAAACCGATTTCAAATGGTGTGGTGTCATGGTGCCTATCGGTTCCAACGGACAGAATACCACTTTAGCTACGTTGAATAAGGTTAGGGCAGCCAG
>JAWUYU010000008.1:0-31021 GCA_034110645.1 Pseudomonadales bacterium
GCTACTACGGTGGCGATGTCGAAGGCTTGTTCTGGCATTTCTTGTGCCAATGCAATAGCAAGCTCAGCACCTTCGCCTAAGTAATTTTCGTCTTCTTCTGCAGCCAAAAAGGTATGTAATTCTTCATCTGGGCTAGCAGCGATAGTTTCTGCCACAGCGGCAGCTACTTCTACGCTGGCCTCAGGTACTTCTTGGATAACAGCAGTGGCTATTTCAACCCGTTGATCTGGTGCGGCTTCAGCGGCTAATACAGCGATCTTGGCCACTAATTCTGGCATATTGGTAGCAATCCCGCGACTCACAATGGCGGCAATTTCAGCAGCTTGTTGCGGCGCTTCATCTAACAACTTTCGAGTAAGGCTACTAAGGGCGTTGAAATGGGCTTGTGGCTCTAGTTTTTGCTGTTTGATTTTTTCACACATATAGCTGGCTAGCACCGATACAGATTGTGGGGCAGAGCCAACGACATGGGTAATAATGTCTAATTTTAAATGTGGAAACTCATCAGCCAAGGCAATAGCTAAGGCTTCTGCACTGTCTGGATAATGGTAGGCCGTGGCCTGGGCAATATTGATTGCTTCTTCTGGCTGGTTAAGGGCTACGTTTACAGCGATCTCCACCACATCTTCTGGGTTTTCTTCTGCTAATAAAAGTACGGTCTCTGCAGCCACACTAGTTTCATCCAGGCTGTTGTATTCTGTGCGAGGGTCAAGCTCGGTAGCCATAGGTGTCATACCTTGTATCACAAACGACTCCTGCAATGCATCAGGTACGGCTGGCCGAATGCTCATGCGGTACATAACAAAGGCGATTAGCACTAAGCAGGCTACAATTAAGTATCCGAATAGAGCATCTGCTCCCATGTGCTTCATCACCAATGAAGATGTATAGGGGCCAATGGCTCCGCCTGTTGCATAAGCCAAAATGAGTTTGCCACTAGCGGCTACCATTTCTGTGGATTTGAGTCGATCAAAGGCATCTGCTAAGGCAATAGGGTATACACAGGCCATACAACCACTAAGAATGACGGCGCAAGCAATTGTAATAGTCATCTCGCCCCGTGCAGCCATAATAGGCAAAATCATGGCTGCTAAGCAGGCCACAAGTAAGGTTATTACTAATACTGTACGACGGTCAAACCGGTCAGCAAGTTTGCCTATGGGGAACTGCAATAAGAATCCACCCACCATAGTGGCACTCATAAAGGTGGCAATTTGGCTTTTAGTCATGCCTACATCGGCACCATAAACGCTACTCATGTTGTAGAATGCGCCTAAACATATACCAGAAATCATGATGCCCACAACACCCAAGGGTGAAGCCCGGTAAAGCGTTTTTAATGGCATGGCCTCAGGTTCATTAATACGTGGGCCACCAGAGCGGCTCATGAGTACCGGAATCATACATAAACAAAATAGCATTGCCACGTAGATATAGAGGATAGGGTCTTGAGGCTCTGCAAAGTTAAGCATTAGCTGGCCTAAAGCCAAACCGAAATAAGTAACGAACTGATAGCTGCCAAATACTGTGGCTCGGTTTTCACTGGTAGAGCTTTCACTCAACCATGTCTCCATGGTCATAAAAAAGGTGGCGTTGGTAAAGCCAATCAAAATTCGTAATACACCCCAAACAAGAGGCACAGACCAAATACTGTGCAACAAAGCGGACATAGTGGCCACAGCTGCACATGCAGCAAAAATGCGAATATGACCCACACGGCTTATCAGGTGCTTACCGTATATAGAGCCCAATAACATGCCTACAAAATAAAGTGACATAACCAGGCCGATGGAGTCCGTACCATGGCCATCTAAGCGCATGCTCATAGGAATAATGATAAACAGCAAGCCATTGCCCATCAGCAAAAGTGTGCAGCTTAAATATAAAGGTAGAAATTGATTCAGTGCTCTCACAGGTCGCCTATAAAGGATTCATGTTTAATGGGTCATTTGGGCGAAAAATATAGCAAATTTTGGTGTGGGTCAATGGCTAAATTGAGCCTTTGTTCTGTATAGGTAATTACGCAGCGTTGATAGGCATAAAAAACTAGCTAAAGGGCGTTGATATTGAGAGCGTGGGGTAAGAATTAGTTGCTAGAGTTTGATAAAGATGAAACTTAGGTGGGGGGATGACAAGCCTCAGCAAGGCTAACAGGTTACTTTGCTGAGGCTGGTTGGTGCGGTGCTCTCTAGTCTTCGTAAGCTTCCATTGGGGGGCAAGAACAGATCAGGTTACGATCGCCATAAACGTTGTCTATGCGGTTAACCGTAGGCCAAAATTTAGCATCCACGGTGGCTGCAGTTGGGAAAGCTGCAACGGTACGAGAGTAACCACGGTTCCAGCCGTGACTGGCTAAGTCTGACTGTGTATGTGGTGCCATCTTTAGCGGGTTATGCTTAGGGCTCCACTCACCAGATTCGATTTTTGAAATTTCGTCACGAATGCTGGCCATCGCATCACAAAAACGGTCAATCTCACGCTTCGGCTCAGATTCTGTAGGCTCAATCATCAATGTTCCTGCCACTGGGAAAGACATGGTAGGTGCATGGAAACCATAGTCCATTAACCGCTTGGCAATGTCTTCTTCACTGATACCTGTGGTTTCTTTAAGTTGGCGAATATCAATAATACACTCGTGGGCTACACGATCATTACGTCCACGATACAAAATCGGGAAGTGCTCGCTCAAGCGTGAGGCCATGTAGTTAGCGTTCAAAATGGCTTGGGCTGTAGACTGTTGTAACCCTTCCGAACCTAACAAAGTAATGTAAGCCCAAGAGATCGGTAAAATCGAGCCACTGCCATAAGGTGCTGCAGAAACAGCGCCGTTACCATTATCTTCACCGTGGACGGGTATCACAGGATGGTTTGGCAAAAAAGGCGCAAGGTGCGCTTTTACACCAATAGGACCCATGCCTGGTCCGCCACCACCGTGTGGAATGGCAAAGGTTTTGTGTAAGTTAAGATGCGATACATCGGAACCAATCAAACCAGGCTTGCTGATACCTACCTGAGCATTCATGTTGGCACCGTCCATATACACTTGGCCGCCGTTGTCATGAATGATCTGGCAAATTTCTACAACACTTTCTTCGTACACACCATGAGTTGAAGGATAGGTGATCATTAAGCAAGACAGTTGTTCTGCGTACTCTTCAGACTTTGCTTTAAGCTCTGCAACATCAACGTTGCCTAGCTCATCGCAGCCTACTACAACTACCTTCATGTCTACCATGGCGGCGCTGGCAGGGTTGGTGCCGTGAGAAGAGCTCGGTATGATACAAACGTTGCGATGGCCTTCGCCAATACTTGCTTGGTATTTACGAATAGCCACAAGGCCAGCGTACTCACCTTGGGCACCGGAGTTAGGTTGCATGGATACGCGATCGTAACCTGTAATCTCTACCAATTGCGCTTCTAAGGACCGAATGAGCTCCATATAGCCTTGGGTTTGATCGGTGGGTGCAAACGGATGCATGCTGGAAAACTCAGGCCAAGTCACTGATGCCATTTGTGCAGTAGCGTTGAGTTTCATGGTGCAAGAACCTAATGGAATCATGCCATGAACCAAAGAAAAATCTTTGTTTTCTAACTTTTTCAAGTAGCGCAACATGTCTGTTTCGCTGTGGTAACTATTGAAAACAGGATGCTCAAGAATGGCGTCTTCACGCATTATTTCAGCAGCCATACCCATATTGATACTGCTGCATAGGCTATCTGTTGAGGCTAAGTCAAAATCTACTTGGGCACCGGCAAAAATATTTAACAAACCTTGGATGTGGGTGACTTGAGTCGTTTCGTCCAGGCTAATACCTAAGCTGTCAGTGCCGACCCTACGTAGGTTATATCCTGCATCAAGGGCGCGCTGATAAATGGCATCTTGTTGGCCATTAGTAGCCAAGGTTAAGGTATCAAAGAAGGTTTGGTTAGTCGCAGGGAAACCTAAAGTATCCAGTTGAGCGGCTAAGATAGCAGTTAAGCGTTGAATACGACTAGCGATGGTGCGTAGTCCGGCTGGGCCATGAAAAACCGCATAAAAGGACGACATGTTAGCTAATAATGCTTGGGCCGTACAAATGTTGGAGTTGGCTTTCTCACGGCGAATGTGCTGCTCGCGAGTTTGCATAGCCATACGTAGTGCAGGCCTGCCTTTGGAGTCTATAGATACGCCAATGATACGGCCAGGAATAGATCGCTTGTATTTATCTTTACTGGCAAAGAAGGCTGCATGTGGGCCACCAAAGCCTAATGGCACGCCAAAACGCTGACTAGAACCAAACACTACGTCGGCACCTAGTTCACCAGGAGATTGTAATAGCACCAAGCTCATGATATCGGCACCAACAGCGACAAGGGCTTTTTGAGCATGGGCCGCATCAATGATGTTCTTTAAGTCGCATATTGCGCCATCGCTGCCGGGATATTGTACCATCACACCAAAGACATCATGCTGTGCCAAATCTGTTGCAGGGTTGCCCGTAACGATATCAAAACCAAAGTATTCTGCACGGGTACGCATTACAGAAAGGTTTTGTGGGTGGGTATTTTCATCTACAAAGAAGGTGATGCTCTTCTTTTTGTTGGCGCGTTTACACAAAGCCATGGCTTCTGCTGCTGCCGTAGCTTCGTCTAATAAAGATGCGTTAGCCAACTCCATGCCTGTAAGGTCCATGACCATCTGCTGGTAGTTAAGCAGTGATTCCAAGCGGCCTTGGGCGATTTCTGGCTGATACGGTGTATAGGCCGTATACCAAGATGGATTTTCCATAACATTACGCAAAATAACGTTAGGTACCAAGGTATTGCTATATCCCATGCCTATACAAGACACGTTAACAGTATTCTTGCTAGCCATCTCTTTAAGTTGGGCTAGGGTGTCTACTTCAGATTGAGAGGCCGGTAAATCTAAGGGCTTTTGTAACCGAATACTATCAGGCACTGTTTGATCTAACAGTTCACTAATACTAGCCACTTTAAGGTGGCTCAGCATTGCCTCATTGTCAGCGCCGCTGGCGCCAATGTGACGGCTGATAAAAGCGTTGTTTTGAAGAAGTTGTGCAATAGGTGTAGGGGCAAGAATAGGTGCAGACATAGGAAATGCTCACGTGGTGCTATTTACGATGCACAAAACCCATACTGAAAGAACTTTGTGCATTAGAAGTTGTGGTTTAGCCTTTTAACCTTCGCCATCAACAACGTTGGTATAGGCTTCGGCGCTTAGGAGCGCACTTAAGTCAGCATCGTCTGCCATTTTAAGTTTCATGATCCAACCCTCTATATAAGGGTCTTCGTTAAGGGTTTCAGGAGCGTCTTCTAAAGCTTCGTTAAACTCAATAATTTCACCAGCTATAGGTGAGTATGACTCAGACGCAGCTTTAACAGATTCAATAACAGTGTACTCTTCACCAGCGTCAAGTTGACGGCCAATGTCTGCAGCTTCTACAAACACAATGTCGCCCAGCAAGTCTTGGGCGTGGTGGGTGATACCAACAGTAACTGTACCGTCGCCATTATCGGCTAGCCATTCGTGGGAGTTGGTGTAAAGCAATTCAGCAGGAATATTGCTCATGATTTTGGTTCCTGATATCAGTGATTAAGGTGCTTAAAGGCCTAAATTTTGGAGGCCAATGTAACTGAGGGTAAGTATATCATTTTGCCTCCTTTCAATCAATAAATTAGCATATAGGAAATATTTCCCCATTTCGTTTCCTGTAAGTTGGGTATAGGCTGCCATGAAATGACGCCAGACTGACTCCGTGTTAGCATAGGCTTTATACTGTTAAATTAACGAGCTATACCATGTCCGTAGAACAGCCCGATATGCCAGAGTTAAAGATTGAGTCAGGTTCTGGCCTGCAAACTAATGTGGAGCCTTTACAGCTAGGAAAGCGCTTACGGGAAATTCGTCAGAGCTTGAGTTTAACGCTAGAGGAGGCTAGCCAAAGAACGGGTTTGGCGCGCTCAACCCTTTCCAAGATAGAGAACGAGCAGATTTCACCCACCTTTACCGCTGTACAAAAGTTAGCGAATGGGCTTCAGATTGATATACCTCAACTTTTCGCGAAACCAAGAAGTGCCATGGCTTCTGGGCGACGAGTGCTCACGAAATCAGGCGAAGGAACACCGCATCCTACTAGTACTTATGAACACGAACTGCTATCTACAGATCTTGCTAGAAAAAAGATGGTGCCCTTTAAAACTCGCGTTCGAGCACGCAGCTTTGATGACTTTGGAGATTGGGTTCGCCATGAGGGCGAGGAGTTTTTATTGGTATTAGAGGGTGAGTTAGCACTCTATACTGAGTTTTACGAACCAGTAGCGATGGTGGCTGGAGATAGCATGTACTACGACGCTAATATGGGTCATGCATTAGTGAGCTTAAGTGAAGTGGACGCGCTGGTATTATGGGTGGTTGCCCGATAAATCTTCTATGTACGGGTGTCAATTAGGCAGCAGTGTAAAGAAAATTTGTTTCCTATAGGAAACTTGCCTATAATTACGGCAGAACATTAATTTTAATTAATGCTAGCTATATACCAACTAAAGCCAATCAAAAGTGCGAGAATTCCATGTCTGACTCTTTGTTAACTACCCCTTTCCATGCCATGCATATTGAAGCAGGAGCCAAAATGGTTCCTTTTGCTGGCTACGACATGCCTGTGCAATATGCCATGGGTGTAAAACAAGAGCATCTACATTGCCGAGCCCAGGTAGGCCTGTTTGACGTTTCCCATATGGGTCAAGTGCGCCTTACAGGTGCGTCGATGGAGAGTGTGGCTTTGGCTTTAGAAAGTTTAATTCCTGCTGATTATGTGAATCTTTCTGAAGGGCGTCAGCGTTATGGGTTTTTCACTAACGCTGTGGGTGGCATCATGGATGACTTAATGGTTACCAATGCAGGTGACCATTTTTTTGTTGTAGTAAACGCAGGGTGTAAAGAACAAGACATTGCTCATATGCGCGCCCACTTTGGCAGTGACATTAAGCTAGAAGTGCTTGATAGCCGATCTTTGTTAGCCCTACAAGGCCCTATGGCTGGTGAGGTGCTGGCTCGCTTGGCGCCAGAAGTTGCTGACATGCGTTTTATGGATGCCAAAGCGGTCTCTATTCTAGGTCATGATTGCTTTATTGGTCGCGCAGGTTACACAGGTGAAGACGGTTTTGAAATTTCGGTAGCTAACGACCGTGCCGAAGCACTAGCGTCTGCCTTACTAGCTTTCGACGAGGTTGAATGGATTGGTTTAGGTGCTCGTGATTCATTACGTTTAGAGGCTGGCTTGTGTTTGTATGGGCATGACCTAAACCAAGATACAACGCCAATCTCTGCTAATTTAAATTGGGGCATTCAAAAAAGTCGTCGTGCTGGTGGTGACCGGGAAGGCGGATTTCCTGGTGCTGATGTTATTCTCGCTGAAATGGCGAACGGTGTTATTCGACGCCGTGTGGGTTTACTGCCAGAAGGAAAAGCCCCTGTAAGGGAAGGTGTTGAGCTAGTTACAGCCGACGGTAAGGTGATTGGTGTAGTCACCTCGGGTGGCTTTGGCCCTAGTTTAGGTGCGCCGTTAGCTATGGGTTACCTAGATAGCGCTTATATCAACATTGATACACAAGTGTTTGCGCTAGTGCGCGGCAAGCAATTGCCTTGCAGAGTGTGTAAGATGCCATTCGTAGAACAAACCTATCGTCGCTAAACGCTGCTAAATATTGGTAAGCGAAGCAAACGCTGCTAAATGCTGGCACAGCCCTAAGGAGTCCACGCGTGGCCTACCAACCAGACCAAACTCAAACCTTGCTATGGCATGATTACGAAACCTTTGGACTGGACCCACGCTGGGACCGCCCCTCACAATTTGCAGCGATTCGCACAGATTTAGAGTTCAACCCAATTGGCGAGCCTATGATGTGGTATTGCCGTCCTGCAGATGACTATCTACCATCGGCAGGTGCATGTTTGGTAACCGGTGTTACGCCACAAAAGTGCCTCCAAGAAGGGTTGCCAGAAGTTGAATTTATGGACCTTATTAATGAGCAAATGAGTGTGCCAGGCACCTGTAGCTTAGGTTATAACAGCTTACGTTTTGATGATGAATTTACCCGCTTTGGCCTGTATCGTAACTTTTTTGATGCCTATGCCCGCGAGTGGCAAGGCGGTAACAGCCGCTGGGATTTGATCGATTTAGTGCGCACAGCTGCATCGATACGCCCCGAAGGCATTAACTGGCCCCGCAATGAAGCAGGCGAAATTGTACTTAAGCTAGACCAGCTTGCACCTGCTAACGGCATAGAGCACGCTAATGCTCATGACGCCTTAGCAGATGTGCGCGCTACTATTGAATTAGCTCGATTACTCAAAAAAGCGCAGCCTCGTCTATATAGCTATGTATTCCAGCTCAAGCATAAAGCCCAAGTATGGGAGCAGTTGAATTTACAAATGCAAAAGCCCGTGTTGCACGTGTCTTCTATGTATGGACGTGACAACGGTTATTTGTCATTAGTAGGGGCTTTTGCAAAGCATCCAAGTAACAACAATGGTGTGCTGGTGTTCGATTTGCGCCAAGATCCACGATTGTGGCAGGGCTATAGTACGACGCAGCTACAAGAACTCTTATTTAGCAGCAAAGATCAGCTCCCCATGGGGACTGTGCGCCCTGCGGTGAAAGAAATTCATGTTAATAAATGCCCTGTGGTGGCGCCATTGCAAACATTAACTGACGAGCAAGCCCAAAAATTTAGTATAGATAAAGCTCAATGCCATATGCATTTACAATACTTACAGCAAGATACAGAGTTATGTAAGGCTTTGGTTGAAGCATACTCTAAGCGGGCAGAATTTCCTGCAGTAGACCCAGATGCAGGGCTCTATGGTGGTGGTTTCTTTAGCGACAAAGACCGTAAGTCGATGCTAAAAGTACATCAACAAAGCCCCGAAACTTGGAGTGAAGGATCGTTTTCTTTTACCGATAGTCGTTTGGATACGATGTTATTTCGCTTAAAGGCTCGCAACTACCCGCATTTATTAAGTGGTGATGAAATGCAGGCATGGGAAACTTTTCGTAGTGAGCGCTTACTTGATACCAGAGCTTCTGGGGCTCGTACCTACGAGCACTTTGCTAAAGAGCTTAATGAGTTGGGGCAAAATACAATTGATCCTGCAAAAATTGCCATTCTTCAAGAATTGCATATGTACGCAGAATCTATCTACCCTGTGAGTTAGTAAGGTGTCTTGGTTTGCTTTATTTTTGTATAGCGCTTTAGCGGCCACATTGTTACCAGGTGGTTCAGAAGTTTTGTTGGCTGGTATGTTAATAGATCAGCCAGAAAGTGCTTTTTGGTTGTGGCTTATCGCTAGCTTAGGTAACAGCTTAGGTGCTTATGTAACCATGTTGATGGGAGGTTTATTGGCGCTGAGACTAAGGCGCAAGCAAGTACAGGTCCAATACACCTCCAAGAAAAAATCCAGGTATAGTTTAGAAAAGGTGTTTAGCTTATCTGCCAAGCGTATTGATCAACTAAACCACTATGGTGCCTGGCTACTGTTGCTGAGTTGGGTGCCAATCATTGGTGATGGTTTTTGTTTGGCAGCAGGTTACTTGGGTTGGCCAAAGAGGCTCTGCTTGAGCCTTATTTTTATAGGTAAAGCAGCGCGCTATGGGGTCTTATGGCTTTGGTTGGCCTAGGTTGGCTTGGGTTGGGTTAGGCAGGTGTTCTAAACCTCTTCTCTTAAAAATACCCATTGGTTCTCAGTGCTTTGTTCTTTACTATAGTAATACCCAGACGTGTTGAACGCCTTAAGACCTTCCACATCGGTAAGCTCGTTTTCAATGATATAACGGGCCATCATGCCGCGCGCTTTTTTTGCAAAGAAGCTAATAATCTTGTAAATACCATTTTTTCGGTCTTTAAATACAGGCGTTATTATACGTCCAGCTAACTGTTTTGTTTTTACAGCTTTGAAATATTCGTTGGAAGCAAGGTTAACTAATATTGGGGTAATTTCTTGATCTAGTAATTCGTTAAGTCCGTCAGTAATGGTGCTGCCCCAATAGGTGTAGAGATCTTTACCCTTAGGATTATCTAATTTAGTGCCCATTTCCAAGCGGTATGCCTGCATTAAATCCAGTGGTCTCAATAATCCATATAAACCGGATAATATACGCATATGAGACTGGCTAAACTCCAGCTGAGCATCGGTTAGCGTGTGCGCCTCTAAACCAGTATAGACATCGCCTTTAAAGGCTAAGATGGCTTGCTTTGCGTTATCCATAGTAAAAGGGGTATGCCAGCTGCCGTAGCGAGCGGTATTAAGCGCAGCTAATTTATCGCTTAACTTCATTAGCAGGGCAATGTCTTGCGGCGGCATAGGAGCTAACACGTCGATTAATTTTTGAGCCTGGGGCAGGTAGTCTCCTTGACTAAACAACTGTGTGTGGCTGAGTGTTTCAAAATCTAAGGTCTTGGCGGGCGAAATGACTAGAAGCATAAGTAATAAGGTAACCAGAATGACAATTAATAAGCCGATATTAGGTAACAAATCCCACTTGCGCAAGTGTTTACACTAAAGTTTGCTCTAGTTAAGCCTGGTTAAGCACGAGCAGGCTAAGAGTGTATGTTATTCTGCACGGTGTTATGATGCAGATGATTTTTCATATCTAGTTAAATGTTTTCCACGGAGGGAAAATGTGGCCCGAACAAATTCAAGGCATTGCTAAGTTAGCCCAAATTCGATATCGGCACGGTGAGCTGTTAGTGATAGCTGTAGATGGTTGTGGTGGCGCAGGAAAGTCTACGTTATGCCAAAAATTAGCAAAAGAAATAGAGCCGTGGGCTCGCCCTCAGATACTTAAATTAGATGATTTTTATCATCCTCTAAGCGCAGGGCAACGAATCCAGCTACAACACCTGCAAGCCCGTAAAGCGTATTTTAATGTGATGGCGTTCAAAAATAACGTACTTAAGCCCTTGAATAGTGGCCTAAATGTTAGCTACAACCCGATTGATTGGCTAGATGGCGAAAGCGATCAACTGGTCCAATTGCTGCCTACTGGAGTGTTGATTGTTGACGGAGTGTTTTCTTTTAGCAAGCCTTTGCGTGAGATGATAGATATATCGATTTTTGTGGATACACCTTTGCAGCTTCGTAAACAGCGGCTGTTAGTGCGGCCACAGTTAGATACAGGTTGGGTGAATCACTGGCAAAATACTGAATCTTGGCATCATCAGCACGAACATACACCAGCTGCAGTAAAGTTCGTGCTCTCAGGGGCTCAAGGGTAGCTACTATTATCCCCCCTTATCCCCCTCAGCCTTGAGTGTTAAGTGCTGGTAATGACTTTACTAAGTCATCAATAGCCTTCACTTGGGTTAAGAATCCCTCTAGTTGTGCCAATGGCAGTGCACACGGGCCATCACACTTAGCTTTAGTTGGATCTGGGTGTGCTTCAAGAAATAAGCCAGCAATGCCTTGTGACATGCCTGCTAGTGCAAGTTGAGTGACTTGCGCGCGCCTGCCTCCGGCCGCATGTGCTTGCCCTCCGGGTATTTGTAGCGCATGGGTCACGTCAAACAATAACGGGTGGCCAAACTCTTTCATAATACCAAAACCTAACATGTCTACTACCAAGTTATTGTAGCCAAAGCTGCTGCCTCGTTCGCATAGCATTAATTTGTCGTTGCCCGCTTCTTTAAACTTAGTAATAATATGTGCCATTTCATTAGGTGTTAAAAACTGAGCTTTTTTAATATTAATAACAGCCTGAGTGTTTGCCATGGCAACTACCAGATCTGTTTGGCGAGACAAAAACGCCGGAAGCTGAATGACATCGGCTACTTCCGCAGCAGCTTGAGCCTGATGTGGCTCATGAACATCGGTAATAATAGGCACGTTATAGGTTGATTTTATTGCCGCTAGTATCTCTAACCCTTTCTCAAGGCCGGGGCCACGAAAAGAATTGACCGATGACCGATTGGCCTTATCAAAGGACGCTTTGAATACATAGGGGATGCCGAGGTTTTTAGCAGTATTTACATAATGGTCGGCAATTTCTAGGGCAAGATCTTTGGATTCAAGTACGTTCATTCCGCCAAATAGGGTGAATGGCAAGGCGTTGCTAACTGAGAGATCACCAACTGCAACTGTTATTTGAGACATGGGCTAAAAATTCCTTTAACGGCTGTTTATTCAGAAGTTGTTATTGTATCAGGCGGGTCGTAGCAATCCCATATGTTCTCAAATGCTAGTGTGTTTTTCGGTTACAAAAAAATAAAGAATACTCTCCTAGTTGGAGACTCACGGGCTGTCTGGCTTAGCACATTGTCAAGACCGTTCGGTTGGTTTATTGGGTCTTTTCAGCTTTATTTTAGCTTGATTTTGTCGAGGCAAATGTCTATATTTGGTGTCATATTATGTTGTGAGGCACAATATCTAGTGATTGAGCGTATTTTCATCACTGTTTGCTGAAAACTTCTAAATATACCAAAGGCATTCAGCTGTAAAGCTGGAAAAGAGTTAAAGTCAATACAAAAAATAGGCAAATCAATGCAAGATTTGATGGTCACAAAACGTAACGGTCGGCAAGAAAAAATTGATCTAGAAAAAATCCACCGTGTCATAGACTGGGCTGCAGCAGGTTTGGAAAATGTTTCGGTTTCTCAAGTAGAACTGAAAGCACATATTCAATTTTTTGATGGTATCCGTACTGCGGATATTCACGAAACCATCATTAAGTCTGCCGCTGATTTGATTTCTGAAGAAACTCCAGATTATCAATACATGGCGGCCCGTTTGGCCATCTTCCATCTACGTAAACGTGCCTTTGGTTGTTTTGAACCGCCACATTTAGGTGTTCACGTGAAAAACATGGTGGCGCTTGAGCGTTACGATAGTGACTTGTTAAAAGATTATACCGACTCTGAATTTGATCAATTGAATGGGTATTTAGATCACACCCGTGACATGAACTTCAGTTACGCTGCGGTTAAGCAAATGGAAGGTAAGTACTTGGTGCAAAACCGAGTGACGGGCCAAATCCACGAAAGTGCTCAAATTTTGTACATGTTGGTGGGTGCCTGCTTATTCTCCACATACCCTAAAGAAACACGTTTAGACTATGTTCAGCGCTTTTATGATGCTGTGTCTTTGTTTAAGATTTCTTTGCCTACGCCTATTATGGCTGGTGTGCGTACACCTACGCGCCAGTTTAGCTCTTGCGTGCTCATCGAGTGTGGTGATTCGTTAGACTCAATTAATGCCACTTCATCTGCCATTATTAAGTATGTAAGTCAGCGCGCGGGTATCGGCATTAATGCCGGTCGCTTGCGAGCCTTGGGTAGCCCCATTCGTGGAGGTGAAGCATTTCACACAGGTATGATCCCATTTATCAAACACTTCCAAACAGCTGTTAAAAGTTGTTCACAAGGTGGTGTTCGTGGTGGTGCGGCCACTTTATTTTATCCTATATGGCACCTAGAAGTTGAGTCTTTATTGGTATTAAAAAATAACCGCGGTGTAGAAGAAAACCGTGCACGTCACATAGACTACGGTGTTCAGTTTAACCGGCTGATGTATACGCGTTTGATTAAGGGTGGCAATATCACCTTGTTCAGCCCGTCAGATGTGCCAGGCCTATACGATGCCTTCTTCGCCGACCAAAATGAATTTGAACGCCTTTACGCTATTTATGAAGAAGATAAAAATATTCGTAAGCGCACAGTAAAAGCGGTTGATTTGTTTAGTAAATTCGCTCAAGAGCGCGCGCAGACTGGGCGTATTTATCTACAAAACGTAGACCACTGTAATACGCGTAGCGCCTTTGATCCGAAAAAAGCGCCAGTACGTCAAAGTAACTTGTGTTTAGAAATCACTTTGCCAACAGCTCCGTTGAATGGTATTGATGATGCTAGTGGCGAAATTGCATTGTGTACTCTATCGGCCTTTAATTTAGGTGCTTTAGATAACTTGAGTGAGTTGGAAAACTTATCCGATCTTATTGTTCGAGCCTTAGATAGTTTGCTTGATTACCAAGAATACCCTGTTCCAGCTGCCTATGAAGCTAGTATGAAACGTCGTACATTGGGAGTGGGCGTTACTAACTTTGCTTATTATTTGGCTAAGAATGGTGCTAAATATTCCGATGGGTCGGGTAATGCGCTCACTCACCGTACGTTTGAAGCAGTACAGTACTACTTACTACAAGCCTCTAGTCGCTTGGCTCAAGAGCAAGGTGCTTGTCCTGCTTACGACGACACTTTTTATTCCCAGGGCATAATGCCTGTTGATAGCTACAAAAAAGATGTTGATAAGTTTTGTGATCAAGCACTGCTGCTAGATTGGGATGCCTTACGCCAGCAGATTAAAGACCATGGCTTACGCAACAGCACTTTAACAGCGTTGATGCCTTGTGAGACATCTAGCCAAATTACCAACAGTACCAATGGTATCGAACCACCACGGGGTTTTGTGAGTGTGAAGGCCAGTAAAGATGGCATTTTGAAGCAAGTAGTGCCAGAATTTAAGCGTTTACGTGATGCGTATGAGCTACTCTGGAGCATTCCTAGTAACGAAGGTTATTTGCAGCTTGTTGGCATTATGCAAAAGTTTGTTGACCAGGCCATTTCTGCCAATACCAATTATGACCCAGCGCGTTTTGAAAATGAAAAAGTGCCCATGAAGCTCTTGTTAAAGGATCTACTTACCGCCTACAAGTATGGTGTTAAGACCTTGTATTACCATAACACCCGTGACGGTGCTAATGATGATCAAGATGATGGTTGTGATGGTGGTGCTTGCAAGCTATAGCAAGCAACACTTTAGATTTTTAGATATAACTGAACACTTATGAGATACCCATGGCTTATTCTACCTTCAATAAGGTTAAAAATGACGCGTTAAAAGAACCTATGTTCTTTGGTCAAAACGTTAATGTTGCCCGTTATGATCAACAACGTCATGCTATTTTTGAAAAACTGATCGAAAAACAATTGTCTTTTTTCTGGCGTCCAGAAGAAGTGGATTTGTCTACTGACCGTAAAGATTTTATGGCTATGGCAGACCATGAAAGGCATATATTTCTAAGTAATTTGAAGTACCAAACGCTGCTTGACAGTGTTCAGGGTCGCTCTCCTAACGTCGCATTTTTACCTGTAGTTTCTCTGCCAGAGCTTGAGACTTGGCTTGAAACATGGTCGTTCAGCGAAACGATTCATAGCCGTAGCTACACCCACATTATTCGAAATGTAGTGTCTGATCCTGGTGTTGTATTCGACGACATTGTTGATAATCCAGAAATTGTAAAGCGCGCAGAATCGGTGACACGTTATTACGACTTGTTTATTGAAATGTGTAGTGAATATAGTTTGCTTGGAGAGGGCGTTCACCAGGTTAACGGCAAAGAGGTGACTGTTAGTTTAAGTTCACTTAAGCGCCAGTTATACCTTACTATTGCTTCGGTCAACGTGCTTGAAGCTGTGCGCTTTTATGTCAGTTTTGCCTGCAGTTTTGCCTTTGCAGAACGAGCCATTATGGAAGGTAATGCTAAGGTCATTAAACTCATCGCCCGTGATGAAGCCTTGCACTTAGCGGGCACTCAGCACATGCTCAATTTAATGGCCAGTGGTCAAGATGACCCAGAGATGGTGGCTATTGCTGAATCATGTAAAGACGAAGTGATAGAGATTTTTCGTGAAGCGGCAGAGCAAGAACGAGAATGGGCTAAGTATCTTTTTAAAGATGGCTCAATGATTGGCTTAAATGCCGAAATTCTCAGTGACTACGTGGATTACATCACCAACGTTCGTTTACGTGGTTTAGGGTTGGAGGAAATGTTTGAAATTCGCTCTAACCCACTGCCGTGGATGAATGCGTGGTTAGTTAGCGATAACGTTCAAGTTGCTCCTCAAGAAGCCGAGATTAGTTCGTACTTGGTGGGCGCTATTGATAGTAATATGGATGACGCAGATTTTGATGATTTCGACCTATGATGGTTGAGGCTTTGTAAGTGTCGAGGACGTATTGATGAGTGCTACTGTGACCATTAATAAAGTTCAAAGCTTTGTATATGGTGAAGAGTTTTCTTTATTGGATAGCATGGAAGAGCACCAAATCCCGGTGACTTATAATTGTCGTGGGGGTTATTGTGGGCGCTGTAAAGTGCAGTTAACCTCTGGCAAGGTAAATTGGGTACAGGACAGTTTAGTATCTTTGGAAACCGACGAGATACTTGTGTGTTGTTGTGTGCCAGATGGTTCAATTAGTTTGACCATCTAGCCACAAGTGCAGACCTTATCGGTTGATTCGAGCCTGCTTTAAGGTATCAGCAATTAGGAAGGCTAGCTCTAATGCTTGGTCTGCATTGAGCCTTGGATCACAAGCAGTGTGGTAGCGATCTGCTAGCCCTTCAGCAGTAATGTCATGAGCACCACCCATGCATTCGGTCACATTCTGTCCAGTCATCTCAAAGTGTACACCACCAGCATAAGTGCCTTCTGCAGCGTGAACATCGAAGAAACTCTTTACTTCCCTTAATACATCTTTCACCTGACGAGTTTTGTAACCGGTATGGGTTTTGATAGTATTACCGTGCATAGGGTCGCTGCTCCAAAGCACCTTACGGCCTTCTTTTTCAACAGCCCTAATTAACGCAGGTAGGTGAGTCTCTACATTATCCGCACCCATTCGGGCAATAATGTTGATGCGACCAGCTTCATTATCTGGGTTTAGAATATCCAGTAAGCGCAACATATCCTCGGCTTTCATAGTAGGCCCTGCTTTAAACCCTAAGGGGTTTTTAACACCACGTAAAAACTCTACATGAGCGCCATCTACTTGACGGGTACGGTCACCAATCCAAAGCATATGAGCAGAACAGTCGTACCAATCGTTAGTAAGGCTGTCTTCGCGGGTTAATGCTTGTTCATAATTTAAAAGCAAGGCTTCATGAGATGTGTAAAGGCTTGTTTTATGAAGTTGAGGGGCGTTTTCAGAATTAAGGCCGCAGGCACTCATAAAGCTCAAAGAGCGGTCAATCTGGTCTGCTAGATCTTCATAACGAGTGCCCAGAGGGCTAGTTCGTACGAAGTTTTGATTCCATTGATGTACTTTATTCAAATCTGCAAAGCCGCCTTGAGCAAAAGCCCGTAGTAAATTTAGCGTAGAGGCAGACTGATTATAAGCTTGTACTAAACGTTCAGGGTTAGGCACTCGAGCAGCAGCAGTAAAGTCTGTACTGTTGATAATATCGCCTCGATAGCTGGGTAGTTCTACCCCATCAAAGGTTTCTGTATCTGTAGATCTAGGTTTGGCAAACTGGCCAGCCATACGGCCTACCTTTACTACAGGACAACTGCCGGCAAAGGTTAATACCACAGCCATTTGTAACATCACTTTAAAGGTGTCACGGATGTTAGATGCACTAAATTCAGCGAAACTTTCTGCACAGTCTCCGCCTTGTAACAAAAAGGCTTCACCATTAGTAACTTGTGCCAATTGTTTTTTTAGCGCCCGAGCTTCTCCTGCAAATACCAATGGAGGTACTTGAGCGAGCTGTTGTTCAACAAGAGTTACTGCGTCTAAATTAGGGTAGTTAGGCTGTTGTAATATTGGAAAATCACGCCAGCTGGTTGGAGACCATGGTTTCATTAGGAGGGCCAAAAAAAGGGTAGGTTGAGCAATGCCTATGCAGTGCACGAAAAGTCATCATTTTATATCATGCCTGCCAGTTAGGTTCAATCGGGCTCTACGATATTTGTAACCGAAAAGTGAGCAAGGTAGTGGATGCAATGCACATATGTTTAACACTCTAAAGGTTAGAGTGTTAAACATATGTACATACTTTACTTTTACTTTCACTTACACTTGGCTATATTTTGTAACAAATAGTAATCTAATATATCAATTTGTAATTATATAGTTAGGTCGAGTATTTGGTAACAGAGAACGTAGGGCTGGCGAGTGAATCTTAATCAAAGTGCGGAAATTTTAATTGTAGAAGACGATGAGCGTTTGGCTGAGCTTACTCGTGAATACTTAACTAATAACGGCCTTAGAGTGAGTGTTGAGCACAACGGTGCAGTAGCTGTAGAGCGAATTAAGGCTGAGCAGCCTGACTTGGTGATTTTAGACTTAATGCTACCTGGTGAAGATGGCTTGGGAGTGTGCAGATTAGTGAGGCCTGAATATAGCGGCCCAATTATCATGCTCACCGCACGTACAGACGAGTTGGATCAGGTGGTGGGGCTAGAAGTTGGTGCGGATGATTATATTTGTAAGCCGGTGGCTCCGCGGCTATTGCTGGCTCGAATTAGAGCTTTGTTGCGCAGAACTAACAAGTTGCCAGTAGCTTTGAACACTGCATCTTTGCAAGACACTGGAGATGCTAGGCATCACTTTGGTAGTCTTACTATTGACAATGCTATGCGCGAAGCATGGCTAGGCGACGCGGACATTGAATTGACCAGTGCTGAATTTGACCTATTATGGCTGCTCGTCAGCAACGCTGGGCGAGTATTAAGTCGTGAAGAAATTTTCTCTGCCTTGCGTGGGATTCCTTACAACGGGCAAGACCGCTCCATAGATGTTCGGATTTCCCGCATTAGGCCTAAAATTGGTGATGATCCAGATCACCCTCGGCGTATAAAGACTGTCCGCAGTCGAGGCTATTTATTTGTTAAGGAGAGTTAAGTGGAGTTACCGGTAAATCCAATGAATTTGGGGCGTATGGAAAAACAAATGGCGCTTCAGCAAGAACTAATGGCGGCGATGTCCCATGAGATTAGAACCCCCGTAGCGCGCTTAACGTTTGCCCTGCAGTTATTGCAAGATGCCATAACGGAGGATAAGTCGGGTAAGCGACATGAATACATGATGTCTTCTTGTAAAGGTATGGCGCAAGACCTTGAAGAAATTAATGATCTGGTTGCCGAAATAATGAATTACATTCACTTAGAAGACGGTGGGCCGAGTATTATTTTTCAAAAAGTAGATGTGAAAGCGATTCTCACTAACCTTTGCATACAATATTCTAGTTCCAGTTCTGAGTTAAATATTAGTGTAGCCCCATCACTTGGTGAACTCATAATTGATGTGGAGCCTGTGCAGTTGCGAAGGGCTTGCCAGAACTTGGTGAGTAATGCGGTTAAGTATGCCAAATCTACGGTGATACTTGGGTACCAACTCGATGGAGACTCTTGTGTGTTGACGGTTGAAGATGACGGCCCCGGCATTCCAGAAATGGAGTATGGCCGTGTATTTGCGCCTTTTACAAGATTGGATGAAAGCCGCAACCGCAGTACTGGAGGGTTTGGATTGGGCTTATCTATAGTTAGACGTATTGCTTATTGGCATGGAGGCAGAGCCATTGCTGGCAGGAGTGAGGTTTTAGGCGGTGCTAATATAATGATACGATTACCAGTGCGTCAGCTTACAGGCAGTCTTCTGGAGCCCTCAATGGTTCACCTAGCTGATTAGTTTGCTTAACACCCACTAAGGTAGCTGCAGAAGTCTCTCGTGCAGTTACTAGAAAATCCATCATGTATTTGCTGTCAGCTTGATCACTGCGCACTGCGGCATACAGAGTGCACCAAATCCCAGCTTCTGACATAGGGACGGCGGTGACATAACCTCGACTACTGTATTCATCTAAAGCCCAGTTAGGTAAGGCACAAACACCTCGTCCACTAGCAACTAACTGCATCATCATTACTGTGAGTTCGGCATGCCTTATGCCAGCAGGTTCAACATCTGCGGGATCTAAGAACTGCACAAACACGTCCAACATATCACGATCAACAGGATAACAAATGAGTGTTTGGTCAGCGATATCTTTTGGTTCTATAAAAGATTTTTGAGCTAACGGATGGTGGTTGCTGACCGCCAGTACAGACTCGTAACTGAATAAAGGCACATAGCTAATGCCAGATAAATCTTTTGGATTGGCGGTGATCACTAAGTCTAGTTCGCCATTGCGCAGTGCTGGTAGGGGTGCAAAATTAAAGCCGCTGGCTAAATCAAGCTCAATTTCAGGCCAGTCAGAGCGGTAGCGGTCTAAACTAGGCATGAGCCATTGGAAACAGCTGTGACACTCTATTGCAATATTAAGGCGACCTACAGAACCCGCCGCTAAGCGGGTGAGTTCGCGTTCTGTATTGCGGATTTGCGGTAGCAGATCATCGGCAAGAAGCAGTAATCGCTGCCCTGCAGTGGTGAATTCTACGGGTTTAGTTTTACGTATAAACAAATCCAGGCCGAGCTTATGCTCAAGGTCTTTAATTTGATGAGATAAAGCCGATTGAGTAAGAAAGACTTTCTCAGCCGCATCCACCAGGCTGCCGGTTTCTCTTAGGGCGAAGAGAGTGCGTAAGTGGCGTAACTCAATCATATAGCCTGCTTATACCTGTGGTTCTAGTAACAAAAATTCCATGAGTGCTTTTTGTGCATGCAGGCGGTTCTCAGCTTCATCGTACACTACGCTACGCGGGTCACTGAACATGTCGTGGCTGATTTCTAAGCCTCGATAAGCAGGCAGGCAGTGCATGAATAGCGCGTCTGGCTGTGCCAAGTCCATTAGCGCGGGGTTAACTTGGTAGTCTGCAAAGGCAGTTTCGCGAGCTTTCTTTTCGTCTTCTTGGCCCATGGAGGCCCATGTATCAGTCACTATCAAATGGCTGCCTACTGCAGCGTCTTTGGGGTCTTGGATGAGTTGAACACGGTCAGCATTGTTAGCCATTAGCTGTGCATTTGGTAAATATCCGTCTGGGCACGCCACGTTGAGTTTAAAATCAAACTGTTTAGCGGCATTAATAAATGAATGGCACATGTTGTTGCCATCACCTATCCAGGTCACAGTCTTGCCCTTGATGCTGCCACGATGTTCGACAAAAGTCTGTACGTCCGCTAATAATTGGCACGGGTGGTGGTCATCGGTCAATGCATTTATAACGGGGACTTTTGAGTGAGATGCAAATTCTTCCACTAAGGCGTGGGAAAAAGTACGAATCATCACTATGTCCACCATGCTAGAAATTACTCTAGAGCTATCTTCAATGGGCTCGCCACGACCTAGTTGAGTGTCTCTTGAAGAAAGGAATATGGCGTGGCCACCTAATTGTGCCATGCCAGCTTCAAACGATACGCGAGTACGGGTAGATGACTTTTCAAAAATCATACCAAGTACGCGGTTACGAAACGGTTCGTATAGTTCGCCTTGGTTACGTATTTGCTTAAGTTCTATAGCGCGATTAATGACCCAGTCCAGTTCAGCTGTGCTCAGGTCTAGTAAGGTCAAGAAGTGACGTGGTGATGAGTTGGTCATGGAAAATGGCCGCCTAAAACGAGAATAATAGGGGTAATAGTATGTGCTTGCAAATATCTCAGCTAATAAAGCCTATAAATAGTGTAAATGATGGTGCTTTTTTAGCCAAATAATAACTGACTAAATTGGTAGGATATGGGTATAATTGCCTCATTGAATAATGCAACAATGAATGAGTGAGAAAATAATTATGGATACCTTAGCCACAATTAAAGAACAGATCCAAAGCAATGCTATTTTGCTGTACATGAAAGGCACACCTAAATTTCCACAGTGCGGCTTTTCGTCACAAACAGTGCAGAACCTTATGAACTGTGGTGAGCTTTTTGCATTCGTGAATATTTTAGAGCATCCAGAAATTCGTGCGGAATTGCCTAAGTATGCTAATTGGCCAACATTTCCACAGTTGTGGATCAATGGTGAATTAGTGGGTGGTTGCGATATCATCACTGATTTAGCTCAATCAGGTGAGCTAGCTGAAATGGTTAGTGCTGCTGCACCTGCTAAATCAGACGCAGAATAATTTAATAAAAAACTAACTGTTACAAAGGAACAACTATGAGCGTATTAGTCGGCAAGCAAGCCCCGGATTTTACAGTACCAGCAGTATTAGGCGATGGCACTATCGTTGATGACTTTAACCTTTTTGAAGCGATTAAAGGTAAGTACGGTTTGGTATTTTTCTACCCATTAGACTTCACCTTTGTTTGTCCTTCAGAGCTAATTGCGTTGGATCACCGTATGGATGATTTCAAGGCCCGTGGCGTAGAAGTGATTGGTGTTTCAATCGATTCTCACTTTACTCACAATGCATGGCGTAACACGGCCATTAACGATGGCGGTATTGGCCCAGTTAAGTACACTCTAGCTGCAGACATGGCACATGATATTTGTCGCGCATATGACGTTGAATTAGCAGATGGTAGTAAGGCTTACCGTGGTGCATTCATCATTGACCGTGAAGGCCAAGTACGTTCACAAATCGTTAACGACCTCCCGTTAGGCCGTAACATGGATGAATTGCTACGTTTGGTTGATGCCCTACAATTCCACGAAGAACATGGCGAAGTGTGCCCAGCTGGTTGGACTAAAGGCGATTCAGGTATGAAGGGTTCACCAGCAGGTGTTGCTTCTTATCTATCTGAAAATGCAGACAAGCTATAAGTTTGTATGTTAATAAAAAGCCCCGTTAGCCTCGTGCTATCGGGGTTTTTTTGTTTAAAAAGTGCGCAATATGCCTTAGTTACATAGCGGTTAAATTGTTGCAACACCAATAACCCTACTAATCGTCATTGCATAACCGTATTGGGCTGGTTAAAATTAGGCCCTAGTTACATTTTCCTTCGTATATCATATTTATAAGGCACCTTTAATGGCCCCTACTCTTGCTAAAACGAGCCCTAAAGTGACTCAAGCGCCAGTTCCTATGCGTTTTGTTGGGCCCATGAAAATTAGTGCTCAAGATAGTTTAGATGCCGCATGGCAAGGTAAGGTGTCTGTACCTCTAGCCACCTACGAAATTCCTCTGTGGCATTCGGTAGGTCGTGGCGCACGTTTGTCTACTTTATGTGGCGAAGGAATTAAAACCACCTTGGTTGATGAGCGCATGACTCGCTCTATTTTGCTGGAAGCAGATGATGCAAGCCAGGTTTTAGGTGCGTGGCGGTCTATTCAAATGCGCCAAGATGAAATGCAGAGCATTGTTAGTAAAACCAGTCGTTTTGCTAAGTTGATCGATATGAACATGCAGATCGTGGCAAATTTGTTGTATTTGCGTTTAGAATTTAAGACTGGAGATGCCTCTGGCCACAATATGGTTACCCAAGCAGCCGATAGCCTTATGCAATGGGTGCTAGAGCAATACCCGCAACTTAGCTACAGTTCTATCTCTGGTAACTATTGCAGTGATAAAAAGGCCACTGCAGTGAACGGTATTTTAGGACGTGGCAAATATGTTGTGGCAGAGTTAACTGTGCCTCGGGATTTATGTCAGCGTAAGCTTCTAACAACACCCGAGAAAGTGGTTGATCTCAATATTAAGAAAAACCTCCTTGGTACCCTAATGGCTGGTGGTCTGCGAAGTGCTAATGCCCATTTTGCCAATATGTTACTAGGTTTTTATTTGGCCACTGGCCAAGATGCAGCTAATATTATCGAAGGTTCACAAGGTATGGTGCATGCGGAAGTAAGAGAAGGTGACTTATACTTCTCGTGCACCCTGCCTAATATTATTGTGGGCACAGTAGGTAATGGCAAAGGCTTAGAATTTGTTAAAGACAATTTGGCCAAATTAGGTTGTTCTGGAGATGTAGAAACTGGGGCCAACGCGCGGCGCTTAGCTCAAATTTGTGCAGCTACAGTTTTATGTGGAGAGCTGTCTTTACTGGCAGCACAAACTAACCCGGGCGAGTTAATGCAAGCCCATATGAAATTAGAGCGATAAATGAACGATCAAACTAATCGTCGAAAACGGGAACACATTGAAGTAATACGCCGTGACGAAGGCGTAGAGCGTAATGGTCATTTTTTTGATGCCATACAGCTACAGCATCGAGCTATGCCAGAAATCAATTTGCAAGATGTTGATCCCAGCGTAGAAGTGATGGGCAAGCGACTGAGTTTTCCGTTGTTGATTTCCTCAATGACAGGCGGTGATGATGCCTTAGTGGCTAAGGTTAATCAGCATTTAGCCGAAGCGGCTCAAATTACTGGTGTGGCCATGGGCGTAGGCTCACAACGAGTTATGTTAGAAGATGCTAAAGCGCGGGCCAGTTTTGTTTTGCGCCGTTATGCACCCGATGTACTCTTGTTTGCTAACATGGGTGCCATTCAGCTTAATAACGGCATGGGCTCAGATCAGTTACAGCAGGCCATCGACGTTTTATCTGCAGATGCTATATTCTTACATCTAAATCCTCTGCAAGAAGCAGTGCAGCCTGAGGGTGATACTAATTTTGCTAATTTGGCCGAAGCTATTGGTCATGCCCAAGCTCAGCTTAATGTGCCGATAGTGCTTAAGGAAGTTGGTGCAGGTCTGAGTGTGGCAGATATTGAGTTAGGTTTACGCCATGGTATTCAATGGTTTGACGTGGCGGGACGTGGCGGCACTTCATGGGCGCGTATTGAACAACAGCGCCGTAAAGATGCGCATACTCTAGGCTTTACACTACAAGATTGGGGCATTCCTACACCTTTAGCCATGAGAAACGCTCGTCCATATATGCAGCAAGCAAATTTCATAGCTAGTGGCGGCTTACGTAACGGGCTAGACTTAGTAAAGAGTGTTATACTTGGCGGCTGTTTAGGTGGTATAGCTAAACCACTGTTGGCGCCGGCCATGGAATCTACCTCAGCTGTAGTTGATACCATTGAAGCCCTGAAAAAAGAGTTTGTCACCGCCATGTTTTTATTATCTGCAAGCAGTGTAGATGATTTGTATTTAAACGATTCGTTAGTGCTTAGTGAGCGTTAGTCTGAGACATTTATATTTCATTAAGTTGGTAGTAGGGAAGATCGAGAAGTTATATGTCCGTTGGTATTGATGATATAAGTTTTTATACCACTAACTTTAGCTTAGATTTGCAAGAGTTAGCGGCCAACAACGGCTCCGATGCCGCCAAATACACTGTTGGTATAGGCCAAGAGCGTATGAGTGTGCCTGGTGCAGACGAAGATGTTGTCACTATGGCTGCTAATGCCTGCATGCCTTTATTAGAAGGTATGGAAGAGCGGGGTGAAGACCCAAGCGCTATAAGCACTATTTTGTTTGCTACAGAAACGGGGATTGACCAATCCAAGGCTGCTGGAGTTTATTTACACTCATTGCTTAAGCTCAGCCCGCGCTGTCGCGTAGTTGAACTAAAACAAGCCTGCTATAGTGCCACTGCGGCCTTGCAGCTCGCAACGGCTTGGGTTGCTCGTAACCTTAAAGAAAAAGTGTTGGTTATTGCTTCTGATATCGCACGTTACGACCGTCAATCACCAGGTGAAGCTACCCAAGGTTGTGGTGCGGTAGCGATGATAGTCAGTGCTAATCCAAGGCTTATTGCACTTGATCCTGAGACTGGGATTCACACCGAAGATGTGATGGATTTTTGGCGTCCAAATTATCGCTCTACAGCAATAGTAGATGGTAAATATTCCACCAAGGTGTATTTACGTTGTGTGCGTTCTGCATGGCAAGATTTTCGGCAGCAAAGTGATCTACAGTTTGGTGATTTTGATTATTTTTGCTATCACTTACCGTTTAGTCGCTTGGCTCAAAAAGCCCATAATCACCTAGCTAATGGTAATGCCCACGAACTTACCGCCCAAACCTTAGATGACCAAATATCCTCTAGCCTTATTTATAACCGTATTACAGGTAACACCTACACGGCGGCTATGTATATTGGCTTTATTTCTTTGCTAGATAATACGGCTGCTAATTTGGCCGGTAAACGCATTGGTTTCTTTAGTTATGGTTCTGGGAGTGTGGGTGAGTTTTTTACTGGCACCTTAGTAGAAGGCTATCAAGGTATGCTTCATAAGCAAGGACACCAGGCTATGCTTAAGGCAAGGCAGCCATTAAGTTATGCTGAATACCAAAAAATGTACGACTTTGAAGTGCCTACAGATGGTGGAGACCATGAGTTTGAGCACCAAACCAATGGCAAGTTCCGTTTAGCAGGTATTAGCCAGCACAAACGCCTTTATCAGGTGCGATGACCGCGCCTGACTCTGTGTCATCTCCAATATTTTTGGCCTCTTCCGCTGGGCCACTTTGCACTCGTGTTAGGGTGCCAGGGAAAGTTATTCTCAGCGGCGAACACGCTGTTGTCTATGGTGCACCAGCCTTAGCGTGTGCTATTCAAAAATATGCCTTTGCTGAAGTTACCGGCAGTGAACTCAATGGAGTTCGCCTTAAGATTCCTGAATTTGGCATTGATCAACAATTCAGTAATGTACAGCTTACTCATATCGCTCAACAAACCCAGCTGCGCCATCAGTATTTTTTGACCAATGCATGCCTTTTATCGCAGGTGGTTGAAAAAACTGAAGAATTTTTCGCTGCGGCCATAGGTGCAAGTGGTTTGGTTGATTTATTAACAAATCAGCACGGCCCTGCTAGTGGCCTAACTATAGAGCTTACTATGGACCTTGTTGCCGGTGGTGGCATGGGCTCATCAGCGGCTATGGTGGCGGCTATGTTGGCTGCAGCCTTCAAGCACTTAGGCAGGCCACTAACCTCTGCAGAGCTAATTTATACAACCACTCAAAGTGAACATTGGCAACACGGCCGCTCTAGTGGCTTAGACCCTTATGTATGTGTTATGGGTGGTTTACAGCAATACCAAAAGGGCCAAAAGGGCAAAAATGGAAATGGTGTGCGCCAAATTATCAAACAACCAGTGCAGTGTTTTTTAGTAACTACCGGTAAGCCGCTAAGCTCCACCGGCGCTTGTGTAGAAGCGGTTAAGCAACAAAATTTCCCACTTAGCTTATGGGATCAGTTTTGTGTTGTTCAACAAAACCTACGCACTGCCATGTGTCTTAACCAATACGCCAGCATGCTAGAAGCTATTCAGGCTAATCATCAACTATTACGCCACATAGGTGTTGTGCCTGAGGTTGTATCTGAGTTTATCACCAGCATAGAAGCCCATGATGGGGCAGCAAAAATATGTGGTGCAGGTAGCGTAGCTGGTGACCATGGGGGCTTGGTTTTTGCCATGGGCGTAGATCAATCTTATCTTGAACAGCTAAGCCTAAGCTATGGCTATGGCGTGCAGAAAATGCTTCCTGACCTTGAGGGAGTGTTTTATTTTGACTAGCTCAAGGGTTATTGCATCTGCACCAGCCAATACCATGCTTATGGGCGAACATGCGGTATTGTTTGGTCATAGTGCGCTGGTCTGTGCATTAACTCAGCGCATTTACGTGCAGGCTAATAAGCGCACAGATGACCTTGTTGTTGTTGAATCCCAGTTAGGTCATTTTGCCTGCCCACTGGCTGAGCTGGAAGCACAACGGTATGAAAGTTCACCGTTTAACTTTGTACTACAGGCTATTGTTCTTTGTGATCTGGATGCAGGGCTACACCTAGTTATCGAGTCAGACTTCGAGCATACCCTTGGGCTAGGTTCCTCAGCAGCTGTCACTGTGGCTACCTTAGGTGCAATTGAGCTGCTTTTTAAAGGCCAGTTTGACACTCAGGCGGTGATGCGTTTAGGTATAGAGTCAATCCGTAAAGTGCAGGGTAGGGGCTCAGGGGCTGATATTGCTGCTAGTGCCCTAGGAGGCGTTGTTGAGTTTAAAGCTGAACCGATTTCTGCTCATAAGACCAGCATTTCTGCCCAAGCATGGCAGTGTGCTCCTAGCTTGCGGTTGGTGTACTGTGGTTACAAAACGCCTACGCCGGTAGTCATTGAGCAAGTGCATCAAGCAGCGGCACACGAGCCAAAACGCTTCACTCAACTTTATGAGCAAATGGGTGTCTGTGTTAAAGCATCTGTGCATGCATTGAACAATGAAGATTGGCCAACTTTCGCTCAATATATGAACCAATATCAAAACCTCATGCGAGAGCTTGGTGTAAGCGATAAGGTTATCGAAAATATTATTCAGTTGGGTCAAGCAAAAGTCAAAAAAGACGCTTTATTTGGTGCCAAAATATCTGGTTCTGGCCTAGGTGATTGTGTGTTATTACTAGGCAGTGAGCCACTAGATTGGCCCCATACTCAAATGTCTGTGCAAATAGACTCACAGGGCCTGCGCCAAGAAAAGCTCCTGCCTAGCCAAACACCGTATGAGAAAAAATCATGAGCAAAAACTCAATAGATGCAGTGTCTGTTACTGATTGGGTGGCTCAAGTTTTAGGTGCAGCTAAATATAATACACCTGCGGCCCAAGCCAGCGCTTACGCCCCTAGTAATATTGCCTTAAGTAAATACTGGGGTAAGCGTGAGCCTAGCTTTAATTTGCCTGTAACAGGCTCTTTGTCTATTTCGTTAGCTGGGCATGGCACTAAAACTGGGCTGTCAGTAATTAATACACAAGCGCATCAAGTCATACTAAACGGTGTAGAGATTGATGCAAGCCAGAGCTTTGCAATTAAGGTTAGCCAGTGGTTAGGCAGAGTATTACCACCTGATCTCAAGTTACGCGTAGATACCCTCAATACGGTGCCTACAGCAGCGGGGTTGGCTTCTTCTGCCAGTGGTTTTGCAGCCTTAACGTTGGCCACCAATACACTCATGGGATGGAAGCTGCCAGAATATCAGTTGTCTGCGTTAGCTCGCTTGGGAAGTGGCAGTGCTAGCCGTTCCCTGTGGCATGGGTTTGCTAAATGGCAGGCTGGAGAGCTGGCTAATGGCAGCGACAGTATAGCTTTTCCACTACAGCAGCAATGGCCACAACTAAGAATCGGGTTATTAACTGTTTCCAGCCAAACAAAAGCTGTTTCATCTCGTGAAGGCATGGCCAGAACCATAGCCACTTCTGCGTTATACAAGCAGTGGCCTCAACAAGCCGAGTCTGACCTTGCTACTATTGAGGCCGCTATAGTAGCTGGTGATTTTGAGGCTATGGCCAAAACAGCAGAACATAACGCCATGTGCATGCACGCCACCATGGCAGCGGCATGGCCACCGTTAGTTTATTGGTTGCCAGAATCTTTAACCCAGATGCAAAAAGTTTGGCAGCTACGAGACCAGGGTCTTCCCCTTTATCTCACTATGGATGCTGGCCCAAACCTTAAGCTGCTTTTTGAGGCTAAGCATCAAGCCGATGTAGAAGCAGCCTTCCCTGAAGTGACAGTTATGACCCCGTTTGGGTAAGCTTGGCAAGCTTAGTCATAATGTAAAGATAAGGTTGTAGCATCTTGATTACATCAAAAGGAACATTAATGAGCGCTATAGCAAAGACTCCCAAGCCACCTTATTACGCTGTTATTTTTACCTCAACTCTTGCCTCAACTCTTGCCTCAACAGGTATCGATGAACACTTAGGTTATGGTGAAACTGCAAATAGAATGGTTGAATTAGCCGCGCAGCAACCCGGTTTTTTAGGTATCGAATCGGCCAGAGATGCGAGTGAGATAAGTTTAGGCATTACCGTTTCTTATTGGTCTGATTTAGAGTCTATCAAACAATGGAAAGCCAATGCTGAACACTTGGAAGCGCAGAGGCACGGACATGAACTGTGGTATCAATCCTTTAAAGTGCGGATATCCAAAGTTGAACGTGATTATGGGATATAACGGTAACCTTTGGGAATTAGTGCTAGGCTAATGCTTCAAAAATTAATAAAGATAACAGCAGGATACTAAGATATGACCACTGAAAACGTACATAAACAGCCGATCGTTTTAGAAAATCTCAGTGCCCATGGTGTGCTTCGACTTACTCTGAACAACCCCACTAAGCGTAATGCGTTGTCCGAAGCTATGCTAACTCAGTTGCATCTAGCTATCAGTGCTGCTGCTGTGGATCCATTGGTGCGTGTGGTTATATTGGCAGCCAGCGGGCCTGTATTTTGTGCAGGTCATGACCTGAAGGAGCTAACCCATGGTCGTAAAGAAAGTGATAAAGGTCGTGAGTATTTCACCAAAATAATGCTTCAATGCTCCAGTTTTATGCAAGCAATCGTCAATAATCCCAAGCCTGTCATTGCAGAGGTCACGGGTATTGCCACTGCTGCTGGTTGTCAGCTAGTAGCCAGTTGTGACCTGGCATACGCTGAAGAAAAGGCCTTGTTTAGTACCCCGGGTGTAAATATAGGTTTGTTCTGCTCTACACCTATGGTGGCACTTTCTAGGAATGTCACTAATAAACATGCGCTGGAAATGCTGTTGACTGGAGACTTATTTTCTGCTCATAGAGCAGCTGAAATTGGTTTGATCAACGCGGTTACTGAAGCAGATGATCTAACTACCAAGGTAATGGAAGTAGCCATGAAGATAGCGGCAAAATCCAGCGCTACAGTGGCCATTGGTAAGCGGGCTTTTTATGAGCAGTGTGAAATGTCTTTGCCTGATGCATATATATTTGGAGCTGAAGTGATGGTTGGGAATATGCTCACACAAGACGCACAAGAAGGTATTAATGCCTTTATTGAAAAGCGTACACCTAAATGGAGTGATCAGTAAGTGGCCTGTTTGGATAAATGAAAGGTTTTGTACTTTCTCGTCATAGCCAAGATACAGATCAAGGCATCACTCTTAGCTATTGGTTAATCACTGACGATGGCCCCGTATGCCTGCAACAAACGCAGGAAGAGTCAGTTTGTTTTTTACCTTTGTCTCAGCAACACCAAGCCCAAAAGTTAATACAAGTTATGGGGCTGCCTGCTGATATCTGGCGCTTCCAATCTCTAGATCTTAAAACCTTCCAGCACGAGCCAGCAGTGGCGCTATATATGTCTAACCATAAGGTGTTTCAGCAAGCGTGTGGTTTATTGCGTGATGCTGGAATACTCCTCATGGAGCAAGACATTCAGCCTCAAGAGCGCTACTTGATGGAGCGTTTTATTAGCGCCAGCTTAGTGGCTGATGCCTTGCCTGTTAATGGTATTTTAGCCGACGTTCGTATTAAAGCAAACGATTTTATACCACATATTAAAGCGGTCTCCCTAGATATAGAAACCACTATGGATGGCAAAACCATTCATAGTATTGCCGTATATGGGATGGAAAACCAGTCGCCAGTGGAGCTGGTCTGGTTGCATTGGCCCAACCATAT
>JAWUYU010000009.1:0-17677 GCA_034110645.1 Pseudomonadales bacterium
TGGCTTAAGGTTACCTAAAGCATGCATAACATCCGTTGCACCGCGCAGAATACTAAGCTGGGTTTTAGTGTCTGGAAGAACATTCACCACCGCATCAGATACACATAAAACGCGATCACTATTGGGCACAGTCATGTGAAATAAGTGACTTAAGCGTTCACCAGTCCTTAACCCATGCTGTTTATTTAACAACGCACGGATTAATACGTCGGTGTGTAAGTTACCTTTCATCAATAATTGAGCAGTACCTTGATGAATGCATTGTACGGCTTTTGCGGCAGCGTCTTCTTCGCTATAACTGGCAACCAGCTCAAAGTCATCAATTGGCCAGTTAATAGCCTTTGCTGCAGCACAAATAGCGTCGATCTCACCTACTAGAACGGGAATGATAATACCGGCCTCATACGCCAATTTAGCGCTTTCTAAGGCCAATTCAGAACCTGCATTAACTACCGCTGTAGTCATAGCTGGCAAGGCCTGGGCCATGCTGAGTAACTGCGGCGGACATACTGGTGTTAATTTACTAAGCATATGAACTGGTCCCTTAGTTAAAACTTAAATGAAAACGTGAGCTAAGACTGGGTGAAACTGTGTGATTAAAAGGCCTTAGTGCGCTTAGGCCACCGCAAGCGAGGCATTAGCTGAGACATCAACATACCCACCAAAATCAAACCACAACCCAATAAGCCTTGGGCGGGCAGCACTTCATTAAGTAATAAGAAGCCACCAATCACAGCAAACACACCTTCTGAGCTTAAAATGATAGCGGCGTGGGAAGGATGAGCATGTTGCTGCGCTATAGTCTGTAATGTGTAAGCAATACCTGTAGACATTACACCTGCAAACAATAATGGCACTGCTGTTGAGGTAATCATGGACCAAGAAAGTTGCTCAAAATACAAAGCCAACACCATGGCTAAGGTACCCGCTACAAAAAACTGAATCAATGACAGTTTCACTGTATCCATACGTGATGCAAGATAACCAATCATTAACACATGACCAGCAAATGCTACAGCGCATATCAGTTGTAAGGTATCCCCTTTACTTAGCGTAAAGTCTTCATTAATACTTAAAAGATACAAACCCACTATAGCAACAATAGCGCCTAGCCATGTGCCCAGGCCAGTTTTCATTCGAAAGAACAGTCCGATCAAAGGCACAAAGAAAATATACATACCGGTGATAAAGCCAGCCTTGCCTGCGGTAGTATACTGCAAACCCACTTGCTGAAATGTGGCGCCTATAAATAAGAGCACACCTGCAGCCAAACCACCTAGCATTAAAGCTTTGGTAGACGCTTTAGGCTCCTGCTCTGAGCCTTTCGCTTTACTTCTTCCTATCCATATTACCACAGGGGTTAAAGCTACTACGCCTATGAAAAAGCGTAAGCTATTGAACCAATGTGGCCCCATGGTTTCCATACCAACACGCTGAGCAACAAAGGCAAAACCCCATATGGCAGCAGCAAGCAACATTAATAGATTCGCCTGCATGGCTTTATTGTACATGTGGAACATCCTTGTTTGCGTCTAATGGGGTACCTTTAGCAGGCAAACCGCTATGGAAGCGGAACATTGGGTCTTCTGTGGTAATAAGCTGTACTTCCAAGTCTCGCACTAAGGCAATACGTTGGTGGTAATCTTTCAATCCTGGGCCACTCGTTTCCGTGGCCACGTCTTTAGCCAAAGACAAGTAATCTTGATAATGCCTTACTTCAGATTTAAGTAATGATGAATAAAACTTGGCTAAGGACTCATCTAAGTGCGGAATCAGTGCGTCAAACCGCTCACAGGATCGCGCTTCAACAAAAGCACCTATAATTAATGTATCCATCAACTTAGCTGGCTCATGAGTACGCACTAGTTGCCGTAAGCCGCCAACATAACGGCAAGCGTCTAGGTGATCATAAACAATACCACGCTCCCGCATTATACGACACACTTGCTCAAAGTGAATTAGCTCCTCTTTGGCTAAGCGCGACATTTTAGTCAACAAGTCTGATCGTGTAGGGTGTCGAAACATCAATTGCATGGCTGTTGATGCTGCTTTCTTTTCACAATGAGCGTGATCAATGAGCAAGATATCTTGCGCTTCTAGCGCTTTGTCCACCCAGGCTTTGGGGGTACTGCACCCTAAAAACTGCTTTAGTTCTAATAATGGCACAAACATGACCTAAGTCTAATAATATAAACGAGTGGCATTGTACCCACAGTCACTAACAGCGTCTAGGATTACCCCACCAATCTAGGTAGTCAATAGCAACCCTGTTTATCTTGGCAAAATAAGCACCACTAAATACACTGTATCTATAGAAATTATTACCAATAATATCAATTGGTTATGAATTATCGTTAGACTAATATACACATCCTAAAGCTAGAGATAAATACGCCATTATGGTACCCTTGAGGCTATTATTGATGTTCCCATTGACCACCCCTGAACTATCGACACATAAGGCTCAGGGCCATATAGAGGCCATACCATGTTAAAAGCTTACCGTACCCATGTTGCCGAACGTGCAATTCTGGGCATTCCGCCAGAGCCACTCAATGCAGAACAAACAGCCGACCTTGTTGAGCTACTAAAAAACCCACCTGCCGGTGAAGAAGCCACATTAGTCGACTTGTTGCGCAATCGTATACCTGCAGGTGTTGACCAAGCGGCCTACGTAAAGGCCAGCTTTTTATCGGCTATTACTACTGGCGACGTAACGTCTAGCCTAGTGAGCCCCGTTGAAGCTACAAAAATATTGGGCACCATGCTTGGTGGTTACAATATTCAAGCTTTAATCGCCTGCTTAGAAAATGAAGATTTAGCAGCTACAGCTGTTTCAGCCTTGTCTCACACTTTATTAATGTTTGATGCGTTCCATGACGTAGACGAAAAAGCTAAGGCTGGCAACGCATACGCTATGCAAATAATGCAGTCTTGGGCTGCAGGTGAATGGTTCACCTCACGCGATAAACTAGCAGACAAGATCAGTTTAACGGTATTTAAAGTGACTGGTGAAACCAACACCGACGACCTATCTCCAGCACCTGACGCCTTTACTCGCCCAGACATCCCATTACATGCAAACTCTATGTTCAAGATGACGCGTGACGGTATTGAGCCTGATGATCACGGCACTACAGGCCCTCTTAAGCAAATTGAAGCTATTAAAGCCAAGGGGTTTCCTGTGGTATATGTGGGCGATGTTGTTGGCACTGGCTCTTCACGTAAGTCTGCCACCAACTCGGTACTATGGTTCTTTGGTGATAACATCCCTGCAGTACCTAACAAAAGAGCAGGTGGTTTCTGCTTTGGATCTAAAATTGCACCTATCTTCTTCAACACCATGGAAGACGCTGGCGCTCTGCCTATAGAGATGGATGTGTCAGGCATGCATATGGGAGATGTCATTGATGTTTATCCGTATGAAGGTGTTGTCCGTAGCCATGAAACGGGTGAAGAGCTAAGCCGTTTTGAACTAAAGACCAACATTATCTTAGATGAAGTAAGAGCAGGCGGACGTATTCCACTGATCATCGGTCGTGGCCTTACAGAACGCGCTCGTACTGCTCTAGGAATGCCAGCAACAGATGTTTTTCAAATTCCCAAGCCGCCAGTAGAGTCTAACAAAGGCTACACCTTGGCTCAAAAAATGGTGGGGAAGGCCTGCGGTACTACGGGCATTCGCCCTGGCACTTATTGCGAGCCAAAAATGACCACCGTAGGCTCACAAGATACTACTGGGCCGATGACCCGTGATGAGCTAAAAGACCTTGCCTGCTTAGGTTTCTCTGCAGATTTAACCATGCAGTCATTTTGTCACACAGCGGCTTACCCTAAGCCAGTAGACGTAGAAACTCAACACACCCTACCCGACTTCATCATGAACCGTGGTGGCGTATCTTTACGCCCAGGCGATGGCATCATACACTCTTGGCTGAACCGCATGTTGTTGCCAGATACAGTAGGCACTGGTGGCGATTCCCACACCCGTTTTCCTCTAGGTATCTCTTTCCCTGCTGGATCGGGCTTAGTAGCCTTTGCCGCTGCTACAGGTGTAATGCCTTTGGATATGCCAGAATCGGTGTTAGTTCGCTTTAAAGGCGAGCGTAATCCAGGCATCACACTGCGAGACTTAGTGCATGCCATTCCTTATTTTGCCATTCAACAAGGCTTACTTACGGTAGAAAAATCTGGCAAAATCAACGCTTTTTCTGGCCGAATTTTAGAAATTGAGGGTTTAGAAGACCTTACCGCTGAGCAGGCCTTTGAGCTGTCCGACGCCTCAGCCGAGCGCTCAGCCGCAGGTTGCACCATTACTTTGAGTGAAGACTCTGTAGCAGAATACCTACGCTCTAACATAGTCATGCTTAAATGGATGATCACTGAAGGTTATGGCGATAAACGCACCATTGCTCGACGTATATTGGCCATGGAAGCATGGCTAGTAGATCCGCAGCTCATGCGCGCAGACAGTGATGCAGAGTACGCCGAAGTTCTTGAAATTGACGTATCTACGATCACTGAGCCCATTTTATGTGCGCCTAATGATCCAGACGATGCTGTTACTTTATCTTCTGTTGCAGGCCAAAAAATTGATGAAGTATTTATCGGTTCTTGTATGACCAACATTGGTCACTTCCGTGCCGCTGGCAAGTTACTTGAAGCTGCCAAAGGCCCTATTCCAACACGTATGTGGATAGCACCCCCTACAAAAATGGATGCGGCTAAGTTAACTGAAGAAGGTTATTACAACACCTTTAGCAAGGCTGGTGCACGTATAGAAATGCCAGGGTGTTCCTTGTGCATGGGTAACCAAGCACGAGTTGAAGATTCTTCCACTGTGGTATCAACATCCACTCGTAACTTCCCTAACCGTTTAGGCAATGGTGCCAATGTGTTTTTAGCATCAGCAGAACTTGCTGCTGTTGCGGGAATTACAGGAAAGTTACCGACTTCTAGTGAATATTTAGAGTATGCAAGCAAGCTAGACACCATGGCTGGTGAAGTGTACCGTTACTTGAACTTTGACCAGCTATCAGACTACACGTCTGCTGCCAGCAAGGTTATACCTACGTTAGAAGTTGCATAAGAAACGCTAAGCCCAAGTCAAAAAAGCCCTTATTTTTATTAAAAATAAGGGCTTTTTTTATATAAATATCCTGTTTTCAGATTTTTAGTCTAGACTAGTAGTTGCTTCTCTATTCTGGATCTTATATGAAGGTATTATTAGTTGATGATTCTATCGCTTATTCGCAGGTGATACAGTCATATGTGGAAAGCGCGGGCCATAGTGTAATCACCGCCTGCGACGGCGAGCAAGGTATCCTAAAATTCTTGGAGCATAAGCCAGACCTAGTTTTGTTGGACGTTAACATGCCCAATATGGATGGTTACCAATGCGCTCGACATATTCGAAAAAATTGCCAGCAAGGTAATTTGTGGGTTCCCATTATTTTCTTAAGCGCCGAAGTTACCGATGATGCTATTGTTAAAGGCATAGATTCTGGTGGTGATGATTATTTACTAAAACCTATCACTCTAAAAGTTCTAAGTGCTAAATTACGTGCGATGGCACGCATCGCGAATATGCGAAAGGAACTAGAAGACGCTAGTGCTCACCTCAAGCGGCTTTCGTTAGTCGATGGTTTAACCCAGCTGTATAATCGTCGTCACTTTGACGAAGCACTAGAGCTAGAGTGGTCTCGATCAAACAGAAGCCAAGCTCCTTTATCATTGATTATATGTGATATTGATCACTTCAAAGCGTTTAATGACAATTACGGCCATGTAGCTGGTGATGATGCTTTAGTGAAGGCTAGTAAAACCATCATAGAGACCTTAAAAAGGCCCAGTGATATGCCGGCGCGATACGGCGGCGAAGAGTTTGTAGTTATTTTACCAGATACACCCACTGTAGGTGCAATGATTGTAGCCGAAAAGTTACGTACAGCAATGAACACTCTTACCATACCTCACGCTTTTTCAAACGCTGCAAATATCGTCACTATGAGCTTTGGGGTATCCACCTATTACCCACACCAGACTAAAGCGAGTTATGTAGAGTTAGTGAAATCGGCAGATCGTGGATTATACCGCGCTAAAAAGAATGGAAGAAATCGCATCGAACTGCAATCTTTATCTTCTAACACATAATAACTGAGACAGAGCCTGCGCCAAATCTTGTTTGATATCTTGGTAGTCTTCTAACCCCACCGATACACGAATCAAATTATCTTTTATACCTGCTAAGGCACGCGCTTCTGGTGTCATTTTTCCATGTGTAGTGGTGGCTGGATGAGTAATGGTCGATTTTGCATCACCAAAATTACCCGTAATTGACAATAATTTTGTCTCGTCAATACAACGCCATGCAGTAGTCATGTCACCTTTCACCTCAAAAGAAACCACACCACCAAACAAACGTTGCTGTTGCTTTGCCAGCAGGTGCTGTGGGTGACTTTCTAAACCGGTGTAATACACTCGATCTATTTGAGGGTGATCTTGTAGCCATTGCGCCAACTTTGACGCACTGGAGCAATGAGCATGCATCCGCAAAGACAAAGTTTCTAAGCCATTGATAAACACCCAGGCATTAAACGGGCTCATAGTAGTACCTGCCGTGCGTAGAAAACCAAACACTGGCTCCATTAGCGCGTCACTACCTATAGCAACACCGCCTACACAACGGCCCTGCCCATCTATATATTTAGTGGCAGAGTGCATTACAATATCAGCACCTAACGCCAATGGATTTTGCAAAATGGGGGTGCAAAAACAATTGTCTACTACTAGCAAAGCATTGTGGCTGTGGGCTAATTTAGCTAAAGCTGCAATATTACCCACTTCTCCCAGAGGATTTGATGGCGATTCCAAAAAGAACGCTTTGGTATTAGGCTGGATAGCTATTTGCCATGCTTCAAGATCCCCAGGGCTCACATAAGTGGTAGTAATACCAAGCTTAGAAAAAATGTTGTCAAACAAACCAACTATAGAGCCGAAAATACTGCACGAGGATACAATATGGTCACCTTGTTTTAGATGGCCCAAAAATATGCTAATAAGTGCAGCCATGCCCGAACTAGCTGCAACCGCTCTTTCACCACCTTCCATTGCGGCCATTCGTTGCTCGAACGTACGTACTGTTGGGTTAGTGAAACGAGAATAAATATTACCCTGTGTTTGGCCACTAAAACATGCAGCAGCTTCTTCAGCACTGCCATAAATAAAGCTAGAGGAGGCATAGATGGCATCATTATGCTCTTGTTCTACACCAGAAAATGAACCAGACCTAATGGCCTGAGTACCTAACGCAGTCTTTTTTAAATGCTCTTTTAGACGTTGCTGTCGCTGGGTAAGGCTTTGCGTTAGGCTTTTATTTTTCATGTTATAACTTACTTTGCATATTTGTGGCTACAGAGACGTCATCATCGATCACATTCACACTATGCATGGATTGATTATTACGGGCAGCTTCTAAATTAGCTAAGTAAGCCTCGTCCACATCACCTGTAACATAATTGCCATCGAATACAGAACAATCAAAGTTAGCAATATTACTACCACCACCTTGGGTTGAACGAACTAAGTCGTCAAGATCTTGGTAAATCATACGATCAGCACCGATCACATCACCTACTTCTTCATCTGTGCGGCCGTAAGCTACTAGCTCATCTACAGAAGGCATATCTATACCATAGACATTAGGAAAGCGTACAGCGGGTGCTGCGGAAGCAAAATAAACCTTATTAGCACCCATTTCACGAGCCATCTCTATAATCAATGTAGACGTGGTGCCACGAACGATGGAGTCATCAACCAGCAAAACATTTTTGCCACGAAACTCAAGTTCAATAGGGTTTAGCTTTTGGCGCACAGATTTTGCCCGCTGAGTTTGCCCAGGCATGATAAATGTTCGGCCAATGTAGCGGTTTTTAATATAGCCTTCCCGTAACTTCACACCAAGCTTACTAGATAGTTCTACAGCAGAAGTACGGCTAGTATCAGGAATAGGAATCACTACATCAATATCATGATCTGGCCAATCACGTAAAATCTTATCAGCTAAGTACTCACCCATTTTCAACCGCGCCTTGTAGACAGAGATGCCATCCATTACAGAATCTGGCCTGGCTAAGTAGACGTACTCAAATAAACAAGGAGACAACACTGGATTTTCTGCACACTGGCGAGTAAATACCTGCCCAGCTTCAGTGATGTAAATACACTCTCCCGGTGCCAAGTCACGCACCATAGTGTAACCAGCAGCATCCAAGGCTACACTTTCTGAAGCCACCATATACTCAGTGCCTAGTTCAGACTCACGCTTGCCATAACATAATGGGCGAATGCCGAATGGATCGCGCATACCCACAATGCCAATGCCTGTAATCATAGCAATAACGGCATAACCACCTACACAGCGGCGGTGTACTTGTCGTACAGCATAGAAGATATCTTCTTCAGTTGGTGTTAGCTGGCCTAAACGCTGTAGTTCGTGAGCAAACACATTTAGCAACACTTCAGAATCTGAATTGGTGTTGATGTGACGTAGATCAGCTTTAAAAATGCTTTCTGCAAGTTCTGCAGCATTGGTTAAATTCCCGTTATGCGCTAAAGCGATTCCGTACGGTGAGTTAACGTAGAAAGGTTGAGCTTCAGCAGCACTAGAGCTTCCAGCGGTGGGGTAACGTACATGGCCAATGCCCATATTCCCCACTAAGCGGCGCATATGACGCGTACGAAAAACGTCTCGTACTAAACCATTATCCTTACGCAAAAAGAACCGGCCATCATGGCAGGTAACCATTCCCGCAGCGTCCTGACCACGGTGCTGTAAAAAAGTCAGGGCGTCATAGATTTCCTGATTAACATAAGACTTGGCAACAATACCAACGATACCACACATGCTTAAACCCTCATTACAACGCTACAAGAGCGTTGGCTGCAACATATCTAATAAACCAGAAGCACTACTAGACATTTTATAGGACCACTCATCAACTAAGATGAAGTGAGGAATAATCAATGAACTTTGCCACCATTCGTCATTACTTACCGGCGTTAGCGACAATAAGGAGACCATAACGATAACTAATAATCCACCACGCACCACGCCAAATACCATACCAAATAAGCGGTCGGTACCAGTTAAGCCTGTAGCAGAAACTAAGCGAGAAAATACATTGTTTATGAGTGCGCCTACCACCAAAGTGGCGGCAAACAAAATGACAAACGCGGCAATCACACGAAACTGAGGTTGATCGATCCAATCCACCATGAAATTGCTAAGCTTAAAAGAAAATAATCGAGCCACAAAAAAGGCCGCAACCCAACTTGCTAGCGACAGTAGCTCTTTAACAAAACCACGCAATAGTCCAAACACGCTGGAGGTTGCGATAATGGCGACTAGTATCCAGTCAAAAACGTTGAGGCTTTCCATACATGGCCTTAATTAACTAACTGATTAAACTACTAACGCAGACAGCCTGTTAGGGCTTTTCTACTTCATATAGGGTGACCATACCGGTCATTTTAAACTGACTTTGTAGCTTTTTTTGTAAAGCTTCGGTTTTGAGCCTATTGAGCTCTGGGCCCACAAGAACCTTAAATAACGTTCCATTAGGCACCATATAAGCAGCAAACCCTGCCTTAATCACCTTATCTCTTAAACGAATAGCATTGGAGCGATTACCAAAGTTACCTAGCTGTACTACCCAACCATTAGGCAGGCCTTGTTGATTTAGTAAACTGTCGCTTGCTTCAAGCTGCACCTCCTTTTTCACAGGTGTAGCAGTGAGTGGTTTGTTTACAACTAAAATTGGGCTTATCTCAATCACTTGTTGATCACTTGGATCAACACTTTCTATGGCATTTACGCCACCAAGGGATTCTATAACAATAAGCTCCCCATCTTCAGGCATCGCCGGTTGCTGCTTAGTAGCTTGATATTCTTCTAGGCCAGCACCGTCTAACCAAAATGGTAAAATAATAACGGCCATACTCAACAGTATCAAACTACCTACGATACGATGTTTCACTGTTGCCTCCATTAATCTTGTTCCTTCATTTCAACAATCTGCCTAGGGTTCAATTAAAGCCAGAACTGCACCCACGGTCACAAATGAACCAAAAACGATAACTCTATCTTCAGTCGCCGCCATTTCTATGGCTTGAGTAAAAGCTTGAATCGGAGTGTCATAAGTTGTTACTTGAAGTGCTGTAATACCATTCTTAGTTGCTTCAGAAGCAAGTTCTAAGCTGGACAAACCTCGTACGCCATCACTACTAGCTAACATCCAATGATCAAAACTTGAACTTAACGCAGCAATTACTTGTTGGTAGTCTTTGTCACCCAACATAGCCAATACAGCTATCGTTTTGCCTTCACAAGTTTCATTGGCTAATGTAGTGGCCAAGTTTTGAGCTGCTTGTGGATTATGGGCAACGTCTAATATAAGCTTCTTGCCTTGCCACTCTAGCCTCTGGAAACGGCCTATTAAGCGTGCATTGCTTAACCCTCTAACGATGTCAGCAGGTTTTATGTCAAAGGTTAAACAGCTAATCGCTTGCACCACAGCTGCCATATTCATAGGCGGCAGTGCAGTTTCAGGTAGATCAATAGTTAGACCAGAGTTATTGCTCCAAGTGTTATTTTCAACTTTAAAATCAACACCATTTTGCAAGCACTGGGCATCAATTTCGTGGGCATATTGGGCTACGGTCGAGGGGCAATCTACAGCACCAACGATAGCCGGCTTATTGGTTCGATAGATACCTGCTTTTTCTCGCCCTATAAGATCTATATTGTCGCCAAGCCAGTCCACATGATCTAGCGAAATACTGGTAACAATAGCCACATCGGCATCAATCAGGTTCACTGCGTCTAAACGGCCACCTAAGCCAATTTCTAGCACCGCAACATCTAAATCTGCACGCTGCATAAGATCAAAGGCCAACAGAGCATTAAACTCAAAATAAGTAAGCACTGTAGCTAAACTAGCATCAGCATCAGCATCGTAGCGGGCTTTATTCACTCGTTCAAAACTAGCACATAAAGCAGCATCATCTATAGGCTCGCCCTGAAACTGAATTCGTTCATTAAAGCGTACAAAGTGTGGTGATGTTAGGCTGGCATAGGATAATCCAGCTTGCTCTAAAATAGAGGTCAAAAAAGCAACGCTAGAACCTTTACCATTAGTACCTGCTACGGTAATCACTTGTTTAGCGATAGGTGCGTCACGTAGCAAACGCTTAGACACTAAACGAATTCGCGTTAGGCCCATGTCAATTTCATGGCTTGGATGCTGTTGCTCTAACCAAGTCAGCCAATCACTGGCTTTGTCAAAGGATAGTGTTTGCGACATAAAAATTAAGCTTCAATAACAGGCGAAGGTTTTTGAGTCATGGCACTTAACAAACGACCCACAGTAGCACGCATATTATGGCGAGAAACGATCATATCAATGGCACCATGATCTAGTAAAAACTCACTCTTTTGAAAGCCTTCAGGTAAAGTTTCACGTACCGTTTGCTCAATAACGCGTGGCCCCGCAAAACCCATACGAGCTCCAGGCTCCGCAAGGTTAACATCGCCTAGCATAGCTAAGCTAGCAGACACACCGCCATATACAGGGTCTGTAAGCACGGACACATAAGGAACGCCTTGTTGCTTTAGCTTTTCTATAGCAGCACTTGTTTTGGCCATCTGAAACAAAGAAGTTAAGGCTTCTTGCATACGTGCACCACCAGAAGCAGAGAAGCACACTAGCGGAATACCTTGCTCCATGCTCACATTGGCTGCTCGCACAAAACGTTCGCCAACAACAGCACCCATGGAACCGCCTAAAAAGTTAAATTCGAAAGCAACTGCAACTACGTCCAAACCTTGTAACTGCCCTTTCATAGCCACTAATGCATCTTTTTCTGAGGTGGCTTTTTGAGCTGCAGATAAACGATCTTTGTACTTCTTTACGTCTTTAAATTTAAGCTTATCAACAGGCTCTATTTCTGCTGCTATTTCAGTAGTTGAATAAGCATCTAGGAACATATTCAAGCGTTCACGGGCAGGTACACGCATGTGATGTTCACATTTGGTACATACCTCAAGATTTTTTTCCAATTCTGGCTTGTACAAAGCAGCCGCACACTTAGGGCATTTTTTCCATACACCATCAGGAATGTTACTGCGTCGCTCTTTATTACCAAGGTTGGTCAAAATACCTGCAGGTACAATTTTATCTAACCAGCTACTCATAGCTTCTCCCACCGTAACCTTTGGTCACAGATTGACGTATTAAATTTATTAAAAAGTGGCGTCCACAGGTTCAAGTCTTCACGCTTAAGATAAATTCGCGCTCCACCGTAAGTGTCAGACAAACGTTTGGCATGGTACAGCGGAGATGGACTGCCCGCGTAGTGCCCCATGTCTAGATCAAAATCAGCCTGAAACTCCGGACTTTGCGACAAAAGCTCGGAGGTATCACGCAGTTCACCCAAGGCAGCGAACAGGGTTTCCGATACAAAACGTCCACCGCAAGGGCCAAAATGGCCGTCGATGTCTGATAATGTTGTTGCTTTAGTCACTATCGGATCCTTTTATTTCAACATGGGCGGATAAGTGTGGGGGTAAATATGACAAATAAGGTTTGGCTTGGTCCATAAAGGCGGTAATTTTAGCACGATCTTTAACACCTTTGTGGCTTTCAACACCGCCACTAACATCAATCGCCCAAGGTTTAACTTGTTGTATGGCTTGTTGCACGTTGTGCTCATGAATACCACCAGCCAACACCACATCCTTCGCAATATCAGAAGGAATACGATGCCAATCGAATTGGTCACCAGTACCTCCTGGCACTCCCGGCTTGTAAGCATCTAACAACAAACCTTGTGCGCGGCTGTAGCATTGCCTTTGTTCATGTAAGTTGATGTTTGGGCGCATTCTCACGGCTTTAATCCAAGGCAGCTGAAATTGCGCGCAAAACTGCGCGGATTCTTCACCATGAAACTGTAGTACAGAAAGAGGAACTTGAGAAAGGATTTGGTCTATTTCGGCAGCAGTAGCGTCTACAAATAGGCCTACACAGGATACAAAAGGAGGTAAAGCGCGCGCGATATCAGAGGCAGTGGCAATGTCCACAGCCCTAGGGCTTGGTGGATAAAACACCAAACCTATAGCATCTGCACCAGCTATAGCTGCAAAAACTGCATCATCTGCTTGGCGAAGGCCACATATTTTTACTCGAGGTTGAGTCACAATGAGTCGCTGTTATTTATCGATAAAGTGCTAAAAACCAAGGCTTAATGGTAGCAGATAAATGCACCTTGCGGAGCACTATCTGGGTTTATTAAGAGACTCTTTTAGCATTAGTTTAAACAGTCGTCTGGGCGTTCATCCAAGGAGACAAAAAATGAGGCCCCATTGGCACCTGCGGCAATCCAAACGAGTCGTCATATTCGGCATTCACAAAGTATAAACCATAAGGCTTTGCCGTAGCTGCGCTTACCCGCCGGTCCTTAGCCATTAATACTTCCAAGGCCCATTCCGGAGATTCTTCTCCGGCACCAATTTTCATCAATAAGCCCGCAAGATTACGAATCATGTGATGCAAAAATGCATTCGCCCGCACATCTAATACAATGTAATCCCCTGCCCCGGTGATATTTAAATGATGCATTGTGCGTATAGGACTATTGGCCTGGCAGGCCGCAGCACGAAACGAACTAAAATCATGAGTACCCAAAAGATAGCCTGCAGCTTGCTGCATTTTACTGACATCTAAAGGACGAAAGTTCCAGGTCACTTCCTTGTCCATCAATGCAGGCCGCATGGGGTGGTTATAGATCACGTAACGGTATTGGCGAGCTCTAGCACTAAAACGCGCATGAAACTTGTCATCGACCAAATGCGCCCATTGAATAGCTACGTCATCAGGTAAGTTCATGTTACCGCCGTGGGTCCACGCACGCATAGGCCTTTGTGCGAACGTATCAAAATGCACCACTTGTGCACTGGCGTGAACACCAGCATCTGTACGCCCAGCACACATCACCTTAATAGGTTCATTGGCGACTACACTGAGGGCATCTTCGAGCCTTTCTTGTACACTAATATGACCGTGGGGCTGGCGCTGCCATCCGTGATAATGGCGCCCGTTATAGGCTATGCCTAAGGCGATGCGCTGCTGCCCTGCCGCCAAAAACTCTGATGCGTCCGCTTTAAATTGTGTGGTCATATAAACTTAAACTTTGTTGATGCTAGATAATAAATCGCTGGCTTGTGCTTTTTGTTCATTATTGCCCTGATTGAGTACTTCATGTAATACAGTTTGGGCCTGAGACACATCGCCCATATCGCGATAACTTAGCGCCAAATATAACTTGGTATTCATCTCTTCCTCATGAGACAGATACTCCACAGGCTCATCGGCCTGATTATGCATTTGCTTTTGGCCCGTCAACATAGCTTCTATATCAGCCGACAAGTGTAATTGGTCATCCGCAATTTTAGCGTTAAAATCTTGACCCATCGATTGAGTTTCGCCTTGTTCTTGCTGCTGCAATAACTCTTCAATGAAACTACGCTCAGGCATGCCACCTTGCATTTTTTTAGCACCTTGATGTAAATCAGCTACTTTTGAGCTTGGCTTAGTGTTGTAATCGGCCAAAGGGTCTAGGGTGATCGGTTGCTCCTCGGAAATCTCTGGCGAGGCTTGCTGCTCTGGAGCGATTTTTCGGCCACGCCCTATGATCCACCAAATAAGCCCAACCACCAGAATGATAGGTACTAACAAAAAAGCCAATATTTGTACAAGGCTTAACCCCTGTGACATTTGCTCACCATCGTCACTAAGCACTTTAGTTTGTGCTGCTAAATCTACACTCTGCTGCATATCAACCAAAGACTTCTGAGCCAACAAGAGATCTTGTTCGGCTTGATTAAGGTCTGCTTGGGTAGATTCAAATTTTTGATCTAACGTAAGCATATTATTTTCTAGCAGAGTTCTCTCTTCATTTAAGCTATTAATGTCCTGCTTTTGCACGGCCACACCGTAAGCAAGATTCTCACTCGCTTTGGTAAGTAATTCTTGTTCAGATATCGCTGCAGTGTGATCGGCTTGCAAACTTTTCACTTCGGCCTGTAGCGCTATGGATTGGCTCGTTAAACCTTTCAGCTTATCCTGCTGGCCCTGCACTTGCTGCTGCAATTGAGCTTGTTGTGCATCGTTTTGTTGAATCTTAGCTGCTGCCAGCTTACTCTGTGCTGGTTTTTTTTGTTTTACTTTTACCGGTGCAGCTACTAAAACCTCATACGCAGCCTTAGCTTGCTTTGCAGTAAGGGAACTCAGCTCAGCCGCCGTAGGCAGTCGCAATCGACTATTAGCTAACACTTGACGAATATCACTATTCCTATAAGCCATAGGGTTTGACTTGTATAAGCTAATTAATGTTTGCCAAGGGCTCATGCCTTTTGGAGTATTGTTAACTGCGATACGCCATAAAGTTTGCCCTGGTTTAACCACCACAAAAGCTGCAACTGTAGCTTCAGGCTCTACACTAGTAATGGCGCTCTTGGATTCTGACAACTGCACTAGAGTTTCCTCAAGCACCACCTCTCCTGTAAGGGCTTTTACCAAAACTTTTGAATCTGCAGTAGGCTGTAAGTTAGACTGAGCGTTAGTGTTTTCATCAAGCTTCTGTGTCTTCACAAAAGCAGGCAACTTCACGGCGTATTCAGATAATAGACGACCCCCTAAATAATCCACTTCAAAAATTAAATCAAAAAGCGTCTCTTCAACAGCCTGCTGCCCTATAACCTGCACAGCGTAGCCACCCTCATTATCTACGATGCTCACATCTAGCTGGGAGTACCAAGGATGATAGACCAAGCCTGCTGCCAAAAATTGTGCAGGCCCTGCCACTTTAGCTGCCATGGATCCAGGAAGAACACCTTCTACCTCAATTAAATCCACTTGCAGCTGTAGTGGTTGTAGCAGCGTAGAAGATAGGTGTATTTGCCCCAAGGCAATAGCCTGGACGTTTGCGCTTAAAAAAATGCTTGTGAAGCCAACAATACGTAAAGCATGCTTCATTTTTGGGGATATCATGTCTACTATTACTCCGACCATGTGATGTGCTATTGTCGCAGTCTTGGGGCCACAAAAAAAGGCGCCTAAGCGCCTTTTTTTACAGCCTGCACTATCCATGGTTTTTCTACACCCTGATAATGCGTGAGTTAGATGCAAAAACGTCGAGGCATTGGTGGACATTTTTGTTCGACGGAAATTCACCTTTCGACAAAAGCGCGCTCTATAACGTACTCACCCATATGGCCACTTCGTACCTCAGAAAAACCTCTGTCGTCTAATATTTTACACATATCTATGAGCATGCTTGGACTTCCACAGAGCATAAAGCGATCATCTTTCTTGCTAGGCTGTGGCATATCCAGATCTAAAAACAACTTTCCACAAGTCATTACATCAGTAATACGACCATTATTCTTGTACGGATCACGCGTAACCAGAGGATAATAAAGGAGCTTTTCTTTTATCAACTCACCTAAATACTCATTTTCAGGTAGCACATTTTGAATGTAATCACTATAAGCCAATTCAGAAGTGTACCGCACCCCATGAACGAGGATAACCTTATCAAACTGTTCGTAAATTTCAGGATCTTTAATAATACTCATAAAGGGAGCTAAACCGGTGCCTGTACCAAGAAGATACAAATTTTTACCAGGCAGCATCTGGTCAGTAATTAAGGTTCCTGTGGGTTTTTTCCCAATAAGAACTTCATCACCTACCTTTAAATACTGAAGTTTAGAAGTCAGCGCTCCATTCTTAACCTTAATACTGAAGAACTCGAGTTCATCTTCATGGTTTGAACTTGCGATGCTATATGCCCGCATAAGGGGCTTAGACTCATGTTCTAAGCCGACCATGACGAAATGACCATTCTTAAATCTAAATCCTGCATCACGGGTAGTTTTGAAACTAAACAGGGTGTCATTCCAATGATGCACATCAGTAACAGTTTCCGTAATAAGTTGAGCCATAATAATAATATCCTGTAAGGCAAAGCTCTGCGGTGGATTATATGCGTTTCGAAGCATAGAAAACGTACACACTAGTTATAAAAATTCAGTATGTACACCTAAAGCGGTATACATACAGGTGATCACTTTATGCTTCTAGCACAATTCGTAACATGCGGCGCAAAGGCTCCGCAGCGCCCCACAAAAGCTGGTCGCCTACGGTAAAGGCAGACAAATATTCAGGCCCCATATTAAGCTTACGCAAACGACCCACTGGCACCGTCATAGTACCAGTAATCTTAGCTGGAGTAAGTTCAGCCATAGTTGCATCACGATCATTAGGAATAACTTTAACCCAATCATTCGCCTTGGCGAGCATATCTTCAATCTCATCCATCGGCACGTTTTGCTTCATTTTGATGGTTAAAGCTTGGCTATGACAGCGCATAGCACCTACACGCACACATAAACCATCTACTGGAATAATTTTGCCACCAGACTCGTGACGACCAAGAATCTTGTTAGTCTCTGCTTGAGCCTTCCACTCTTCACGGCTTTGTCCGTTAGGCAGCTGAGAGTCAATCCAAGGAATTAAACTACCTGCCAGTGGTGCACCAAACTGGCTGAAGTCATTGTCAC
>JAWUYU010000010.1:0-22975 GCA_034110645.1 Pseudomonadales bacterium
AGCAACACTACTACGGCCCTTGTCAGAGAAACGATCCCAATCTTTAGACAGTTCACTTTCTTGGCCTTTAGTATTGGACGTGCGCTTTTGGCTAGCCACAAAGTCAGCCGCCGCTTGATATTTGTTAGCGCTTTTTGTACGTTCAGATATAGTAAACTCACGGGTTTCTTTTGTACTCGAAGCCCGTTTAAATAGATCCTTATTAATTGTAATGCCTTTCTTCACCAGCTACTACTCCATATCTTATGCTGTCGCGACACACATAGATTCACTAAGCGCTGTTTCTGAATAGTTCTAGTATAACTTCAAATAGCTTCGCCGTCTTCGTTATAACGAAAATCAGCAGGTACGTCTGGATTAGGCTGCAGAGGCCTTGGAATGCCTGGAGTCACTGCATTAAGTTGATATACATAGGCAAGCACTTGGGCCACAGCAACAAATAAACCCTCCGGAATTTCTTCCTTAATTTCACTGGTAAAATACAGTGCCCTAGCCAACAAAGGCATGCGTAACATTTGCACACTTTCTGCCTCTGCTAGCTCTCGTATACGCGCAGCCATTTCGCCTTGCCCCTTAGCTAAAACAATCGGCGCACCAGAGCCTGCTTGGTCATACACCAAAGCCACCGCAAAATGCTGGGGGTTAGTTATTACCACGTCAGCGTTGGTAACGTCATCTAACATGCGTCCCATGGCCATTTCTCGTTGCCGCTGACGAACCTGGGCTTTCACCTCTGGGCGACCTTCCATCTCTTTCATTTCATCTTTAATGTCTTGCATCGACATTTTTAACTTTTCAGTATGGCTATATATCTGATAAGGCACATCAATCGCAGCAATCACCATTAACGATAAACACATATAGAAGAAGCCCCACAATAAAATCATGCCCCCTTCTTGAAACGCCACTCCCAATGGCATCTGCCCCAAGGCAAAAAGATGGCCTATTTGTGCAGCCACTACCAAATAGCCTATGCCCGCCACCAAAATAAACTTAACCAAGGCTTTTACCAGTTCCATAAGAGCCTGAGTGCCAAACATACGTTTTAGGCCTGTAAGTGGATTGAGCTTATTAGGCTTAAAGCCAATAGCTTTAGTTGAAAATAGCCAGCCTCCAATGAGTGCAGGGGTAACTAACGCCAATACTAAGGTGAGTAGTAAAAAAGGCATAACCGATAGAATGCCGTCCACAAAGGTGGCTAATAAAACACTCGGTAATAGACTGGTATCCATTAATAAGGCACGGTCAATCGTCAAACTAGAGCTAAGCATCAATGAAATATCATCAATAATGGCCCCCCCCGTCATCAATAGAAAGGCTGAGCCCAGTACCATAATAATGGCCATAGAAAGCTCTTTTGATCGCGGCACTTGCCCGTCTTCACGTGATTTTTCGAGTTTTTTTGCCGTGGGTTGTTCAGTTTTTTCCTGGGAGCTGTCTTCAGACATAGTTAAGCCACACCCAACAACACGCGTATCTGCTGAAACGCCTCAAACCATAGGCTTTGTATATTAAACATAAACGTGGGTAACAGCGTAATCAACAACGCAATACCCATTAGCAAAGTTAAAGGAAAACCTACCGCAAATACATTTAAACTGGGCGCAGCCCTAGAGATTACACCCATAGCACTGTTGGTGAGTAATAAAATAATCATTGCGGGCAGCGCAATCATGGCCGCGCCAGTAAATAGCAAAATAGACCACTGCAACACATCCCACACCATTGCCATTTCTAACTGCGGCTCGCCAATAGGCCATAAACGAAAACTATCGAGCAATAACTCTATAAGAATGAGGTGACCACCGATAGAAACAAACACTAAGGTCGCCAATACCACCATGAACTGGGATATAACTGGGGTTTGTACACCACTATTAGGGTCTACCATCATGGCAAAACCCAAACCCATGGACAAAGAAATAAATTCGCCAGCAGCACTCACTGCGGCAAATACAATTTGTAATATCAGCCCCATCATCACCCCAATGACCACCTGTTCCATCAACAGCACTAAACCTACGCCAGATAGCACATCAACAATCGGCCAATCATGTAACGGGTAAATGAGAATAGTGAGAACCATAGCCAAGCTCACACGCACGGTGGTATTAACACTCATGGCCGAGAATATAGGCGTAGCAAGGAGACACGCACTAACCCGTGTCATGGGCCACAAGAAGGTGTAAATCAACGCAAGTACGTCATCCCAAACGTCAAACATAACTAACCGATTATGCCTGGAATTCGTTCAATTAAGCGAGAAGTAAAGTCCGTAAGTACGGTGATTTGCCAAGACCCAAACAAATACAGCACCAACGTTAAGCCCACTAACTTGGGAATAAAGCTTAACGTCATTTCGTTAATCGACGTTGCAGCTTGCACAATACCTATGAGCAAACCCACAACTAAAGCCACCAAAAGCATAGGCCCTGCAATAGTTGCAGTCACTATCAAGGCCTCTCGGCCGATATCTAATACAACACCTTGATCCATTATCAATCTCCGTCAGGTATAGAAACTACCCGCTAAGGTACCTAATATTAAAGCCCAGCCATCTATCAGCACAAACATCATGAGTTTAAATGGCAATGAAATCATCATCGGCGATAACATCATCATACCCAAAGACATAAGCACACTAGCAACCACTAAGTCGATCACCACAAACGGCACAAATATTAGAAATCCAATCTGGAATGCGGTTTTTAATTCACTCGTTAAAAAGGCAGGAATCAACAATTGCATAGGCACGCTCTCTGGCCCATCAAGTTCTTGCTGGCCTGAGATTTTCGCAAACAACTCGATGTCCGATTCACGAGTTTGTTTCAGCATAAACTCACGCAAGGGCTGCTGAGCCACTTCAAAGGCTTGCACAAAATCAGACTGATCATTGAGGTATGGCTGAATAGCTTGATCGTTTATTTGGGTAAATACAGGAGCCATGATAAACAGCGTTAAAAACAGCGCCAAACCCAGTAACACCTGATTAGGTGGAGTTTGATTGGTGCCTAATGCCATACGCAATAGCGACAATACAATAATGATGCGGGTAAACGAGGTCATCATCAGTAACAATGCAGGTAGCATTGTTAGCAATGTCATTAATGCTAATATTTGTAGCGTTAAACTGTATTCTTGCTGGCCGTCTGCATTGGTCTCAACAACCACGCCGGGTAATAGGCTCTCGGCCGCACTCACCTGAGGTGCAATAGCAATCAATAACAATATGCCGACTACTGGCAGCCAGCCTATGGCGCGCCTAATGCTCATAGCTTGTCCTTGTGATTGGTAGTTTTAGTGTATCGACCTAGTAGTAGAGAAAACTGTTTAGATAACCCCGATTGATCAGGTTCAGCAGAAGAGTCGACTTGCTGGCCTAAAGAAGAAGGTTGCGCAGCGTGAGCATTAAGTTCGGTTAGCAGTCGAATATTTTGTGTTGTAACTCCTAACAGAAGAGACTTTCCATCCACTTCTACAATTAACAATTTATCACGGCTACCTAGGGCCATAGCTTCTACAAACCGAAGCCGACGCCCACCTTGGGGCCGCCGCTGCATGAACCATCTCGCCGCAAATACCATAACCAATAAAATAGCCAACACCAGCAATAAGCTGCCTATGGACTGCAACAGTAATTCTGTATCACCTAACATAGCTAGGCCTTAAATTTTACGCATACGGTCGGCGGCATCCAACACTTGAGTAAGCCGAATACCGTAACGCTCATTCACCACCACAACTTCACCTTTAGCAATAACCGTATTATTAACACACACATCAATGGATTCTCCGGCTAGTCGGTCAAACTCAACTACACTACCTTCGCTCAAGCGCAATAAATCTTTAATTTTTAGTGACGCCCTACCCACTTCAGCAGACAAAACCACGGGAATGTTTTGTAAAACATCTAAGTCTAGCTCATCTTCAAAGGTAGACAAGCCCGCTGGGGCTAACTCTTTTTCGCTCACAGGTATTTCCTTTGTTTTTCTACTATTAGAGACATGTTAGTCCCATAAGTCCACTTCATAATCATCCATTTTTACCTCACCCATAATTTTCACAGCAGCATGGCCATTAGAACTGCCATAAACGCCGCTAAATATGGGAATACCTTCGGATGTAACAGTTACAGTTTCTGGCATTTTAATCGGAATCACATCGCCTACTTTAAGGTTGCGCAGTTCTAGTAAGCTAATTTGAGGATTGGCAAGGTGAGATTTTATATCCAAATCAACATCTTCGATAGCTACCTTCAAGTAGTTATTCCAAATCCGCTTATCATCAATGTCGGCATCACCAATCACTTGAGTACGTAACAGTTCACGAATAGGCTTCATGGCTGCGTATGGGTAAATTATTTGTATGCTGCCGTTAATGTCGTGAGCCATTTCAATATTGAATTTATTGATAATCACCAAATCATGTTCTTCTACAATAGTGGTGAACTGGGGATTTACTTCGGAGTTAATAAATTCAAAAGCCACCGTATACATTGGTGCCCAAGCGGCTTTCATATCTTCAAACACATGTTGCAAGATCATTTGGATAATACGGTACTCTGTGGGAGTAAAATCCCTAACACCAGATATTTCCGTATGAGAACCTGTACCACCAAAAAAGCTATCCAGCGAGTTAAAAATCAATTGTGGATCAATAATGATTAACATTGACCCTCGCAAAGGCGGGATCTTAACTACGTTTAATGAAATAGGCGTAGTAAGGCTCGACATGTAGGTGGAATAGCGCTCTACATCTACGGGCTGATATTCAATTTTGGGCTGATAGCGTAATAAGTTTTTTAAACTAATACGAAACAACCGCGCAAAGCGTTCGTTGATCATATCTAACGAACCTAAGTGAGACGTTAAAGTGCTATCTTCACTGGCAATGTCGTACTTATTTGCTGGCGAGTCTACGTTATAGGCTTCACCCTCATCACTTTCGCCCATTTCGACTAAAGCTAAAATTTCTTCTTCTGAGAGTAATTCGTTGTCACCCATGTTACCAAAACTCCTAGTTTACTGAATTACAAACTCAGTAAAGAATACTTCTTCGATACCACCAAAGTCTTCATAACCAATTAACACTTGGTTCATACGCTCTTTAATTTTATTGGCCAGTTTTTGTTTATCAGAAACAGTAGATAACTGGTCTTTATTGTAAGTAGACACTTCCATGAGGATAGCTGAACGAAGTGCCAATTCATGCTTGTACACGTTGTCTACAACACGTTGGTCATAATGCGTCATAAAGCCCATCGTAAACTGACAGAACTGCTTACTATCCAACAAATTAACCGTGAATTTACGCTCCATTTCATTATAGAGCTGATCAAATTTTTGGCCTTCTGGCTGGTCTTTAGCTACTTTATCCAAAGATTGCTGGGCACTGGGATCAACCTCTGCGCCAGCTGCAGCTTCTTGAGCAATCACGTTACCATTTTCGTCTACTACTACCGTCTTGGCATCAAAAAACCCTGTTAGGAATAAAGTGGCACCTATACTAATAGCAATAGCCAAAATACCAATCATGACAAATAACAAAATTTTAACTAAACCACCACCCTTCTTCTCTTCTATTTCTACTTCTACTTCTTCTTCTTTTGCCATGGTTAGCCTTCTCTCTTAATGTCTAAAATATGGATCACTTAGTCTTTACTGACTAAGCAAAGGTATCTACATCACCATCATGGCCACTGCGGTTATTTTCCGCTGCCATGGAAACAGGATCTTCGTTAGTATTTCTCGCCGCTTGACTCAACTGCCAATCAGGCTCTTCGCCACGGGTTTGTTGCTGGCCTCTGCTATCACTTCCTACAGATACGTCTGCCAACTGTAAGCCACTACTTTCAAGCTGCTCCCTGAGCCTTGGCAAACTTGATTCTAATAACTCACGCACACCTGCGTTACCACTTAGAAGCTGCGTTTGTAACACGCCATCTTCCATCACCAAGTTAATGCTCACCTGCCCCAAACGCGCAGGATTAAGGGATAAATTGGCTTGCCAACGCCCTTCTTTAACCATGCGCTGAAGTTGCTGCCCAACTTGGTCCTGCATTTGGCGGGCCGCTAGCTGAGCAGGGCTATCCCCTTGCATAAGGCTAGTAAAGCGCTGCCCTAAATCCATAGTAGACATTTCTACACTTGGAGCAGAGCCCACTGCTGCTGACAGATTAGTCAGCGGTGCCGCAGCCTTAAAGTTGGCTCCAGTATAGCTGCCTAGGGCCTGTGGTTCCAGTGAATTTGAGGTGCTAGTGGTGGTAGATGTAAGCCCCGTTAGCTGGTCTATCTTTTGCACCAACGAAGGCGCTAGCGTAATGGAGGCGTATGTAGTGGCAGCGCTAGATCCAGTAGATGAAACTAATTGGGCCTTGGTTTGTGTTACCACTTCATTAATAGTGTTTGCTAATGCTGTTTTTTTATCAGGCATCTGATTTTCAACACGAGCTTGGCGCTGCTGTAAAAAAGATTGAGTAGCTACTTGGGGCGCTGATACAACAGTTGATGGTACTCCAGTAGGAGACGTCTGGTTACTAGCTGGCGTCGTGACGCTGGAGGTTGAGGCACCAAGTGGGCTACGCACCTTGATGACATCTGCATCGCTCAGCGGCAATGAATCTAAAGACCTAGCAGCTGGCCCTTGCGCGTCTACACTAGCCATAGGCTGAGGCTGAACTTGTGGTTGAACCTGACCTTGTGGCTGAACCTGAGCTTGTGGCTGAACCTGAACTTGTGACTGAACCTGACCTTGTGACTGAATAGACGATTTTCCCGTAATCTCAGGCACGCTCTTTGTAGAAACTACCTGAGCTTGGCCAGGCTTAAAACCCATACCTGCAACCATACCAGATTGAGTGTTAAGCGAGGCTGTAGCAGCCTCTGGCTTGATAGTACTTTGCAGAACTAAGCTTGCTACAGCTGGATCTATACCTAACTGAACAGCTAAGTCTTGTAACTGTTGGTCAGAGAAATGGGCGTTGCTGTCAGTGAATTGAGATACAGCCGTCGCTACCGGAGTCTGCGGCATGTCTACCACCGGCTGTAATTGAGTAATAAAACTCAGGTCATCAATTTGAGATTGTTGCTGTGGTGATAACGTAGCTAATAATTGCTGCGAAGACTGCGCCTGATGCAATATAGACATAATATTTGCCGGCAAACTGTTGCCGCTTGGCATTGCATTGCCACCTGGTACGGCAACAGCGGTATCGCCAGCCTGCCCACTTAAAATCTGTTCAAACAAGCCTGCTGCTGCGGTAGATTTAGCTGTCGAGTTAACTCCAGCGCCAGCTGCGCTAGGGGCGCTGGTCGCTTTTAGTAAGTTTAGCAAATCTATTTGAGCCATATTAATAAGCCTGCACTAGTGTCAGTTATTCGTCAGAATAGAGTTGAACAGCTATTCTTTGTTGTTGTCACAAAATACTATGCAAGAATCGCTCCAGTGCACTTAGTTAACGCCGAGTATACATTTGTGTAGCCACTGCATCCATCTGTTTTTCATCTACAGCTTTGCTGGCTGCCAACTGCTCTACCTGTGCCTTTTCTGTAAGTTTTTGACTCATTCGAGACATTTGTAACTTCTGCATAGTTTCATATTGAGCCTGCTGCAACCTCTGATCTAAACCTTGTCGTTGACGCAGCTGGTCTACTTCCATTTGCATTAATTGCTGTAAAAATTTACGGGTTCGTACCAACGTTTCAGTGGTGCTAGCGCCTTGTTGCAACGTAACTAAGTCTTTTTGATAGTCTGTTTGATATTGGCGTACCTGCGCTACAGAGGTGTCTATACTGTCAATCATTTGCCTAACCTGCTGCTCACTTTCGAGGGCCTGCTGGTATTGTTGTTGCTGTATCTTTCCCAAACTAGTAAATCGATCAATTTTGTTAATAGCCATCATCTTACTCCACTTAACACTGCCAGCGCAGCATTAACGTGTAGTTAAGGCATGGCCTGCAGGGTTTCCGATTGCTGGAATTCGTGTTGTGGCGGTTGAGCAAGGATCTGCAAATGATCCAGGCTCGTTGCCATATCACACGAGTCATGCATTCCTTGTTGCAAGAATCGGTCCATATCTAGCTTTTTATCTAATGCCTGGTCTAAAAGAATGTTTCTGCCTGCCTGATAAGCACCCACAGTGATTAAATCTTTATTTTCAGCATAGCTGTTTAACCACTGGCGCAATTGCTTCCCAGACTGTTTCTGGCCTAAGCCCTGTAGTGCAGGAGCTAAACGGCTAATAGACTGATTTATGTCTATGGCTGGGTAATGGCCAGAGCTTGCTAGCTCACGGCTTAATACTATATGTCCGTCTAATACAGATCGAGCGGCATCAACTACAGGGTCTTGCTGATCATCACCTTCAGCCAATACTGTATAAAAAGCAGTAATGGCACCTTGGCTATCTTCGTGGCCATTGCCTGCTCGCTCCATTAGATTTGGAATTAGAGTGAACACCGAGGGCGGATAGCCTTTTGTAGTGGGAGGTTCGCCAATAGCCAAGCCAATTTCACGCTGAGCTTGAGCCACACGGGAAATAGAATCCATTAAGAATAAAACTGACTTTCCTTGATCTCTAAAGAATTCTGCGATAGTGGTGGCCAACCTTGCCGCATGCAACCGCGTTACCGGGGACGTATCTCCAGGGGCCGCTACAACAACGGAACGGGCCAAGCCCTCCTCTCCTAGGGAATCCAATACAAACTCTTGTACCTCTCGTCCACGCTCACCAATAAGGCCAATAACAATCACGTCTGCTTGAGTAAAGCGGGTCATCATACCCATGAGAACACTTTTACCCACGCCAGAACCTGCCATCAAACCTAATCGCTGACCACAACCTACCGTAAGAAGTGCGTTAATGCTTCGCACTCCCACATCTAGCGCCTGATCAATAGGCCTACGCTTCAACGGGTTAATAGGTTGTCCTAAAATACTACGATGCTCTTCTGCCACTATATCTGGCCCACCATCAAGTGGCTGACCCATACCATCTAATACACGGCCCAGCATAGACCGGCTCATTGCAGTATTTTGTGATTGAACTTGCGGTTTCACTTTAAAACCAGCAGCAATGCCTTGAATACTACCAAAAGGCATTAATAATAATTTACCGTCGCCAAACCCCACAACCTCTGCCATAAGTATTGCCCCACTCGGGCTAATAATGTCGCAGTAAGATCCTACAGGTGCATTCACCCCTGTAGCTTCCAGGGTTAGGCCAACCACCCGCGTTAACACGCCTTGAGATCGTGCGCGCTGAAGCTGCACCTGCCCAAGGCTTTGAGACAACTTATCAGCTAAGCTAATCATCTTCTATAGGGCCTTTAAGGTGCTCGTCTGGGTCATTAGTCAATTCAGTATCGATATCGAGAGCTTCTTCTGAGCCACCTACTGCAAGCTCATCATGTGGGTGCCCATCAAACTCAGGCACTTCAGCTTCGGTTTGTTCTTGCTCTGCTGAAAGGCCTTTTATGTCTTCCGATTCTATCGTTCCCTCAACCTCAACCTCTGGCTCAATTACCGGTATCTCTTGCATAGGCTCAACGAATTTCTCATCTACAAAGCCAAAAACTTGCTGAGAAATCTGAGCCAAGCGGTCTTCCATTAAATCTTCCACCCAACTATCTGCATGCTCTACTTTAATGCTGCCCATAGAAATATCATTACTTGGCTGTAATACCACCTGATCTGGCAAACCGTTATGCTGCTTCAATCGATCGAACTCAAGAGGATTCATATGTACTTGAATAGTTGACTGGGTTATTTGAAGCTGCTCCATACTCAGCATAATCAAACGTTCAATTGCGTGTGAGGACACACTTAGCTCACCACGCACTAATTCCTTAGCTAGGTGTAAAGCCAAAGTTTGCATGGGCTGTAGTAATTCTTCAGACAAAGCATTAGTCACTTGGGTTAAGCACCCTAACGCCATTTCCATGTCTTTATTGCGTTGATCTTCTAGCGCCTGAGTTTGTTGCTGACCCGCTTTAATCCCTGCTGCTTCTCCTTTAACTTCTCCTTCAGACTGCCCCAAAGAAAAACCCTTGTCGTAGCCTTCTTGATAACCGGCATCATAACCTTCTGCGTGCCCAGAATTCACTTCTGGCAGTGAATCTTCATCTGAAACGCCATCAAAGCTATCTTCTACAGCAGCATTGAAACCAGCCTCTTCATGGGGTGCGTTAAACACCTGCCAATCTTCATGTTTTGCTTGATTCTGGCTCACCACAGACACTTCAGCAGGTGAAAAGTTATCTTTTGGCGCGGCTTTCGCAGGAGATGTCAGGGAAAAGAAAGGTGAAAAATCCACCCCAGCCCCAGCTAGAGGGGTCTCCCATGTAAGGTAATCGTCGGCAAGGCCCTTTTTAACCACATGATCAGACAAAATCAGCTCCGCTGCCTAACATAATCTCACCTGCATCAGCCAAACGTCGCGCAGTACGAAGGATGTCTTTTTGAGCTGCTTCCACTTCACTAATACGCATAGGCCCTTTAGCCTCCATGTCGTCAAGGAATAGCTCACCAGCACGCTTAGACATATTTTCCAGAAATTTATCTTTAACCAGATCATCGGCACCCTTCAAGGCCACCATCAATACATCCGATTCTATATTACGAATAATCACCTGAAGACTACGAGCATCAACGCCCTCAAGGTTATCAAATACAAACATATTATCTTGAATACGGTCTGTGAGGTCTTCATCACGTTCCATTAGGCTACCCATGATCTGGGTTTCCATGTCAGATTTAGTGAAGTTCATAATTTTGGCAGCTTGAGATACACCACCCACATTAGACGATTTAACTGAGGAGTTACTGGAGAACTGCTTCTTCATGATAACTTCAAGTTCTTCTAAAGCTTCTGGTTGGATAGTCTCTAGCTGCGCCACTCGCATAATGATTTCTGGGCGTAATTCTTGTGGTAAAAAGTGCAGCACATCAGCAGCTAACTGATGTTCTAAGAAAGAAACAATGATAGAAATTATTTGCGGGTGTTCGCCACTAACCATCTCGGCAATAGATCGGGCATCCATCCAGTTAAGAATATCTAAACCGCGGCTTGCCCGTGTAGGAATGATGCGATTAAGTACACTAGCAGCTTTATCTTCACCCAAAGCTTTGGTGAGTACACGATGCACATAATCACTGGTACCCATAGACAAGTTAGTTTGTTTTTTCATAGTCCCAACAAACTCGTCCAATACCATATCTACCGCGCCTTGCGAAACGTTCGACACTGACACCATAGCAGCACCTAAGTGCTGTACTTCTCGTGGTGGCAGGTGACTAATGACATCCGACGCCTCTTCTTCTCCCAATACCATCATAATAATGGCGGTCTTTTGGGTTTTGGTGAGCATTTGAAACTCGTCTTCGTCCTTAAGGTCGATGCTCGGTTCTTTGTTTTGTTTTTTATCAGCCATAGCGGTTTCTCGTTTCTAAACTCTGTATTGCCTTGCTACTAGAACACCTTAAAGGTCTTGTTTTACCCAATTACTCATCACACCAGCAACGCGCTTAGAATCTTCTGTAACTAACATGCGCATTAGCGCTACTTTATCATCATAACTATTGGCTGTATCCAACATATCCATAGATATAGAAGACTTCTTAGGCCGCATTCTTGCCTTCATCTCTTCTAAGGTCTCACCCTCAACCATTTCTTCTTGTGCAACTGCGCCACCAACAGGCTTTCCATCAGGACCTAACTCGACAACTAGGGCATCCGATTGAACCACCAACTCAGCACTCACTAGCTTTTTAATGGCTGGCCTAAGCACTACCAAAATGAACACCAAGGCTAGTAACGCTATTAATATTTGACGTACCAAATTCTGTAACCACGTTTGCTCCCACATTGGCGTTGCAGGAATTTCTGCCTCTACCTGAAAAGCCATACTCATCACCGTAACATTGTCGCCACGTTGCTCATTAAAACCTACAGCAGTTTTAATTAAGCTTTGAAAGCGCTGTATCTCATCTGCCGTTAGTATTTGACGTACCTGTTCACCTTCATCGTTAGTGATTAAAGGCTCATCAAGAACTACTGAAATACTTAAACGAGTTAGCTTTCCTGTAGCAAGCTTTGTGTGCTGAATAGTACTGTCAATTTCGTAATTACGCGTGCGATTAAGTGACCCAGACGATCCTCCGTTGGTTAAACCCCTTTCTTTCACCATGAGGGTTTCAGGCTGATTTTCTTTCATAACAGGGTCTGCAGGGGGCTCATTTGAAAGCGCGCCAGGCACGCCTTCACCAGAAACACCACTGTTACCACTGGCACCTTGCGTAAGCTGCTCACTGCGGATAGAAATAGTATCCGGGTTAAAGTTCTCTTGCGTCATTTCCTGCACGGTAAAGTCCATATCGGCATTTACTTCTGCACGCAACTTATTAGCACCTACCAGAGGGCTTAACAATGACTGAATACGCTGCTGGTACATTTTTTCCAACTTATTGCGATAGCTTAGTTGCTTATCACTCATACCTAAACCGCTTGAATCTTGATCATTGGCCAATAAATTACCAAACTGATCCACAACCGAAACATTTTGAGGCTCTAAATAAGGCACGCTAGAAGCCACCATATGCATCACAGCCTGAGCCTGAGCTTCAGACAATCGACGCCCTTGGGCCACATTTAATATCACCGACGCAGTAGGTTCAACACGGTCACGCACAAATACAGATTGCTTAGGTACTGCAAGATGCACTCGGGCTGACTGCACTGTTTGAATGCTACTGATTGAATGGGCTAATTCTTCTTCAATAGCTAACTGGTAACGCTTTTGTTCTATAAATTGGCTGGTACCCATAGACTGCTGGTCACGGATCATGGCAAATCCGTCGGTAGACGTAGCAGGAATACCTTGGCTGGCTAGAACCATTTTGGCCTGATGATACAGCTCGTTAGGCACACTCACGGAGCCGGTTGCAGCATCAATTTCTACCGTCATGCCCGCTTTTTGTAAGCTTTCAAAGGCAGCAGCTTGATCTACACCACTCATACCTGGAAATAATGGCCGGTAACTGCCCTTATTTAACGACATGTACACCATCACCATAACCAACAATGCAAATACAGTAACTGCTAAGGGCAAGGTACGACGTACCGCAGGCTGCGCCAAAAATTCAGCCCATATACCTTGCGGTACAGATCTCCCAGGATTAGCTACACCTGCTGGTAATGCTGCTTGATTCATATCTGTCTGTGCCATGGGGGAATCCTAAAACTGTATCGTTATGGGTATTGTTATTATTGAGAAGTTAAACTGGCATCTTCATAATGTCTTGATAAGCAGACAACACTTTGTTTCTCACCTGCAAAGTGGCTTGATAAGCCATAGACGATTTTTGCATACTTAACATCACGTCTGCTAAAGGGATATCTGCGCCACGGTCGTAAGCCTCGGCCATTGCCTTTGAGGTCATTTGAGTTTCATTAACAGATTTAATGCTAGAAGATAATGCATCGCCAAAGCTCGAAGCACCTTCGGCTGGGTTTGCACCACCAATACCTGGCGACTGAGTCTGTGATTGGCTGGCCATGATACGCATCTGGTTTATCATGCCCTGCATTGAGTTTGCGTTATTTACATTCATATTATTTTACTCTTTAGCTAGGGACGGCCATACCAAGATCTTTCATCTTGGCCAGCTTATAACGTAAGGTTCGAGGGCTAATACCTAATTCCAAAGCAGTATCTTTGCGGCTGCCATTAAGGCGATCAAGGGTATTAATAATCATCTTTTGTTCGCTGTCTCTAGCTACTTCAGACAAACCTCGATTTTGTGTATCTTGTCCAACAAAGGCACCATCAGTACCAGTAGCTTGGTATGTTTGGTAATCCTCATGCTGCACTTGTTGATCCATGGCTTGAGGCAATGAACTCACATTTTGCACTAGTCCAAGGTTAGGCATCTGTTCCATAAAGTCATCAAGACCTCCATCTACTAACAGATGTTCCAGCCCAATGTAGCCTCCAACTGCCAGTACCAAGGCGCGCTGAACCACGTTTTCTAGTTCGCGCACGTTACCAGGCCATGAGTAAGTTTGTAAAAAACTCAAGGCCTCTTTATCAAACTGAGCATTAACCGCCAACGCACCCATAGTTCCGCGGTGACGCTGTAGCAAAAATTGAGCTATAGGTAAAATGTCCTGTGCTCGCTCCCTAAGAGGCAACAACTTAAGGGGAAATACATTTAAACGGTAATAAAGATCTTCTCTAAAGCGCTTCTCTACTACTTCTTTTTGTAGGTTGCGGTTAGTAGCTGCAATAATACGGGTATCTAACTTGATGACTTCGGTGCCACCTAAACGCTTAAGTTCCTTTTCTTGCACTACTCGTAATAACTTGGCTTGTAAGGAAAAGGGCAGCTCGCCCACCTCATCCAAAAATAAAGTACCACCTTGTGCTTGTTCAAACAAACCTAAATAACGCTGATGAGCCCCAGTAAAAGAGCCTTTTTCGTGGCCAAAAAGCATATCTTCTAACATGGTTTCTGGGATTGATGCGCAGTTAACTGCCACAAATTCGTTTTTTGATCGAGGTGATGCTTGGTGAATGTGCTTAGCTAATACTTCTTTACCCGCACCAGACTCGCCACCAATAAGAACGGTAACATCGGTTTGTGCAACCCGTTCAGACAGCGCTAAAAGCTGCTGACTACGAATGTCTTGGCAAATAAAGCCATTAGGGCGACGCTCTAACAGCTGGCTTAAATAGCGCTTAAAGCGACCAGGTTCAATAGGCAGTGTTAACACGTTCTTAGCGCCTAAAGCCATTGCGTCTACAGCTGTAGACACATCGTTTGCTTCCACCAATACCAACACACTGGCACGGTGTAGAGAATCTGCCAACTGCTTAAATACTGCAGCGAGTGGCACTTGTAAACTGGTGGCATTAATTACTAACAAATCACTCTGACTACGGCTCAACAACACTGCCAACTCATGCAAGTCATGCGCAGGCAGCGCCAATATACCGGCACTGTTTGCCATTTCGGCAAGCATATCTAAGCCAGTGTCTTGGCTGTCCAATAATGCGACTGTTGCGTTGGTGTTGACCATCATTGATTCCGTTTGTGATTTGCCAAAGGGCTAAATAAACTACTCACAAAAACAGATGCAATTATAGTGCCATAAAATTATCACAGCCTATCTCATTGTTTTTAAAGTTTTTTTATAAATAAAAGAAAGGAGCGAAAGGAAATAGACGACATTCCGTCAACATTAACTAGCTTCTTGTAGCTGGTATTTCTTGATTTTTTCGATCAATGTCGTACGCCTGACACTTAGCAGCTGCGAAGCTTTGCTCACATTGCCAGATGTTGCATCAAGTGCTTTTTGGATGAGCTGTGTTTCCACAGCAATTAACTGCTGTTTAAGGTCACACCCTTGACTAATGTCTATGCCAGACACCAACATATCGGCTAGTTCATAGGTATTAGAAGGCTGCTCGTCTACAGCAAGAGGTTCAAATAAACGTGGCGGCACATTTTCTTCTAACCCCACGGATGCAGGCATCGGTGAGGCCGCAGCCGTTTGTGGATGCAAGGCTAATTCTGACTGCCGCTCAACCGCTATCATTTCTGATACCAGCATAGGTGCGCCGGGCTGGAGGTTTTGCAGGGTAATTTCAGTACCTGGGTACAAAATGCTCATGCGCTCTACTAAATTTCGTAACTCACGACAATTGCCCTTCCATTGGCGCTGCATAAGGTCATGAGCAGCAGCCACAGAAAGAGATACAGGCGCATCATCGCCAAAACACAGTTCTTTTGCAAAGAAGTGCCACAACAATGAAATGTCTTCACCACGATCACGTAATGGAGGTATTTGAATAGGGAAGACGTTAAGTCGGTAATAGAGGTCTTCACGAAAGTCTCGCGTGGCCACTTTATCAGATAAATTTTGATGAGTAGCTGCAACAATACGAACATCAATAGCTCGTGGCTTCTCGCTGCCAACCCTATCAATCACTTGCTCTTGCAATACACGCAGCAATTTAACCTGCATATTTAAAGGCATTTCACCAATTTCATCAAGCAGTAAAGTGCCCTTGTCGGCTAACTCAAAGCGCCCTTTTTTAGCACTAGAGGCACCCGAAAATGCGCCTTTTTCATGGCCGAATAATTCACTTTCAAGAAGTTCTGCAGGAATAGCGCCGCAGTTAACAGGCACATAGGCATGTTCACAGCGGCTAGATTCTTGGTGTAAGGCTTTAGCAACAAGCTCTTTACCCGTGCCAGATTCACCCAGTATTAGTACAGAAGCATTAGATTGTGCAACTTGCTGTATCAGCAGTTTAACCTGCTGCATGGGCAAGGAGTTACCTAACAACAATGAATCGGTAATTGACATGGAACACATCCTATAAACTGGAACCGTCAAAATACCGACATATTCATTCGAGCGCAAGTTAATGCGTCGAATACTTTGTTACAAAGTGTATCTAAATGCTCGATTGTATCAGCGACTAATTAACCTTCTGCATATAATGCATATTCAAAGGAATATTTTCCCAAGAGTCCCGAATATCTTTCAACATAAACTGAATATTCCGAATAGTGTCAACGTCATTTTTGAACCCAGCTCTAAATAACTCTTGCGCCATATATTGATACAATGAATATAAATTTTCTGCCAATTCACTACCAGCTTGCATATCTAAACAATCACGCATGCCATTAATAATGGTAATAGATCGGGTATTCTGCTTACTACGCAACTCCAAATTCTTATGTTGAATAGCACCAATAGTCATACTCATGGCTTCAATAGCGCCATCAAATAGCATTAATATCAGTTGGTGTGGTGACGAAAACGATGTTTGAGCGTCGTTTTTCATTTGGCCATATTTAGCCAAGGCGGCAATAGCGTTCATATAATATTCCTTTAATACAGTTGCGTACACTATATCTATCGGCAGAAATTACATTAACATTAGCAGCATAGCCGTTATTTTTGATGGTTTTTATTGGAACTAACTTGATGCACATCAGACGGGATTTGAGCCCAGCTTTCTCTCACGGTTTTTAGCAGGCGCTGGACTTCTTCAATGGCTTCTAGATCAGAGGTCAGGTTAGCCTTAAAAAGCGTCTCAATTATGTAGTCATACAAGTCATGTAGATTGTTTGGTAGCTCTCCTTGGCTCAAATCTAAACAATCTTTTAACCCATTAATCACAGCAATTGACTTACCGACCATCTTTCCTTTTAATTCGTAATCTGAACGAGCGATGGCCTGTAACGCAACACCAGTAAACGTAATTGCTCCATCAAATAGCATCAGTGTTTTTGCATGAGCAGTAGCAAACTCTGCCCGCGCATCATGCTGAACATTACCATATTGTTCTAAAGGGGATCGCCTAAACATTATTTGATATCACCATTAAATAAGTAACACGCAAAATTACCAAGCATGTCATCAAAGTTTCCGTCGTATTAAAATACACCAAAATCATCATTTGTTGCCATAGTAAATCCAGGCAACGTCATCGGTCTGCAATGCACCTGATGTCAGTCATTGCTATTTAAATTGTCATACATTGTAATTCGCCTTCGCCATCTCTATCTAACAAGTTCAGGGTATTGATACCCTTGGTAAAAAATAGTATGGCATTCATTAATCGTTGTTTGAAGTAAATGGTAAGTTCTCTAACTGCGATTCCAAATACTCCTGTGTGGCCTTCATTTCGTCCATAATTTTACTCATGGTGCTAAATTGTTTAGTGTAACGCGCTTCAATGGCAACCATTTTCGTATCCAATGCCGTTTGCTCGGTTGTTAGGGTTGCTGTGGTGGCAGCGTAGGTTTGTTCTCTTAGGGTAACAATACCATCAGAAGCAAGGTAATCGGTAATCTGATTAACAATATCACCAGCGATCCCTCGAGCTTCGGTACTGTAACTGGACTGGTTGTTGGTATCGCCGCTAAACATACTGGTGATATCACTATAATGACTACTCAAGGCTGCACCTAACACCGCGTCATCAACCAAAAAGGTGCCGTCACGCTGTTGAGAAATGCCAATGTCCATGAAGCTCTGTTTAGTGGTACCAGGCGTTGAACTGTCGGCTATCAAAAGGCGATGTACAACTTCTTTTATCGCTCGGATCGCCGAATCTGACTTTAAGCTACCAGATTCTTCAGTGCTAGAACCAACTGCTGTCAGTCCAGCAAAAACTCCTTCAAAGGTATTATACGCCGCCACAAGATCAGTAATGGCTTGTTTGGCCACTGATGTATCACGACTGACCGACATCACCACAGCGGTACTGGTCGTCGCTAAAAGATTAAGCTCAAGGCCTGGCACTAATCCATTAACCTGATTGCTCGCACTAGAAACAGACAGGCCGTTAACGCTTAGCGTGGCGTTTTGTGCTGCTTGTATTTTATTACCATCGCTACCAGCGGTGGTGTCTGCAGTGGAACTAACAAGAGCATCAGAGCCGTTGGCTGTGCCACTAATAATGCCTTTGGTCATCTGAGCATCACTTGCAACGTCTTTAGTCATCGTGAAAACCGTGCCACTCGTCGCAGCCGCAGTCACTGTTGAGCCAGCTGTGCCGGCATTTATGGCCGCTGCTAGCCCACTCATTGTGGTTGCTGCGTCCGTATCAAAAGCCTGAGTGTAGGTCGTGCCGCCATAGGTAAATGACGCGCTGCCACCAGAACTGACAGCAGCATCGAGTGTGTAGGTGTCTACTTCCAGTAGGTTGGTGGTTTGTAAACCAAACACAGAGTCAGTAATGGTCAGCGTATTGTCGCTGCCCTGGGGGCCTTCAACGACCACACGGTAAGAACCGCTGCTTGTCTCTACTAGGCGGGCAGACACATCCGCTGCGAGGTCATTAATACCCGTGACAAGGTCAGTCAAGGAGGTAGACCCAGACGCCAGAGTGATCGTCTCGGCCGCACCTGAACCCACCTGAATGACCACCGTCGCTGCCGATGTACCGTTCTGATCGACGGTCACAGCGTCCACACCAGTAGCTCCTGCAGCTGCAGCTGTAACTATGGCAACATCACTCGCTGCACCTACTTGGGAAACGGATCCAGCAACAGTTAGAGTGCCTGCTGTTGCTGTGTCTTGTGTTATGGTAATCGCACCGGCTACATTACTAGCAGTGTAAAGTGATACGTTAGCGTCAGTACTGGCATTCCATGCCGCCACATATTCATCAGTGTTCTGTGTGAGGGTCTGATCGCTAGTGGTAAATGTATGGGCGAAAGTCGCTGAACCAGCTGCGATCGTCATCGTATCTGTAGCCTTGATTTCAGACCCAGAAATAGTCATCGTAGCCGTTGCCAGAACGTCTGACACAGCAACGCCCTGATAAACATCGTTCTGTGCCAACTGGCTTACACTGACTTTATAGGTTCCAGGTAGCGATACACTAGAATCAAAAGTGGCCATTACAGTAGTGGGTGCAGAGTTAGTGAAGGTCGAAAAATCAAAGTCATTTTGATCGTCTACTTTTTGGACGGCCGTTTGCAAGGTCTGCAAAGAGGATTTGAGCACAGCCATAGCTGACACATTGGCAGTCACATCAGCAGTGCCGCGGTCAATGCTAGATTGCTTGCTCGCCTTTTCTGCAGTTACTATGGCTGTCACAATCTTTTTAGTGTCAAAACCAGCGCCAACGCCCATTGCTTGTAAATAATCGGTTGCCATCACCCCTCCTCTCACTTGCGACCTCAGCGCCTCATTGCAGAGGTCCAAGTGGCAAATGTTTGCCGCTCTATAGAAATTTCTATTGCTATATTAAATAAAGCAATAAATGTGCCAGGTTAGTATACCTCACCAATTTAAAAGAAAAAAAAACAGCGCCCGGTTAGGGAACACTGTTTTTGCGATTCAATCCACTTACTATTAGGTTTATTTAAGACTTAAGATTTATCATTAAATATCAATCCCATCATGTGATCGATGTTTTGCATTGCTTTCAGCGCTTCTACACTGGGCATTTGCCTTATGAGTTCACCCGTACTTTTATTGGAGACTCTCACTACATCTTTACCAGTTGCTGGATCGGCAATAAATGCGATGGCTAGATTTTTTGAAACCACCGCTTCATTTAACTCAGCGATCTTAGCTGCTAACTCTTTGGAAGATATAATCGGTTCTCGATTAATTTCAATCTTTGGAGCTGCTGGCACTGGCTTAAACAGAGGTTTTGCAACTGCCTCTGCCTCTGCCTTTACCTTTACCTTTACTGCGGATAGGATATCACTAACTTTATTGCTAACTACTGCTAGAGATGCCCGTGGATTAACTGTGGGTAATTCAATCGCCATAACAACCTCCTTTATATAACCCTATCTAAATAGAGGGGGCGGTACAGAGTCACTCTGCGCCGCCCTTATCGTCATTAGTTTAACATTACTTCAATAAAGAAAGCACACTTTGGCCAGAGGCGTTAGCCTGGGCTAACATGGCAGTACCTGCTTGCTGCAGTACCTGGTTTTTAGCAAGGCTGGCAGACTCTACGGCAAAGTCGGTGTCTTGAATACGCGACTGGGCTGCGGAGGTGTTTTCAATCATGCTCGAAAGGTTAGACACCGTATGCTCAAGGCGGTTTTGGAATGCACCTAGCTTAGAACGCGCAGCACTAATTTGTCCAAGTGCCACATCAATACTTTCGAGCGAATTAGACGCGGAGCTCGAAAGGGTGAGATTAGCTATATCGCCGGTACCGCCAGTTGGCGCTACAGCTTGGTACGACGCCGTCATATCGAAAGCTCCGTCTAGGCCTGTATTGTCGGCTTCTAACACGAATGAGTCTCCGCTAACACTAGCTGTGTAACCTGTTTGGAATCCCGTACTTGCAAGATTCCAGTCCGACACCATCGTGGTTGCTGTTGTGGCGGCATCGGTTGGTGAGCCTGCTTCAGTATAAGTCCATGCGTCACCGTTTACGGTAATCGTCACTGTATCATTAGTTGTTGCTTTTGAAGCAAGAGCAACCGATTCCACCTCTCCTACGGCGGACGAGCCGGGGTCAGCGCCGGCAGTTGCAGTAAATGTGTTTGCATCAGCACCAGCACTTAAACTCTGCATCACAACGTCATTACCTGAGGCAGAAAACGAATATCCGGCTACGCCTTGAGCGCTCAATGTACTCGCCATATCGTTTGCAAGCGCAGAAGCGGTACCAAAATTTTGTGACGCTTCGTAGACCACACTGGGACCACCTGCCACAGCTAAAGTGATTTGATCACCTTTAGACGCTCCCGTCCCCAAGGTTTGAGTAGCGTTCCAGGGAGTTGCATTAGTGGCTGACGTAGCATCAGCACCGTCAACGGCTGTTCCTTGTGCAGTAGGAGCTACGCCATCTGACGAAGCAACACCTTCGTATGAGTGATCACCTGCCGCGGTGCGTGTAACGTTAATTTGAGCAGCATCGGTAGAATCTACCTCAAAGGTATAGCCTGCCTTTGTCATATTCCCTGCCACTTCTGTAGCTGCAGCTGCGCCGGTCATAGCTCCAGACAAGGTGTGCGTAACTGTGCCTTCACCTGTATTAAAGGAAATCGTTTCTGAACCACCCGTTGCGGCGTCCAAGGTAAAAGAATCCGTCCAATCAGTACGGTCTGTCGCCGCAGTCGCTGCCTCGCCATTTGTAACCGTTGCCGTACCGATGGTTGTGGCTGAAACTGTTCCTTGTGCTACTGCATCAGCTGCCGCAGTGGTCTGAACCGATGTTGCAGAGCCGGAAATAGTGCCAGCACCTGTGGGAGACCCAGATACTCCTAGCGTTGCAGTGTCCATTGAAAGAATAGTTAACGATACTGTTTCTCCACCTTTGTGGCCAATCTGAAAGTTTCCACTAAAACCGTCCAATAATTTCTGGTCATTAAACGTACTAGTATCTACAATACGGGTTAGCTCTTCCTTTAGCTCTGTCACTTCGTCATTCAGAGCTGATATGTCCGTACTATTGTTAGTACCGTTTGCAGCTTGTACGGTAAGGTCTCGCATACGTTGCAAGATAGCAGTAGACTCATCTAAAGCACCCTCTGCTGTTTGCCCAAGGGATATTGCGTCGTTAGAGTTACGGACCGCTTGTGATAAACCGTTAATTTGTGATTCCATACGGTCACTTATGGCAAGGCCAGCAGCATCGTCCATGGCGGAGTTAATGCGTGAACCTGAAGATAAACGCTCCATAGAAGTGTTTAAGTCAGCTCGACTCGACTCCAAATGACGCTGTGCTGTTAAAGATGCTACGTTTGTTCCGATTACCATACCCATGATTAATACTCCTAAAGTAAATAAACCGACCCTGTTTCTAAACGATCCCCACGATAGAAATCGCTCGATCAAGGCCGGGTTGGAATAGCCTTTGGAATAACTATCGGCGAGTGTGTTAGGAACTTTAGGGTTTTTATGAATTATTTATGAATTATTTTTTGGATGACTTCATGGAATTCGTTAGGGCTAAGAATGAAGAATACAAAGAATGCACGAGAGCGAAGAGGTAGATTGCTTCACTGCGTTCGCAAAGACGGGGAGTAGGGATACGCAAAGACAGAGAGCGGGAAGACGCAAAGACGGATTTTTAATATGTAATCTAGAGCGTTGACCATAGTGGTGGGCTGATGGATGGATTGCTTCACTGCGTTCGCAAAGACAGAGAGTGGGAATACGCAAAGACAGAGAGTGGGAATACGCAAAGACGGATTTTTAATATGTAATCTAGAGCGTAGACCATGGTGGTGGGCTGATGGATGGATTGCTTCACTGCGTTCGCAAGGACGGGGAGTAGGGATACGCAAAGACAGAGAGTGGGAAGACGCAAAGACGAATTTTCAATATGTCTTTACGTATTATGTTTTAGAAAGGCCAGATCTTGTAGAACAACTTGGTACCCCAACCCGCTCTGGTAGCATCTACATAATCGCCATCGCCACTGTAGCTAATTTCTGCGTTGGCAATACGTTTGGATAACACGGTATTGTCTGG
>JAWUYU010000011.1:0-9694 GCA_034110645.1 Pseudomonadales bacterium
CTTTTAGGTTAGGCAGGTATGTGGGCAAACGGTTAATTTATGGGTGTTAATATGAAGTCTGAGATGTTCAATGTGGCAGGAAAGGTTGTTTGTGTGACGGGCGCCAGTGGCGGTATTGGTCGCGCTATTGCTACCTTTCTAGCCCGTAATGGCGCTATGGTAGTTGGTGTCGCTAGGAGAGCCCCCGAGTTAATGGTTTGGAGTGATTCAACTGAAGGTGATACGGCTTTTGTTGCAACTGATTTATCTGACAGGTCCTTAATGCCAGACACGATTGCTCAAATTGAAAGCCATTTTGGTGCGCCTGATATATTAATTAATGCGGCTGGTATCAACACGCGTGAAGCTGCCAGTGATGTGACTGGAGCAGGTTGGGATATCACCTTCAATATTAATTTGATGGCGCCTTTTTTCTTAGCTCAGGGTTTAGTTCCAGCGATGCAGCGTAAAGGCTGGGGGCGAGTGATTAACTTTGCTTCCTTACAGTCTCGTAGGGCTTTTCCTAGCGGTATTGCTTATGGTGCTACCAAAGGGGGTATTGAGCAGCTTACCCGCGCCATGGCGGAAGCTTGGTCGTCTGACGGCATTAATATAAATGCTTTGGCTCCAGGTTTTTTCCCAACAGACCTGACTGAAGCTGTTTTTTCAGACCCAGTTAGGTCCAATCGTAATGCTGAACAAACTTGTATAGGCCGCAATGGCGAAATGAATGACTTGTATGGCCCGTTACTGTTTTTCTGTTCTTCAGCTAGTGATTATGTAACAGGGCAAACGTTATTTGTAGATGGCGGGTTTACTGCAAAATAAACGTGCTTTACTACAGTACTGGAATACAGATACCTGCTGCACGATGATTAAGTCATCTGCAATCCCCCCCATTACTGGGCAAAGCTAGACGATAAACGTTTAGCCCTCAAGCCTCCAGCGAGGCTCCCACTGAGCCTTTAGGGAGACTGATCTTGGGCTATTTAGCCTAAGAACAGCCAAGCTACTCTTAGGCTTTGGACTGCTCGTAGGCTTGTACCTGGGGCAATGCCTTAAATGCCGCAAGGTACTTAGTCATTGTTGGGTAGGCGTCAAGCGTGTCCTTCGGCACATGGTCAATGAAATTGAGTGTGTATCGTTGGAGGACTGGGACGAGGCAACAGTCTGCCAGTGTGGGTGCCGAACCACAAAGGAACGGACCACCAGACAATTCAATCATTTTTGAAAAGAAACCACAGTATTTAGGCATCTCTTTGGCGAGAAACGCCTCGCGAAGCGCCTTGATCGTCTGGCTCAGCTCAGCACTGCCCTTGGTGAAAGACGCTGTCGCAGGTGTAATACCGTAACCCAACATTTCTGGCTCGAGAGCTAGGCCCACACAGGGTCGCCACGAGCGCTCAAAATCGTCGACCAATCCAATGGCCTCTTGCACCGCTAGAAACTGATCTGCAGGGCATAAGGTCGGTGCTAGGGTGCCGATGTATTGGAGCATCGCACTGCTCTGGGCGATGTAAGGTCCGCCGTCGATGGACATCACGGGGATTTGTCCATAGGGAGTCCGGCTTTTGAGTTCGGGCCACTCGGCGAACGGCACGTGCACATCGTCGAATGCAATTCCACCTAGCCACAACGCGAGTCGCACCCTCTCAGCTGCGCCAAGGATTGGAAAGTAAGTTAAAACAATGTGCATGGCTTCTTCCTTGCTTCAACCATCTGCGGTTGGATTACTTCCACCTCAGTTTTCAATTGGTCATCAAACTTCATCTCACCCTCCATAGATTTGGTGCCAAACGCTACCTAAAAGTTGCTATTATTTTGCAGCCCATGGATGTGAGCCGATTTACTTGTTGTTGATTTTAACGTCTTTAGTGATCTCAATACAGCCATTTCTCTGGAGCGCGAAGCATCCATTAGCGGATTTATGGACCCTGAAGCAACCAAGTTACTAAAACCTTTTTCATGAGATAAATCGCAACAGTATTTGAAGTTTATTGGAAGGTGGCACTCTAATAGGGCATTGGATGCGCTTTATGGGCTTTGGCAATGTCTACCAGGCATTCATCACTTAGCTTAACATCTGTCGCTTTGAGAATGTGCTCAAGCTGTGCATGGCGCGTTGCCCCAAAAATAGCAGAACACATGAAGGGCCGGGTAAGGCACCATGCCAGTGACATATGTACACTATCGATGTCATGTTTAGCTGCAATTTCCATATAAGCGTCAATCGCAGGCCAAACGCGGTCCGTGACACGGCCACCCAGATCATCTACAAATGTTTTGCGAGATCCCTCGGGAGTGGCATTATTTTGATATTTATTGGTCAACAATCCTGCAGCCAAGGGCGAAAAAGTGATTAATCCTACATCTTCATTGACACTTAGCTCGGCAAGGTCTGTGTCATAAAGCCGGCACAAAAGTGAATACTCGTTTTGGATTGTTGCAACACGTGGTAAACCGCGATCTTCAGACAAACGTAACCATTGAGCAGTTCCCCAGGCACTTTCATTAGACAAACCAAAATGTCTTATATTGCCCTTATCAACCTGTTTTTGCAGAGCTTCCAGACAATCTTCCATATTGGCGAGTGTGTCGGCCTTATTCTGGGAGGAGGGATTATAATTCCAGTTTTTGCGAAACATATATGAGCCACGATTGGGCCAATGGAATTGATAAAGGTCAATGTAGTCGGTTTGCAAGCGGCGTAAATTACCTTCGATGGTCTCTGGGATGGTCTTTGAGGATATTGCAGCCCCATTGCGAATATCTTTAAGGCCTTCGCCGGAGTGTTTGGTAGCCAAAATGTAGTCACCGCGACGCGAGCGATTTTTAGCATTCCAAGTGCCTAGTATCTCTTCTGTCCTACCGATGGTTTCTTTAGCAATAGGATTGACCGGGTACATTTCTGCTGTATCAACGAAATTTATGCCATTACCAAGTGCACAGTCCATTTGAGCATGGCCTTCGGCCTCAGACGTTTGAGTGCCAAAGGTCATAGTGCCAAGGCATAGTTCAGAAACCATGACGTCAGTGCGCCCCATTGGATTCATTTTCATTATTATTTTCTTCCCACTTTTAATGTTCTTTGATCGGCATTATTTAACTGAAAGCTCAAATTCAAGGTAAAAAAAGCATAAAATACCATTTCTTAGATCTTTCGTGTAAGTCGTTTATATAGAGTAACATGTTATCTTCGAAAGGAGCCTCCGCACAACGTTCTAGTAATAATGAGTGCTGGCGTATTTTGGCGGCTTTTAGGTACAAACTACTGTCTTTTTAACCAGCATCGCCTTGTCAGTACCACGACAAGCATGTATCTTAATCGATATACATAATATCAGCAGCAGGCTGTTTTTTTACATGAATATTCTCTCTACTCATACATTACCTTTTGAAGCATCAAGTCGCTTTAAAATGGGGTCTATTGGCGAAAAAAACCAACAAAAAGTACTTGAAGCTGCAGTAACAATTTTTTCGCGCAAAGGTTTCTCAGGTGCCCGCATTGATGAGATTGCAAAAGAAGCGGGCATGTCAAAAACCAACATGCTTTATTACTTTAAAACCAAGAAAGAACTGTATCAAGTTGCGATAGTACGGGTTTTAAGACGTTGGACTAGCACTCTTGGTGATATACATAGTGATGATCAGCCACTAGAAGTAATTACCGCATATATCGCAAAAAAAATGCAACTATCGCAACAATACCCTGAGGCGTCTCGCCTAATTGCTATGGAAATTATTGCCGGTGCGCCGGTGATTGGCAACTACTTGCAGACCGAGTTATATACATGGGTTAATCAAAAAGGCGAAGTGTTTTTAAAGTGGCAAGATGAAGGGCTTATGGCGCCTATAGATCCAGCGCATGTTTTTTTTATGATTTGGGCTTTGACGCAGACCTACGCAGACTTCGAGTCACAAGTTTCTGCTGTAGTTAAACCTAATGACTATGATCGCGAAATATACCCTCAGGCAACCCGCTACGCTATTGAGGTTTTGGTACGAGGCTTGGATCTTAAGCCTCGTTTGTAGTAGAAATAGTAGACAGTGCCCGGTCTTTCTCTACTTCAGTGACTACCGCAGGCGTTTAAAATAATGGCTTTGCAGGGTCCAACAGAGTGGGCCTACCTGGTAATTCAAGCTTGGTATGACTAGCTGGTGTTTGAGCGATCATTTTAGCTTGGCGAAACACCATCAAACGTGTGGCTTTTAATCGAATGGCTTCAATTGGGTCTGTAGCCTGTAATAGCACCATATTCGCTTGGGCGCCCTCGACAATACCATAATCTTGTAAACCCATAATAGCTGCAGAATTATAAGTAACCGCATCAAAACACCAAGCCATGTCTGCCCGACTCGACAGTTGTCCTACATGTAATCCCATGCTTGCTACATCTAACATGTCTGCGCGTCCCATGGAATACCAAGGGTCCATCATACAGTCAGACCCAAAACCAATATTAACACCAGCAGCTTTAAGTTCTGGCACTCGGGTTTGACCACGGCGCTTGGGATAGCTGTCATGCCGACCTTGTAACATAATGTTGATGAGAGGGTTGGGGATAACGTGTAATTGAGCTTCGGCTAGTAGTGGCAACAGCTTGGAAACATAATAGTTATCCATGGAGTGCATCGAAGTGAGGTGGGAGCCTGCAACTCGGCCTTGTAAACCTAAACGTATGGTTTCACTAGCCAAAGTTTCTACATGACGACTGTGGGGGTCGTCTGATTCGTCACAGTGCATATCCACCCGTAAGCCACGCTCGGCGGCCATTTCACACAAAATTTTGATAGATAATGCGCCATCTTGCATAGTGCGTTCGTAATGAGGGATACCACCGATCACATCCACACCCATATCCAGTGCTCGAATCAGGTTTGCATGAGCGTTTGGATCTCGTAACAAACCATCCTGTGGGAAAGCCACTAACTGTAGGTCAATATAAGGGGCCACCAAACGGCGTACTTCAAGCATGGCTGTGACGCTTTTCAATTCGTTGTCACATACATCAACGTGGCTGCGAATAGCACCAATGCCCATTGCTACGGCTAGGTCACAATAGTGTATGGCGCGCTTGATAATATCATCTATACTTTGTTTTGGTTTCAACTCTCCCCACAGCGCAATACCTTCAAGTAAAGTGCCAGAAATGTTCATGCGGGGTTGTCCTAGGGACAAGGTAGAATCCATATGGAAGTGGGGGTCAACAAAGGGTGGGCTTAGCAACTGACCTTGCGCATCAATGACCAAAGTAGCTGGCTCTTCAATGTTGGGCCTAACTGCAACTATAGTGCCGTTGTAACATGCTACATCAATGTTTTTACGACCATCTTGCAAGCAAGCATTTTTAATTAGCAAATCAAAATTCATCAGCGTTGTCCTTTAAACCAAGGGGTTAATAGAGCACGGGGGTATTCCGCCCTGCGAGCTACGATCACCAAGGCAAATATTGAGAGTATGTAAGGTGCCATTAAGAACACTTGAGAGGGTACAAAGGCACCGACCTCAGTTTGTAAGCGTACCTGAAATGCATCAAAAGCCCCAAATAATAAAGCGCCTAACAGGGCTTTTCCTGGTCGCCAACTGGCAAATATCACAAGGGCTATACAAACCCAGCCACGGCCATTAACCATGCCGAAGAAAAACGCGTCAAAGGCTGACATAGTGAGGAAAGCCCCACCTAAAGCCATACATGCAGATCCCGCTACAATGGCGCCAATGCGTAGGCCATATACGGATAACCCCTGAGCATCCACAGAGTCGGGGTTGTCTCCTACAGCGCGTAGAGCTTGTCCTAGAGGTGTGCGGTTATATACCCACCATACTAAAGCAACCAAAAAAAGTGCTAACCATGTCATTGCTGTTTGTTGAAATAGAACTGGTCCTAGAAAGGGGATATCTGAGAGTATCGGAATATCAAGGGGTTGGAATGGCTCAATGCGCGGGGGCGAGCTGACCTGAGGTAATGCAGTGCGATAAGTAAAATAACTTACCGAAGTGGCAAACATAGTGATGCCTAAACCGGACACGTGCTGTGAAAGCCCCAGTGGCACAGTTAGAATGGCGTGTATAAGGCCAAAAAAAGCTCCGGTCAGTGCTGCGAATAACAACCCAGTCCAAAGGCCTGCGCCCATCCAAACGGCCATCCATCCAGCCATAGCACCAGCTGCAAAAATACCTTCAATGCCTAAATTTAAAACGCCCGACTTCTCACAAATGAGAGCGCCTAAAACACCAAAAATTAATGGTGTAGCGATACGTAATGAAGCGGCCCAGAAATTTTCACTGAGCAAAATATCTAATATCTCCATTATTCTGCTCCTGAGCCGGTAGTGGATAACTTTTTATTTGAAGGGGTTATTTTAATGGTGAAGCGGGCAATAAAACCACCGATCAATACACAGATCAACGACATGGAGACAACCAAATCTGCTAAGTAGCTAGACACGCCCATGGCGCGACTCATAGTGTCTGCTCCCACAAAGACCGAAGCGATAAACAGTGCTGCTATCACTACTCCTAAAGGTGATAACCCCGCAAGCATCGCCACAACGATACCGGTATACCCATAACCGGGTGATAAATCATTGGTTAGGTAGCCACGTAAGCCTGCGACTTCACTCACACCGGCTAACCCTGCTACTGCACCAGAAATGAGGGCTGCACTCATTAATGTGCGTTTTACGCCAATGCCTGCATGCAGAGCCGCGGCTGCATTTTCGCCAACAGCCCTTAGTTTTAGCCCCCACACACTTTTGGACAACATAACATGGGCTATTACAGCGGCCACAAGAGCAATGACTAACCCATAATGCAGGCGCATACGCGGCAGTATTTGGGGCAGTATAGCATTGTCTACTACTGGGCTAGATTGAGGCCACCCCATACCCATGGGATCTTTAAGTGGGCCTTCTAACATCATTTGGATAAATATCAAGATGATAAAGTTAAGTAACAATGTGGTGACCACTTCATCTGCACCAAAACGGGTTTTTAGGTAGGCGGGCCCAGCCATACCCAGTGCCCCAGCTAATGCTCCGGCAATTAAAATCATGGGTATTAACAGTATGGGAGGGCCGCTAATCCAGCCGGTGCCAACAGCTACGGCGGCCATAGCACCCAAGTAGAGTTGCCCCTCGGCGCCAATGTTCCAAAGTTTGGCACGAAAGGCTAAGGTGGCAGCTAAACCGGTAAATATAAGGGGAGTTGCACGGGTCAGCATTTCTGTAAAGGCGAACATAGAGCCAAAGATGCCTTTAGCCATTTGTTGATAAGCCTCACCAATGTTGGCACCGGCAAAACTTAGTGGGATTGCAGCCAGCAACAAAGCCAGTATCGCTGAGGCAATGGGGATACCAATAGTTAAGCGGCGAGAGGGTGCTTCACGTGGTTCAATACGAATCATGAAATTTCTCCAGCCATGATTAATCCTATTTGCGCGCGGTCGTGGCTGGGTGCAGGATGCAGGGCACCGTCATGCATAACAATAATGCGATCTGCTAAAGCCAGTAGCTCGTCGAGATCTTCTGAAATGAGTAAAATACCGGCACCTCGTTTACGTGCCTGTAATAGCCGTTTGCCAACTTCGCTAACAGCGCCCATATCCAGCCCTCGAGTAGGCTGGTTGGCCAAAATTAGTTTTGGGGAGGCTTCAAAAACTCGAGCTAATATGAGTTTTTGGATGTTTCCACCTGATAATAATCGTGCTGGAGCTTCAGTGCCAGGGCCCCTTATATCGTATTTTTGGCTTAGGCGTTGGGCATTAAGTGTCAGTTGTTGACGCCGTAAAAAACCATTTTTTTGAATCTCATTACTATCAAGGCTTTCGATAGCTAAGTTTTCTGCCACACTCATAGCGCCGATCACACCGTCATGATGACGATCTTCTGGAATTCTGCCTACGCCCGCTTTAAGCAAGTTGGCTGGCGTAAATTGAATCACTTGTTCACTATCAATGTTAACTTGGCCTGAAGTGGGGGCTATTAAACCCGATATAACCTTTGCCAACGTGGATTGGCCATTGCCAGAAACGCCTGCAATGCCAACAATTTCATTAGCTGAGACGGTCAGATTAATGTGTTCTAAAGTGGTGCGGGCACTTTGACCGGTCACTGAAAGGTCAATGAGTTGAAGCATTGGTGCGCCCACATCCATTGTCTCTCGGGGAGTGGGTGGTGTATCTGCGCCAACCATCAAGCGGGATATTATTTTTTCATCAGCATCTTTAGTGGCAATCTCGCCAACCTTTTTTCCATGCCTTAGCACTGCGATACGATGGGAAAAAGCCAGTACTTCACGTAATTTATGAGAGATGAAGATGACCGACAAACCGTCTTTTGCCATCACCTTGATATTAGCAAATAGCGTGTCTGCCTCCTGTGGTGTTAGCACCGCTGTGGGCTCATCCAAAACCAAGATGCGGGTATCTCGATAAAGGGCTTTTAGTATTTCCACGCGCTGGCGCTCGCCTACTGAAAGCTGACCTACAATGGTATCAAGGGGGGCACTTAAACCCGTACGCTGCATGATGTTGTTAATTTTTTCGCGGGCTTGGTGCATGGACCGACGCCACGCGAACAAACTTTCAGAGCCCAGTAGTATGTTATCTATAGCCGATAAATTTTCGGCCAGGGTAAAGTGCTGATGAACCATGCCAATGCCCACGTTCAACGCAGCTTGAGGGTGGCCCAAAGTTAAAGGTGTTAGCTGACCATTTGCATCCGCCACGTCAATACTGCCAGAGTCAGGCATATAGTGACCAAAAAGCATATTCATTAGGGTGGTTTTGCCGGCACCATTTTCACCTAACAAAGACAAAATCTCACCGCGTTTTAAGTCGATACTCACTGACTCGTTGGCCACCACGGTGCCAAACTGTTTGCTCAATCGATTGAGAGATAGCACAGTGTCATTGTTCATAGAGGGCATCCGATAACAAGAAGGTCAATACAAAAATCCCGTCAGGTAAAGTGAATTACCTGACGGGATTTTTCGAAACAAAACACCTGATGATTAGTTATCTGATATTGGCGTCTCATCGTTGATAGCAACAACAAAGCTACCATTACGAATGGCCGCTTCTTTAGCGGCAATAGCCGCAACCACATTAGCAGGCACTAAGCTTTTATCAATCGCAAGAGAGCCACCATTATGTGCCATAAAACTATATTGGCTATAATCATCGGCTACATAGGACCCATCAGCCACAGCGCTGATTGCTTTATCAATAGTGGCTTCCATATGCCACAAAGCCGAAGCTAAAATAGTACCTGGATAGTCGTTAGCGGTATCAATAACGTTACCTATGGCTTTCTTACCACGTTCAACGGCTGCATCAGCTACACCAAAGCGTTCGGCATACATTACATCAGCTCCAGCATCGATCATTGCGAACGCACTTTCCTTGGCTTTTGGTGGATCGTACCAGCTATCTAGAAAGTTCACCAAAAAGGTGACGTCAGAATTCATTTCGCGAGCGCCGGCCATAAAAGCATGCATTAAACGGTTAACCTCGGGGATGGCGTAACCACCGACCATTCCAATAACATTTGACTCGCTCACTGCACCCGCTGCCATGCCTGATAGGTAGGCTGGTTCGTGAATATAGTTATCGAAGACAGAAAAGTTTGGCGCTTGTGGTGCAAAAGAAGAGCCCATTAAATAAGCAGTTTCTGGGTAGTCTGCAGCAACCTTACGGGCAGCACGCTCAAGACC
>JAWUYU010000012.1:0-13770 GCA_034110645.1 Pseudomonadales bacterium
TGCTAGAAGAAGCAATCCAGCTTGTACAGCCCTGTATAATCGAATGATTGCTGCGGGAAAACCGCCTAAAGTGATTAGTATAGCTTTAGCTCACAAGTTGCTAAGGCAAATTTTTGCAGTAGGCATGAGCAGCCAGAATTATCGGGCTGAATATGCTTATTAAACTTGACAGCAAGCACAGTTCATTGCGAGCGCAGCGAAGCAATCCATATCCTCAGCCTATGGATTGCCACGTTGCTACTCGCCTCCCAATGAGGCTGCCATCCCTTATTTAATCACATACATCTCGCAAGTACGCCCTTCCCTCATTCCGGCCAATTTTTTCCAGCCTTTTAAGCCCCTGCCTTGCAGCCTGATTGTTACGTAAAATGTAATCTCGATTGTCTGGATACTGTTTTGCGCGGCTTTCGGTAATCACCAAGGTCGTTACCAAACGAGCTACAATGAGGTCATAAAGAATCTCAAGTTCCACAGACTCCAATGGTATCACTTGATGATAGGTGGCAAGAAATTCAGCAACCAAGGCAAGCGGTTCATCTGAATCATCAACATGATATGCGGCTGCAACACCCACTTCATTGATTAATGGCGCGAGCACCATATCCCCAAAGTCGATAATGCCTATGATGCTATTGTGATCCTTTTCATCAACTATAACATTGCTGTAGTTGAGGTCATTATGAATCACCTGACAACGTAACCCTGGAAACACTGGCAAAGCAAAGCGCTCAAACGCATCCAGCCCTTGGGTAGCCAACATACGCCCCTCTATGTCACCAATATCGGTTAGCATTGCACGCAAACCGGAGGCGTGTTTCAGATCCCACTGTAATTTGTGCCCCTCGGCTGGGTGATGAAATCTACGCAGGGCAATATCCAGCCGAGCTAAATTATGTGCCATTCCACGTCGTTGCTCTGGGGAGTGGGTGTAGACTTTGGACAATGGAACCCCATCAAGGAACGAGATCATTCTCACCAAACTTGTCTGCCCATTTTCCATTTGCACTAGCACTTCTGCTTTATCATCAATGGTTTTGATAATACGTGGTACCAGAATGTCTGCATCAACCTTAGCAACATGTAGCATTGCCTCGGTCTGGAAATTGGCTACCAAGAGATCTTCAACTGGGTTAGTGAAACGCAGCACATAGCCGATACCTGCAGCATCCTTCAGCATAAAAATCTGATCACGCTCGCACGCCAGTATGCTTGCATGACCTTTAATGGCATAGTATTTGTACGCCACTTTTTCAGCAAAGATAGCCGAATTATTAGGCGCTGATGTGTTCAACACATTGACGTTAACATTGGTATTGCTCATCACTTTATCTCATCAGTAGTCTGGAGTTCACTGTAATCCCGATGCATGCGGGGCTAAAGTGAGGCCAACACTTCATCAAGGGTTTGTAGAAACAGGTCAGCATCTTGCTGAGTAAACGTTAACGGTGGACGAATCTTTAATATATTCGCATGAGGCCCTGCACTACTGATCAGCACATGCTTTTGTCGCAATCCATTGACCACTCGATTGGCCTCTTCTGTTGCAGGCTCAAGGCTGCTGTGATCCTTTACTAGTTCTACACCAATAAAAAATCCTGTACCGCGAACGTCGCCAATCACATTGTGGTGTTTAGCCAATTTATGCAGGCCTGCCTTTAGGTAAGCACCCACCTGTTTGACATTCTCGATCAACGACTCATTTTCTATGACATCTAGCACAGCTTTACCGACAGCACATGACACAGGATTTCCTCCGAAGGTATTGAAATAACGTGACTTGCCTAGCTCAGTCATCAGTTCAGGGCGCACCACCAATCCAGCAATAGGATGCCCGCCCCCCATACCTTTGCCTATAGTGACCATATCTGGGATCACACTGTGACGCTGAAAACCCCACCAATGCTCGCCTGTACGGCCAAAACCAGACTGGACTTCATCGGCAATGTAAAGGCCTCCTGCTTCACGGATAACTTCGGCCGCTTCCCTAAGGAACCCTGCATGATCAGAAAACACACCATCACTGGAGAAAACACTATCGATCAGCAATGCAGCAGGCTTTATACCATGACGTTGCATATCAGCAATTGCCACACGAACATTGGCCACAAACGCCTTACCTACTTCTGGGTCACCGCGATAGCCATCAGGTGCAGGTATTGTGCGCACATTTTCACCTAAATCCACATGAATCCCCAAAGAAGGAGAAAGCGCAGCAATTACATCAGTGCCGCCGTGGTATGCAAGGTCGGTGACAATAAACCCAGTGCCCCCGGTCTGGTATTTGGCAATTCTGTAGGCGAGATCGTTAGCCTCGCTGCCAGTACAGGTAAACATCACATGGCCCAGTTCTTCAGGAAATGTTGACAGCAACTGCTCTGCATAATCCAGCACGATCTCGTGGATATATCGCGTATGCGTGTTGAGAATCCCAGCCTGTTGCCGTAACGCCTCAACGACCTGTGGGTGGCAATGGCCGACACTGGGAACATTGTTGTAACAATCAAGATAAGCCTGCCCGTCGGCATCGTAAAGCCAAACACCTTCACCCCGTACCATATGCACCGGCTGTTCGTAGAACAAACGGTAAGCAGGGCCAAGCAGACGGTCACGTCGTTCAACCAGCGCCTTCTCTTTGGGGGTAAGTGTGGCGCGGCTGGCGTCAAAGGCATTAGTCATAGCCATGTTATTTCTCCATGCTGCAGACGCGCAAAAGTTAGTCTGGCGTTACAGTTTCATTGCTAGTATTTTCTTAGTACCACTTATGAAATGTTGTAGTTATTATATAGATCAACTTGTTATACCAATCATAATGTATTTCTTAGTTTAATTGGACCCAATTCACTATGCCACCGGGCCTGTCCATGATTAACTAGGGCAGACACACTGCATTATGTATCGTTGCAACCTGTTACCTTAATGTGCCATTGTTTAAGCTGAAGAATCTAACAACATTAATGATACTAGAGAGGTAAGACGCCCCATAAGCCATCATTGCTGATGTTCTGGTACTTCTCGTAAAAAACAACCCCAGCCAAGCACAGAGTGCTTTCAACGCCTAACTTAGGTAGTGGATGTAATCAAAATAAAGGTATGTTAAATAAAGGTATGTTAAATAAAGGTATTTAAAATATGTTTCACGAGCTCTCAGTTGAAAATCAGTTGCGATTTGATCTAGCCCTTATACACCGTTATATGGCGGAGCATAATTGGAATGAAGGTGTGGTAAATCATTTAACCGCAATGTTACCCGATAGTGACGAACATTTTCTGGCGCTTCCGTATGGCCTACATTGGTCCGAAGTTAAAAGTTCAGATTTTTTAGTATCCGACTTTAATGGCAATGTAATCTCCGGGGTTGGCGAAGTTGAAGCTAGCAACTTAAACATCCATGGGGCAATTCATCGTGAAGTACCTCTAGCCAGGGCTATTTTGCATTCGCATCAACCTAATATAACGGCACTGACATTACTAAAAGACCAAACGGTCACTATGTCCAGCCAACATGCACTTCGGTTTGCAGGACGTATTGCCTATCTTGGTGTATATGGAGATCCTGTTGATCCAGCTATTGGAGGAACTATTGTTGATAGCTTGAAAAAAAACGATGTGTTGATGTGCGCCAACCATGGCGTCCTCGTCTCTAGACCCTATTTATGGGATGCTTTTGACGATCTCTATTTCTTAGATCGCGCCTGTGAAGTTCAGTTAAAAGCCATGAATACGGGACGTGAACTGAATATTATCCCAGAAGCTGCAGCTAACAATTTCGGTAGCAACATCATTAAATGGAGCAAGCTAGAAGGTGAAAAACACTTCATAGCACTTCGCCGTATGTACCATAAAAAATACCCAGACTTAATGCAATAATCGAACGGACTCAATAGACCGCCCCAATAAATGCCTTACCTCATGGGGAGATTACAGGGTGAACCATTTTTGATTATAGCCCCATGAACTCAGCCGTCACTTGTTCAATTACAGCACCAATTAAATAACAGTCTTCATCATCAAAGGTGAGCGGCACTCGTAGGTCTAGGGTTTTTTCTAAGGCCTTAAGGGTGTTGGGCAAGTGCGGCATTGGGTCTATGTAATGCCAGCTGTCATACCGACTTGTAAATGCATTAGGCTTGTCTGCACCAAACCACTTAAGCTCTACTCCTTGTGCTGCACAAGATGCAATAAAGCTTGGCATTTGCGTCATGTTTAAGGCTTCTGCCCTAAACTGAAGAGAACTTCCTACAAAAGTTTCCCCCGCGTCTCTAACCGGAATAGCCAGCCCAGGCACAGCTACAATGGCGTTATGAAGAATGCTGTAACGCCTGTTCCAGCGCTTACAATTCTCATCTAAATTCGGTAGCTGCGCTAAACCGATTGCCGCCCTAATGTTATCCATACGGCCAGACATATTGGCACTGGTTAGCCGCACTTGTTCAAACACTTCTGGCGCTGGCGCTGCACCATGGCGCTCATAAAGCATATAAGACCCAGAGTGCATGATAAGGCGCGCCGCAATTTCGGCATCATCTGTAACAACTAAGCCGCCCTCGCCAGTATTCATGTGCTTATAGGTTTGTAGGCTAAACGCTGCTACTTGCCCAAAATTACCAGATTTAACCCCTTTCCATGCGCCCCCCATAGTATGGGCACAATCTTCCAGTACTTGCAGGCCTAGTTCATTACACAAAGCCATAAGCCGATCCATATTAGGGATATGTCCACGCATCAAAGACAATAGTAAAATTTTAGCACCACTGGCTTTAGCTTTTAACGCTAAGTCATCTAAATCTAGATGATATGACTCATTAATTTCCACTAACACCGGCTTTCCACCCGCTGCATGTATAGCCCCCGGCACAGGCGCTAAGGTATAGGCATTAGTTAGCACCGCTTCACCTGCTTTTAGCCCCATGGCACGCAAAGCAATGTGCAAAGCATAGCCACCAGAAGTGCACGCTAAACAATACCGACGCCCTTGATAACGTGCAAAACCTTGTTCCAGCAAGGAAGCATCAGACAGCTCATCACCCACCGTGTTGTAACGGTGTAATCGACCAGAATCAAGCAACTCCATCACCCTTTTTTTGGCCTGCTCTGGTATCGGCTCTTGTTGGGTAAAGGCTTTTTTAAACTGCAGTTTAGACATTGAATTTTCCTTGAGGACTTGCCCGTCGTTGATTAGGCATCATCACCCAAAACAGGCGTTCTATGCAACCACTCGTTGTATATTTAGGCGTGCATTACTCAGTGTAAAAAAAGTGTGTAAATGTCACTATTTGAGAGCCAACCTAGGTATGATCTAACCTATCTATGGTCAACACCAACTATAGTTAACCAACCATGGAAAAATTACTCTCATACATGAACATATTAATTACCGGTGCCAGTGGCATGATTGGCAAAATCGTTGAGGCCCAGTGCTTACAGCATCCAAATGTAAATCAGGTCCATTCTGTATTGCGCCGATCAAGTGGGTGCAGTCACCCGAAGCTCACAGAACATATCCGTGAAGACTTTAATGACTGGCAAGATATGCATAGTACTTTAGCTGATATTGATCAGGTTATCTTTTGTCTTGGCGCTTACACCGGCAGCCTGCCAGACGATCAATTCAAGGCTGTTACTGTAGATATGCCGGTACAACTAGGTAGCCAGCTACTAAAAGCAAACCCCAGCGCAGGTTTTATCTTACTTAGTGGCCAAGGGGCCGATAGAAAAGAAACAAGTAGTGTATCTTTTGCAAAGTATAAAGGCATGGCCGAGAATCAATTAATAGCGTTTGGCTTAGGTCGTTTTCATAGTGTACGGCCGTCTTATATTTATCCTGATGAACCTCGTACAGAACCTAATATTGCCTATCGCATTTATCGTAGAATATACCCGCTAATTAAACGATTAGGGCCCAACTTTTCGGTCCCTTCATCACACCTTGCGGCAGTTATGGTGCATCTTGCCTTGTATGGTGATCGTCGTACTATTCTAGAAAATAAAGATATCGTAGGTTTGAACTTCAATGATTAAAACGACAAAGCGCCGTATAGTTTTTATAACCCTAGCCTTACTCCTTACAGCTGCAGGAGCAGGAGCAGGAGCAGTCTATTATTGGTACTCTAGCGCCGCCGTATTTGGTGCTGCTATGAGCCCTGCACAGCAGCAACCTTACACCAGCTCAAACAACCTTTTGGACTCCAAATTTGTTAATGAAATACCCACTAATATGGACCAATCTTTTGGCTTTATGGCTAGCGCATTATGGGACTACATTACTGCAAAAGATCTAGCCCCAGAGCGTAATATTGACGTCGTTAAAGCTGATCCTTCGCAACTCAATAACGCTGCCAACAGCGATATTAGTACCCAACTCATGTGGCTTGGTCATTCCTCATTTTTACTACAAACTGCCAAACAAAACTTATTGTTCGACCCAATATTTAGCGATGTAGCAGCCCCTCATCCGTCTCTTGGTAGTAAACGCTATAGCAATGAACTACCCATTGAGCCGGAGAATTTGCCACCCATTGATGCGGTTGTTATTTCACATGATCACTACGACCATTTAGACTACCCCAGCATTATGCGCATAGATGCCAAAGTTAAGCACTACTACGTACCCCTTGGCGTAGGGCAACACTTGCTTCATTGGGGCATAGCGCCAGAACGTATTAGTGAAATGGATTGGTGGCAAGATACCGATTTAAATGGCATTAAATTAACGCTCACCCCTGCTCGCCATTTTTCTGGCAGGCGCTTAGGCAACAGCAACTCTACCCTTTGGGGCGGATGGATGGTTGAAGCCCCAGATCAACGGGTATTTTTTAGCGGCGACAGTGGCTACGGCCCCCACTTTAAAGAAATTGGCCAACGTTTTGGCCCCATCGATATCGCCTTAATAGAAGCTGGACAATATAATTATCGCTGGCAGGCCATTCATATGCTGCCAAACGAAAGCGTACAAGCTGCACAAGATTTAGATGCCCGTATTATGATGCCAGTACACTGGGGCGCGTTTACCTTGTCATTACATGCATGGGACGATCCTGCAGAACAAACAACCTTGCTGGCTCAACAGCAAGGCCAGGCTATTGTTATTCCTCGCATAGGAGAGCTAATGCAGTTACTCAATGAACCTATAGCTAGGGATGCGTGGTGGCAGAAATACTAGAGCTACTGCCGAACCTGCTGATACCCACACTGAGGAACCCTTTTACCGTTTAATATTAGGGTTTAGGAGAAAGTCCGTTCGGTAAAGTGGGTTCAGTAAACTCTTGTTGCGTATCAGGATTAGCCTGTGCAGCTTTAAATTCTGACACGATGGGCAATACTCCCGCCCACACTGGCCAACTTACATCTTCCGGCTCATCTACTGCTGGGCCATTACGCACCTTACAGGACACCTCATCCAAATCCATCATCAATACACCGGTAGCTAAAACTTCGATATCAGTAATAGGCCGTAATTGATCCCAACGACCTGGAGAGAATTTGTCTATCATCAATTTCAATTGACGTTGTTTTTCCCCAGGGTCAGTAATATTTTGAGGTTGACCAAAGATCATTACCGAGCGGTAATTCACCGAGTGATTAAGCCCCGAACGGGCCATCACTAAACCATCCAATAAGGTAATAGTGAGGCAAGTTTCATTATCTTTAGGGGCATTAACATTTTGTGCTTTACTGTGGGCATGCCAATAGATTTTATTGCCTTCTCGCCAATGGCAGGTAGGAATGACCAACGGCTGGCCTTTTACTAAAAATCCCACATGACAAATCAACGCCTCATCGATAATGGCATTCACTTTATCTACGTCGTATTCGGCACGTTTTAACCCACGTTTAATGCGTGTACGGGGAGTAGGCTTATGCTGACTCATAAATTTAACCTTCTGTGCATGTGGATGCATTGATTGTGAAAAGTAATACGTGCAATATAGCTTAGTAACTGGCTACAAAAAATAGCCACTTTTATATAATTTTTAATAGCCAATTTAATGAAAGATAAAAGCCACCACTTATTATTAGAAAGCCTTGTGACTGTGTCTACAGATCACCCAGAGCCGCTCTATCAGCAGCTCATTCATCAACTACGCCTATTTATTGTTGCTGGGCGCCTGCACCCCAGTAGTAAGTTACCCTCCAGCCGTCAATTAGCCATAGACCTAAAGGTGTCCCGTACCACCTGCACCAACGCCTACCAACAATTACTGGCAGAAGGCTTACTAGTGAGCCGCCAAGGTTCAGGCATTTACGTAAACACCACCCTGCCCGTATCAGCTCATCAAGGCATTAGAAAAACCAACCCAAAAGGCTCACTTGCACCTGTTAAATTAGCCACTAGCAAACCTGCCACACCCACTAACAGTGGGTTTAGTTCTGAACCCGATGCACAAAACTTCCCCTTCCCATTATGGGCAAGGTGTCTGGCTAAAGCATGGCGAAAACCAGAACCCAGCTTATTACATGACGCACATCCAGGTGGCTATGCCGTGTTACGTCATACATTAAGCCATTACCTTTACATTACCCGTGGATTACGATGTGATGCGCGCCAAATTGTAATTACTGCAGGCCAACGAGATTCACTTTCCTTAATAAGCAAAGCACTTATGAGCCATGGTGAGTCAGTGTATATGGAGAACCCCGGTTACCCGCTCCAAAGGCAAGTCATCAAGAGTCTCGGCCTAAATGAAGCGTTTTTAGAGGTCGACTCCCAAGGAGCACAACTGCCCGAGGCACATCAACAGGCTACCAACTTAGCCATTTTAAGCCCCAGTAGGCAGTATCCCTTAGGTATATCGATGAGCGGGCCACGAAAACTAGCATGGTTAAACTACGCACAGACCAATAATTGCTGGCTACTAGAAGACGATTACGACAGCGAATACACCTACGAAAGGCGCAAAACAGACGCCTTAATGAGCTTAGACCAAACCCAAAAAGTGATCCTGTTGGGCAGCTTTTCAAAACTAATGTTTCAAGGCTTTCGTTTAGGGTATTTGGTTCTACCCGAGCCATTAGTGGATGATTTTTTACAAATTCAACAAGAACTTGGTGGTATGGCCTCATTACACATCCAACCGGCTTTGAGTCTGTTTTTAACAGACCGCAGCTTCAACCCTCACCTTGGTCGCATGCGCAGGCTTTATCGCCAGCGTCGCGACGAACTTTGTAGGCTGATCAACCTACACTTGAGCCAATGGCTATTTGTTACAGCTCCAGATTCTGGCATGCATTTAGTGGCCTATTGCCACCAACCCATGGACGACCAGAGTATTGCTATGAAGTTGAAAAGTCGTGGTGTCACCGCTTTTGCTCTGTCAAAATGCTACGCAACTCCTTATAAAACTACTCATACAACTACTTATGCCACTACCTATGTTAATACAGCCCCATGTGGATTTTTATTGGGGTTTTCTGGATGCGATGATGAACAATTGGGTGAAAACGTGGAGATATTTAGGCAAGTATTGCTGGAGAGTAATGATTCAATACAGCATCAACTTACTAACAATAAAGGAAACACGAAGTGATTTTATACATAGCTGAAAAACCAAGTGTTGGCCGTGCCATCGCTGATGCCCTGCCTAAACCCCACCAAAAAGGTGATGGGTTTATTACAGTGGCTACTGGAGACGTGGTTACTTGGTGTATTGGTCACTTACTAGAACAAGCAGAACCAGAAGCTTATAACCCTGAATATAAAAAATGGAAAACAGAACACCTGCCTATCATTCCCAGTGAATGGAAATACCTAATAAAGCCACAGACAAGAAAACAGTTTACTGCGGTGAAAAAACTCATCAAACAAGCAGATGTATTAGTGAACGTAGGAGACCCTGATCGGGTTGGCCAGATTTTAGTCGATGAAGTGATTAATTACTGTGGTGTCAGTAAAGCCAAGCGTGAAGCCACTAAGCGGTGTTTGATTAATGACATGAACCTTGATGCGATCAAAAAGTCCCTTAATAACCTCCGTAATAATACCGATTTTATACCCCTTGCTACCTCTGCATTGGCAAGAGCACGAGCCGACTGGCTGTATGGTATTAATATGACAAGATTATGCACCTTGCAAGGACAAAGCTCAGGCTATAGCGGTGTACTTTCAGTGGGCAGAGTACAAACACCTATTCTGGGTTTGGTGGTTCATAGAGATCAAAGTATAGAAAATTTCATATCAAAAGCGTTCTATGAGGTTTTTGTCACGTTACAAACTGCTCAAGGTGATCAATACATCGCTCAATGGAAGCCCAGTAAGGCTTGCGAGCCCTATATGGATGAAGATGGCAGAGTATTATCCAGTAAGCTAGCATCTACAGTATGTAACAAAGTAGCCCACCAAACGGGCCCAGTAACGGGTCCAGTAACGGGTGTAGTAACGGGCGTTAAACAAGATAAAAAGAAGCAAGTACCCCCACTACCCTACAACCTTTCTACACTTCAAATAGACGCTTCAAAACGTTTTAGCTTAAGTGCACAACAAACCTTGGATGTTTGTCAGCAACTTTATGAACGTCATAAACTAATCACCTACCCTCGCTCTGACAGCCGTCATCTTCCTCTGGGGCACCTAAATGATAAAGACAAAGTAACTCAAGCTATTGCTAAAACGTGCCCTGCGTTAGCAGATGCGGCGATACAAGCCGACTTATCAATTAAAGGTAAAGCATGGAATGACGCCAAAGTAAGTGCTCACCATGCCATTATTCCCACAGCACGATCTATGGATATCAGTAAGCTGAGTAAGGATGAGAAAAACCTCTATGAATTAATTGCTCGTCAATACCTGATCCAGTTCTACCCCCCTTTTGAATACGCTGAAAAGCAGATCGACAGTGAAGTGGCTGGTGGTTTATTTATAGCCAAGCAAAAAGACGTATTAGCTGAAGGGTGGAAAGCGTTATTTCCAAAGCCAAAAGCTCAAGGAAGCGATAGTGAGTTTTCCAGTAAAAAACTACCTAATGTTGCTAAAGGCGATCAAGTCAGTTGCATTGATGCCAAACTTGATGAAAAACAAACCAGCCCTCCTAAGCATTTTACAGACGCTACATTACTAGCGGCTATGACAGGCATTGCTCGGCATGTATCTAACCCAGAAATAAAAAAAATACTCAGAGAGACTGATGGCCTTGGCACAGAAGCCACACGAGCAGGCATCATTGAATTATTATTTAAGCGGCAATTTTTAACTCGTAAAGGTAAAGAAATTCACGCCACTAACGTTGGCCGCCAACTCATCAACAGCCTTCCAGAACAAATGGTATTACCCGACATGACGGCTCATTGGGAATCTCAGCTAGAAGCCATCAGTGAAAAGACCATGAAGTATGGCGAGTTTATGCTGCCCTTAACTCAAGGTTTAAGTACGTTGATTAACGAAGTAAGCGGAGTGAATTTTTCTGGTATGAAAGGTATGGGCACCAAAAGAACAGGTAAGACATTTTCGAAACGAAAAACAAATTGGAAAAAGGCCACACCAGCCGCCAAAAAATAGCGAACAAATAGCACGGCCCTGTACGGTACGATAGGGTACCCCCACCCAAGGATAAGGATGGGGGGTTCCACTATAACCTAGAGGCTACAAACGTTAGTTTCACAATGGATCTCTACATCAGCTGCGGTGATTGCGCTCATGTCGAACATGCCACGGCTTGTAACCGACGGTATGACAATGTGAGCAGGTTTAGCTAAACCATGCACGAAAGGCCCAATTAGCAGGGCATCGGTTAACGAACGAATAAGGCCTAAGGTAATATTAGCAGTATCTAAGTTAGGCATAATTAGTAGGTTAGGTTGACCAGTTAGGTTTGAATTGGGGAAAATGGTCTGACGCAACTGTTCATTAAAGGCTGTGAATGAATGCATTTCACCCTCGATTTCTTCGTTAGGGTAGCGTTCGCGCAAGGTAGCGGAGGCTTGGCGCATTTTATTGGCCTGATGATCGCTCGATGTTCCAAAGTTAGAGTGAGACAACAGTGCAACCTTGGGTTTAATACCAAACTGACGCACAAAGTCCATGCTTGCCTCGGTAGAGGCCACAATATCTTGCGCTGTTGGGTCTATTGTTAAGAACGCATCGGCTAAGAATAGTGGACCACTAGGCAACAATAGTGCACACACTGTTGATACGTGAGTGTCCGGTGTCTTAGGCCCAAGCACGTTGAACAGGGTCTTAAAGTGAGTGTCAAAGCGTCCGATTTTACCGCAGATCATGCCATGGGCTTCCTCTAAGTCTAGCATCACCGAGGCTAAAGCTGTGGGATTATTGCGCATTTCCTGTTTTGCAGTTTCTACAGAAACACCTTTGCGGCCCACTTTTTTATGGTAATGCTGCCAGTAGCGATCATGTAAGTCACAATCTTTGGGATCAAACACTTCTACTTCTTCACCTAATTTAAAGCGTAAACTCAAACGATCAATAGCCAACTGCATCACACTTTCACGACCAATAAGAATAGGCTTGGCAACAGCTTCGTCTACCATCGCTTGCATAGACATCAACACATCGTCGTTCTCGCCTTCTGCATAGATGATTCGGCGCTGCGGGCCTTGTTTGGCTTTTTCAATCATAGGCTGCATGAACAAACCAGCTTGGTTCACAAATCCTTGTAACTTCACTCGGTAAGCATCTAGGTCTTCTATAGGCCGTGTTGCTACGCCACTTTCCATGGCTGCTTTTACTACAGCTATTGGCACCTCTTCGATTAAGCGAGGGTCAAAGGGCTTAGGGATAAGGTATTCAGGGCCAAAGCGGAAGTCTTCACCTGGGTAAGCCGCTGCCACTACATCTGTAACTTCCTTACAGGCCAGGTCTGCAATAGCTCTAACACAGGCCATCTTCATCTCTTCGTTAATAGTAGTGGCACCACAATCTAATGCACCACGGAAGATGAAAGGAAAACAAAGCACGTTATTCACTTGGTTAGGGTAGTCTGAACGACCTGTGGCAACAATAGCATCAGGGCGCACAGCCATAGCCAACTCAGGCATAATTTCTGGCGTAGGGTTGGCCATTGCTAATATGAGTGGCCTAGGAGCCATGGCAATAACCATGTCTTGGGTTAACACCCCTGGGGCCGACAAACCCATAAATAGATCGGCGCCCACGATAGCGTCAGCTAAGGTTCGGTCATCAGTTTCTCGTGCGTAGGCCTCTTTCCAGGGATTCATACCTTGCTCACGGCCTTTATAGATAACGCCGGTGCGGTCTACCAAAGTCACATTTTCACGAGGTAAACCCATGCTCACTAACAAGTCTAAACAGGCGATACTGGCCGCACCAGACCCGGAGCCCACTACTTTTATGTCTTCTATTTTCTTTCCTACCACCCTTAAACCGTTATACACCGCAGCGGCGGCAACAATAGCCGTGCCGTGCTGGTCGTCGTGAAATACGGGGATATTCATGCGTTCGCGCAGCTGTTTCTCCACCAAGAAACATTCAGGTGCTTTAATATCTTCTAAGTTAATGGCACCAAAGGTGGGTTCTAAAGAAGCAATGATATTCACTAGCTTATCAACATCATTTTCTTGAATTTCAATATCGAATACGTCGATATTAGCGAACTTCTTAAACAGCACTGCTTTACCTTCCATTACCGGCTTAGACGCCAATGGGCCAATGTTGCCTAAACCTAACACCGCAGTACCGTTGGTGATTACACCCACCAGGTTGCCACGGGCAGTAACCGCTGCAGCCAGAGCCTCATCTTCTACAATAGCCTCGCAGGCATAGGCAACACCTGGTGAGTAAGCCAGTGAAAGGTCTCGTTTATT
>JAWUYU010000013.1:0-14250 GCA_034110645.1 Pseudomonadales bacterium
TATTGATATATAGGGAAATGGTGCGCTCGGTGAGATTCGAACTCACGACCTGTCCCTTAGGAGGGGACCACTCTATCCAGCTGAGCTACGAGCGCATGACTAATTTTTAACTGTTTTTGATCTAGGCCTCATGCGCCTAAAGTTGCCATGATGTAACTTACTGGTACTGTATGGATGAGCATTCTAACAGCTGACGGATTTTATGGGTACCGGCATGGCCTTCAAATTATGTAAATAATGAGGTATTGATCTAAATCATCTAAATGCAAAGTTTATTGCTAATCTAAATAAGAATGATTTGCATTAGCAATAGGTTTTGTTTATGATACTTTGATCAAATATTTACTAGAGATAACCCATGAACAAAACGCTTCTTTCTATTGTAGTTGCCGCAAGCATTGCCCTTAGCACTCAAGTTCACGCAGCGGTCTATGCAGACTTTCCCATTACGGTAAAAAACTATACTGGTGACAAGGTTAGCTCAGAATCTTACAGTGGGCAGATGGCTCGTCATGGTTTGCATAATTCGGTTAAAAACTTGATATCAAAAGGAGTGGGTTTAGATCAAACTCAAGCGTACTTTAGTGGTAAGGCCGAAGGTAGAGCTATTATTGACCCAGTGTCAAAGGATGGTTTTCCGGTACTTCAAACACAAATAGATGAGTTGTCAAAGGGTAAGAACTTATCTGGAAAAACTTACAAAGGCTTAATTACGGGTATGCCTGGTGGCCTTACTGGGCTTGAGTTGCTTGAGTTAATGATGGACAAGGCTGCACAAACTGACAATGGTTTTGATCCACTAACTGGCTATGACTACACCCAGCTCATTTCTAAATTTGCTATGGGTGCCGTGTTTTATAACCAAGCAGTTGATAGCTACTTAGATGAGAAGTTAGACAAGCCTAACAATAAAGCTTACAAGGAAGGCGCAGCCTATACTAGTAAGGAGCACTTTTGGGATGAGGCCTTTGGTTACTTTGGTGCGCCAGCGCATGCCCTAGAGCTTACAGCTGAAGAAGTCTATGGCATAGCCAAGCAAAAGCCTGAAAGCTTTGCCAAGGCAGATTACAACGGTGATGGTAAGGTTTCTTTAGTGAACGAAATGGCCTACGCCCATGCTTATTACGCAGCTTCGTTTGATAAAGGGGGTAAAACCCAGTACCTTCACACCATCGTACAGGCTTTTGTTGACGGTCGTAGTTTAATAGCTTCTGCTAATGGTGAGACCCTAACAGATGCCCAGCTTAGTGAGTTGATGGGCTATACTGACATTATTAAAACACAATGGCAGCGCCTAATTGCCGAAGCTGTATTTAAGTATGCAGGCTCCGTATACGGTGACATTGAAAAGTTGGAAACTATTGTTGAAGCTAATGGCGACGCTGTGAAGGCTTATCGCAATTATGCCAAGCACTGGGGAGAGTTAAAGGGTTTTGCGTTAGCCCTAGAAACCGGTGGTGTAAACTTGGGTGAGACAGGTGTAAAGTTAAATAGACTTCTTGGTTATAGTCCAGTATTACTAGGCAATACTCAAGTTGCTGCGCTAATTGATGGTGAGTTTGTGCAAAGTTCGTCTGTGAGTATGTCTGAGTATCGGGTGCAGATGATTAAGTTGCAAAAATTGATGATCGATGACTTTGGTGTTGAGGCTCGCAACAAAGACGTGACGGCAAACTTAGCTCAGCTAGTTGATTCGCTGGGTGAAGCTTTGGCGGCAGAAAATGATTAACTATAGGCTTAGTTAATGATGCACGAGGTGCTTGAGTTTACACAATCTTGGTTTTCTGAACTTACTGGTTTAGTTAGCCAAGGTAGTAAACGTGTGTTTGTGGGTTATTTATTAAGTGCTGCCATCATCGCTGTTATTTGGTTAATGTGGCAGCGCAGGCTTAACTTTTTAGCAGCTGTGGGTTGGCTGTGTCGGCCCCAAACCTGGTGGTCTAACTCCAGTAGATCTGACTACTGGTTGATGCTGCTTAATCAACCATTAATGTTGCTTTTAAGCCCACTCTTGCTCAGTAAGTTGGTCTTAGCTACGGGCATATTTTACGGCCTTAGTGACTGGGTTGATCGGCCCTTATGGTCTTCAGATATATCTGCCTTTTGGGTGTCTGTGCTGTTTACATCAAGTTTGTTTGTAGTTGATGACGCAAGCCGTTATTATCTGCATCGGCTAATGCACCGTTGGCCTGTTTTATGGGCTTTTCATCGAGTACACCACACAGCTGAAAGCTTAACGCCCTTTACGGTGTTTCGCACTCACCCTGTTGAGGGAATGCTGTTTGGCTTGCGCAGTGCCTTGGTGCAGGGGTCTTTAATTGGTATTTTTGTATTTCTATTTGGCGATCTAGTAACGTTGTTGAGTTTATTGGGTGCTAATATATTTACCTCTGTATTAAATCTGCTAGGGGCTAACTTACGCCATTCACCTGTCCCTATTAGTTATGGCAAAAAATTAGAAGCTTGGCTGATCTCTCCAGCGCAGCATCAAATACACCACTCCCAAGCCCCTGAGCATTGGAATAAAAACTTTGGTGCATTTATTGCTGTTTGGGATCGCTTAGGTAATACCATAGAGTACGGTTCTAATACCCAAGAATTAACCTATGGGCTGGGACATCAAAAACCCCACGAACACAAGCTATTAACGTTGTATTGGCAGCCTTTTAAAAACTGCTGGCGCTGCTTGCGGCGTAATAAATTAGAACCCAAAATCGCCATGAGCGTCATAAGTGAGACACCTTAAATGAGATCCTTTAATTTAATTAGCAGCCTTATATTATCAGCTGTTACTGCGAGTATTTTGGTAGTGACAAGCGTCCAAGCCAGTGGCGAGGTCAATGTTTATTCAGCCCGTAAGGAGGCGCTGATTAAACCCTTATTAGACCAATTTAGTAACACTACAGGTATTAAGGTCAATCTAATTACGGGCAAAGCAGATGCTTTACTGAAACGCTTACAGGTTGAGGGCAGTGCAACTCCTGCGGATCTGTTCATCACTGTAGATGCGGGTCGTCTGCATCGGGCCAAAGAGGCGGGCGTGTTAAAGCCTGTATTTTTGCCACTACTAGAAAAGACCATTCCAAAAGAACTCAGAGATAATGCAGGTTACTGGTATGGGCTAACCCTCAGGGCGCGGCCTATTATTTATGCCAAAGACCGGGTCAAACCTGCTGAGTTGTCAACCTACGAGGCCTTAGCTGGCGCTCAGTGGGATGGTCGCCTGTGTTTGCGGTCGTCGCAGTCAGTCTATAATCAATCCTTGGTAGCTGCTACTATTGATGCTTTAGGTGCTAAGGCCACCCAGAGTTGGATAGAAGGAATGGTCAAAAACCTTGTTAAAGCGCCCTCAGGTGGAGATACTGACCAGCTAAAAGCTGTGTCTGCAGGGGTGTGTGACGTTACTATAACCAATACTTATTATTTGGCACGTCTAATTAATAGTAGCAAAAAAGCTGATCAATCTGTTGCTGCCAAGCTGGCGGTATTCTGGCCCAACCAGAGTGGTTCAGGGGTATTGGGCCGTGGAGCACACTTTAATGTGAGTGGTGCAGGCTTTACTAAATATGGTAAAAACCCTAAGCAAGCCCAAGCGCTGTTAGAATACCTTGCATCCGAGTCAGCACAGGTTTGGTATGCAGATATTAATAACGAATACCCAGTGTTAAAGGGTGTAGAAATTTCATCGGCTCTTAAAAGTTTTGGTGATTATAAAATGGACCCGATCGACCTAGAAATATTAGGCCAGAATAATCGCCAAGCGGTTCAACTTATGGACCGTGCAGGTTGGAAATAGGTAAAACAGTAAATGTTTAAAAGCCATGGGCTAAGTGTTTTTGCTGTTGTGATTGCAGCATTTTTATCGCTTCCTATTATTGTTATTGTAAGCTACTTGGTGCAGGCCGATGGTGTTCTATGGCGGCACCTGTATGAAACGGTACTAAGCGATTACCTTATAAATTCCTTACTGCTGCTGTTGGGTGTGGGTACAGGTGTACTTTTGTTAGGAGTGCCCACAGCTTGGTTAACCAGCATGTGCAGTTTTCCAGGGCGTCGTTGGTTGAGTTGGGCCTTATTGTTGCCGTTAGCAATGCCCGCTTACATTATTGCCTATACGTATACCGGCTTATTAGATTTTGCAGGGCCTGTACAAACTTGGTTTAGAGACCTAACAGGCTTAAGCTACGGTGAGTATTGGTTCTTTGAAATTCGCTCCCTTGGTGGCGCCATAGTAATGATGTCTCTAGTGCTGTATCCCTATGTTTACCTCATGGCTAGGGCTGCTTTTTTGGAGCAGTCGGTTAGCAGTATTGAGGTGGGGTGTAGCTTAGGTTATTCACGCTGGCGTGCTATGTGGAGTTTAGCCTTACCTATGGCTAGGCCAGCCATTATTGCTGGCTTATCTCTGGCGCTAATGGAAACCTTGGCAGACTACGGTACCGTACAATATTTTGGTGTAAGTACCTTTACTACAGGCATTTTCCGTACCTTTTATGGCTATGGTGATACGGCTGCAGCTGCGCAGTTGGCAGCTAGTTTGTTGGCTTTTGTTATACTGTTAGTGATGCTAGAACGCTACTCTCGTCGCCGAGCTCAGTACCATTCTGCGGCAGAATCTAGGGCGCGTGCAGACTTAATTCCTCTAAGAGGCAGTAAAGTGGGCATCGCCATTGTTATATGCTTGGTACCTTTGATGTTTGGTTTTATTGTTCCGGCAACGCAGCTATTGTTGTTGGCTGTATTTGAAGCAAAGCCTTTAGGCTGGGATTTTGTAGGCCTTGCATGGAATTCCTTTAGCTTGGCCTTTTTGGCGGCCATCGTTGCTGTGACCTTAGCTATTATTTTGTCCTACGCAAAAAGAAGCAAACCCATTAAACCCGTTCGTACTGCTATAGCTATGGCTGGTTTTGGCTACGCTTTGCCGGGTACTATTATTGCTATAGGTGTTTTAATCCCATTAGCATGGATGGATCACGGCCTTATAGCGTTATTTGAAAGCGCTGGTTGGGATAGTCCAGGCCTGCTTCTATCGGGTAGTTTGGTGGCGTTGTTATTTGCTTACACTGTGCGCTTCTTGGCGGTGGCTTTGGGTAGTGTTCAATCGGGTTTAGAGAAAATTAAACCTAGTTTAGACCACGCCGGTAGATCAATGGGCCATAGCCCTTTGGCTATATTACGTAAAATACATGTGCCTTTAATGCGCAGTTCTATACTCACCGCAGTGTTGATTGTATTTGTAGATGTGCTTAAAGAGTTACCAGCTACATTGATACTGCGGCCGTTTAATTTCAATACCATGGCGGTGCGGGTTTATGAGCTCGCCTCAGACGAGCGCCTTGCCGATGCCGCTCCGGCTGCCATTATGATTGTACTTGTTGGGCTTATTCCAGTATTGATGCTTCACGCGTCTATTGCCCGACGCAGGCCACGCTAATATGAGAGACTCTAAATGGTGATGACATTTGATAACCCTAATCAGCATTTGCTGGTGGATAAGGTACATATTGCCTATGGCGAGCACAATATTGTGTATGACGTCAGCTTATCGGTGGGTGTAGGTGAGATTGGTTGTTTATTAGGCCCCAGTGGTTGTGGTAAGTCCACTTTGTTGCGCGCTATTGCAGGTTTTGTGCCGCTACAATCTGGCAGTATTAGTTTGGCAGGTAAAACCCTTGCTAAAGATGATTTTTGCCTACCAGCAGAAACCCGTAATGTAGGTATGGTGTTTCAGGATGTAGCGTTGTTCCCCCATATTAATATAGCAGCCAACGTGTCGTTTGGCCTACAACACTGGCCCAAGGTAGAGCAAGTTCAGCGCGTGGAAGAGCTATTAGATTTAGTAGGGCTAAGTGGATATCAAGAGCGTTACCCCCATGCATTGTCTGGTGGCCAGCAGCAACGTGTCGCCTTGGCCCGTGCTATGGCACCAAAACCAAATTTGTTGTTATTAGATGAGCCATTCTCTGGCTTAGATGCCATGTTACGAGAAGAACTGGTGCCAGAAATTGGGGCCATTTTGCGGCAAGAAAAAATACCAGGGTTGTTAGTGACTCATGATCAGACTGAAGCCTTTACCATGGCTGATCATGTGGCGGTAATGAATCAAGGTCGAATAGAACAGTGGGATACCGCTTACAATATTTACCATAAGCCAGACGGGCGTTTTGTGGCTGATTTTATAGGTGAGGGAGACTTCTTAGCCTGTAATGTGAGTAGTGAAACTTGTGTGGAATCACCCATAGGGCACTTGTGTAGCGGCCGGCCCCATGGCTTTAAAAAGGGGCAAAAGGCCGAAGTGTTTATCCGGCCAGATGACGTGTTGCACTTGGATGGTAGCCCTATCACTGGGCGTATTATTAGTAAGCGTTTTCGCGGTACTCACTTCTTGTATAGAGTGCTAGTGGCAGGCAATCAAACGTTATCTTGCTTTGCAGATTCTCACCATAACCATGAAATTGGTGAAGAAATAGGTATTAAGCTATCGCTTGATCATTTGATGCTGTTTTAAACAAAGCGCATCGACAAATCAATGGCGCGGCAATCTTTGGTTAAAGCACCAATAGAAATATAGTCCACCCCAGTTTCAGCGATGGGGCGAAGAGTGTGTTCGGTAATACCACCAGACGCTTCCAGTTCTGCTCGGCCTGCTGCAAGTTTTACCGCATCACGCATGTCACGCAAGGTGAAGTTGTCGAGCATTATGCGGTCTGCACCAGCGTCTAGTGCTTGTTGTAACTCATCCATAGACTCCACTTCTACCTCTACCGGCTTGGTCGGTTCATATTGCCTCGCGGTAGTTATCGCTTGGCTAATGCCTCCGCAGGCAGCAATGTGGTTCTCTTTGATTAAAAATGCATCATATAAACCGATACGATGATTGTAGCATTGGCCACAAGAAACGGCATATTTTTGCGCCTTACGTAGTCCAGGAATGGTCTTTCTAGTATCTAGCAACTTAACTTTAGTGTCTGCTACTAAACCTGCATAGTAATGAGCGATGCTGGCGGTGCCAGATAAACACTGTAGAAAATTCAATGCGCAGCGTTCAAAAGTAAGTAAGCTACGGGCATTGCCATAGGCTTGAAATAATAGCTGGTTGGCTTCGGCTTGTTGACCATCAGCCACCATCCAATCTATAGAGATGGTAGCGTCTACTTGGCGTGCTACTTCGTTAACCCAGTCCACGCCACAAATGGTGGCATCTTCGCGAGTGATAATAGCTGCAGATGCTTTTTCATCTGCCGGAATCAGGCGCGCTGTAATGTCTCCATCTCCTACGTCTTCTAATAAAGCCGCGCTCACGTTTGCTTGTACATCTGCCTTGAGAAAGTGGGCGTTGAGAAAATCGGTCATGAGGTGGTTCCGCGCTAGAATTGGTGTAGTTCAGTTGAGTTCATGATACCACAGCCGTAGCGTGGGTTTAGAGAACAAATAATAAAGACAGTGGAGTGCGGCCCTGTGGTTTAACCTGTGTAGGCTTCATATTTTGGTTGTTGGTAATACCAATGAACCTATAAGGGTTTATAGGCTACGGAGTAAACCTCATGTTAGCCAAGATGTTATGGTGCCTATGAGCTGAAACATCCAACTCGTAAGGTGATTGTGAATCTATTATGCAGTAAATGAAAACTTGACCAAAGAGATGAAGGACGGTTATTTTGGACTGTAATGAAAGGTAAAATGTTATTAGTAAGCTTGAAAATTGTTGCTATAGCGCTCAATATCAATCAATCAATAATTGGTTATAATAACGTAGTTTGTATTATGTTTTGATAAATGTAATTTACGTAAACAAAATTTTTAGTGGGTAATTCATGTTAACAATTTTTTATGATGGCAACTGTCCATTATGTGCAACAGAAATGGCGCATCTGAAAAAGCATGATCAAAACAATGTTATTAGTTTGGTAGATATACACCAAAACGACTTTGCTGCGATCTACCCAAGTGTTAGCTTTGATGCAGCTATGAAAATATTGCATGGCCATTACAACGGACAGCTTTTATTAGGGCTAGCGGTAACGCACAGAGCTTGGACTTTGGTAGGTAAAGGCTTTTGGGTTGCACCATTAAATTGGCCTGTATTTAAAACCATAAGTCATTGGGTATATTTAGGTTTAGCTAAATACCGCCATCAAATTTCGGCGCTACTGGCAAAAGCATTTAACATTAAAACTACTAACTGTAATTCAGGAACCTTTTGTGACAACAGAACAAACACTGATCATCGGCGCAAATAGCGATATTGGCAAAGCCATTGCTGCGCAAATAAAAGCTTCAGAAAGCACTGACTTAATCTTGATTAGCAGAGGCCTAGCTAATAGTAATCTAGTGGCTAGCGAGGCAATAAAAGGTAAGGTGACAACTATTACGGTTGCAAACTATCAGCCAGAGTCAATTGATAAAGCTATCGAGCAATTAGCACAATATAATCATGCGCCAATAACACGCGTATTTGTGTGCAATGGCATTTTGCATAGTCAGAATATTAAACCAGAAAAACGCTTAGAAGACTTTGATGCACAAGCGTTTATCGACGTTATTACATCAAATAGCTTAACGCCAATGTTGTGGATTCAAAAATTAACGCCTTTATTGATAGGGAAATCACCTTGCAAGTTCGTGATATTTAGCGCTCGAGTAGGCAGTATCAGTGATAATCGTTTAGGTGGTTGGTATAGCTATAGAGCATCAAAGGCAGCTTTAAACATGATGGTTAAAACTGCGGCAATAGAGTTAGCCCGCAGAGCCCAAAATATAAAGTTAATTGCATTTCATCCAGGTACGACTGATACGCCTTTATCAAAGCCATTTCAAAAAAATGTGCCTGCAAATAAGCTATTTACTGCAGAATTTGTCGCTAAACAGCTATTAGCCATTGTCGAAGAAACACCATTGGATCAAACTGCAAGTTATCTCGATTGGCAGGGAGATACGATTAACTGGTAGCTACCATCAATAACTAACTACGTCTTCAATGCAAAAAAGTTACTTTCTGATTAACATGCACAAGCACAGTTATTTAAAAGACCTACTAGCAATAGCTAAAGGAAATGCTCCAGCTGTCTCCCGCGTTACTAAAAACCCGACATCACTAATATTTTCAGATTGTAGAGCTGGTGAGTTGGGAATGTTTCGCACTCACAATGCCGCTCATAATTATTTGGCTTTTATAGAAGAGGCGATTATAGCGCAAAGTCAAGAATCAAACCGCCAATAGCTCCCCATGATAAGGTCTGGGGCATGATTTTAGAAATGTAAAATATTTACGGTATGATTGTATTTTTATCGTAAATTGGCATTATTTTTGTAATTATTGTAGTATTACTACATAATATTTTATGGCGTGCTGAAGAGAAATTCTCTTCAGCAATAGTGGATAGGGGAAAACGTGTTGCAGTCTCATTCAGATATAGATCCAATCGAAACTCAAGAATGGTTAGATGCCTTAACATCGGTCATTAAAAACGAGGGCGCAGATCGTGCCCGATACATTTTGGCCCAGCTGGGCGAACAAGCCCGTTTACAAGGTGCGAAGATAGAAAATTCCCTGACCACACCTTATGTAAATAGCATTGCTCTAAAAGATGAGCAACATATGCCCGGCGACTTGTTTATGGAGCGACGTATTCGCTCTTTGATTCGCTGGAATGCCATGGCTATGGTAATGCGCGCAAATGACAATGACGACGGTTTAGGTGGACATATTGCCAGCTTTTCCTCATCTGCTACTTTGTACGATGTGGGTTTTAACTACTTCTTCCGCGGTAATACAGATCAGCAAGAAGGTGACTTGGTGTTCTTCCAAGGCCATATTTCCCCTGGCATTTACGCTCGTTCCTATTTAGAAGGGCGCTTTACTGACGAGCAGATGGATAATTTTCGCCGTGAAGTAGATGGCAATGGTTTGTCTTCGTATCCTCACCCATGGTTGATGCCTGATTATTGGCAGTTCCCTACGGTTTCAATGGGCTTAGGTCCATTACAGGCCATCCATCAAGCCCACATTATGCGCTACCAGCAGCAACGTGGATTAGTTGAAAATGGGGACCGTAAAGTATGGGCCTTTTTAGGAGATGGCGAATGTGATGAACCTGAATCTTTAGGGTGTATTTCACTAGCTGGGCGCGAAAAACTAGACAACTTAATTTTTGTCATCAACTGTAACTTGCAGCGCTTAGATGGCCCTGTACGTGGTAATGGTAAAATTGTTCAAGAGCTTGAAGGTATCTTTAGGGGTGCCGGGTGGCACGTTATTAAAGTGCTGTGGGGGCGTCATTGGGACCCATTATTAGAGCGTGACACCAATGGCTTACTACAAAAGCGCATGAATGAAGTAGTGGACGGTGAGTTACAAAATTACAAAGCCATGGGCGGCGCTTACACTCGTGAGCACTTCTTTGGTAAATATCCTGAATTACTAGCAATGGTGGCAGATTACACCGACGAAGATATTATGAAGCTTAATCGTGGTGGTCATGACCCATATAAGGTTTATGCGGCCTATCATGAGGCGACACACACGAAAGGTAAGCCCACAGTTATTTTAGCTCAAACGGTTAAAGGCTACGGTATGGGTAAGTCGGGCGAAGCAAAGAATCCAACACATTCTCTCAAAAAGCTAGATATGGATGAAATGGAAAGCTTCTGCGAACGTTTTAATATTCCATTGACTAGGGAACAGATCAAAACGGTACCTTATTACCGTCCAGCGCAAGATACGCCAGAAATGAAGTACTTACGTGCAAGGAGAGAGGCCCTGGGTGGCGTATTACCTAGCCGTCGTAATCATTTTGAGTCTCTAAAAACGCCTAGTTTAGAATCTTTAGGTGGCCAGTTAAAATCTAGTGGTAAGCGTGAAGTGTCTACCACTATGTCGTTTGTTCGTACTTTAACTACGCTGGTTAAAGACAAACAAATTGGTCAGAGAGTTGTGCCTATCGTACCAGACGAGGCGCGTACTTTTGGTATGGAAGGCATGTTCCGACAGTTAGGTATTTATACTGCCGAAGGGCAAAAGTATGTGCCCCATGATGCAGATCAGGTGATGTACTACCGTGAAGATCAGGCAGGACAGATACTAGAAGAAGGTATTAATGAAGCAGGGGCTATGTCTGCATGGTTGGCTTGTGCTACTTCATACAGTAACAATAATTACGCTATGATTCCGTTTTATATTTTCTACTCAATGTTTGGTTTTCAGCGTGTTGGTGATTTAGCTTGGGCAGCTGGCGACAGTCAGGCTCGTGGTTTCCTTATTGGTGCTACCGCAGGCCGTACAACATTAAACGGTGAAGGTTTACAGCACGAAGATGGGCACAGTCATATTATGGGTAACTTAATCCCCAACTGTGTCACTTATGACCCTACGTATGCCTACGAGCTTACTGTCATCATTCAAGATGGCTTGCATCGAATGTATGACCTCAAGGAAAATAAGTTCTACTACATTACCGTGATGAACGAAAATTACCATCAGCCAGACATGCCTATAGGTTGTGAGGCTGGTATTGTGAAAGGTATGTACTTGTTAAAAGAAGTTAAGTCCAAAGCTAAAAAGCGTGTGCAGCTACTGGGTAGTGGTACTATTTTGCGAGAAGTTGAGGCGGCTGCAGAAATTTTGGCAGAAGAGTTTGATATAGGTGCAGATGTTTGGAGTGCTACAAGCTTTAATGTATTAGGGCGTGATGCGCAGGATGTGGGTCGTTGGAATATGTTGCACCCAGAAGAACAGCCCAAACAAAGCTATGTAGAACAGTGCTTGTCTGGCCAGATAGGCCCGGTTGTTGCTGCTACAGACTATGTAAAAGCCTTTGCTGAGCAGATTCGTGAGTTTGTACCAGCCAATTATAAGGTTTTGGGCACTGATGGTTATGGCCGTAGTGATAGTCGCCAAAAGCTGAGAGAGTTTTTTGAGGTTAATCGCTATTACGTTGTGGTGGCTGCTCTAAAAGCCCTAGCAGAAGACGGTACCATAGAGGTGAGTGAGGTTTCTCGTGCCATTAAGAAGTTTAATATCGACAGTGATAAGCCTAATCCGGTTCACCTGTAAGCTGCGCACGAGAAGAGGATAAATACATGTCGACAAGTAATATGATGATCCCAGATTTGGGTGGTGCAGAAAACGTAGAAGTGATTGAAATCTGCGTAGCTGTTGGTGATGTTATAAACGAAGGCGATTCCATTATCGTAGTTGAAACTGATAAAGCGTCGATGGAAATTCCTGCATCAGTAGCTGGTCTAATTAAATCCATTGCCTTAAAAGAGGGAGACACCTGTAATTTTGGTGACATAATGGTGGAAATAGAAACTCAGAGTAAAGCGAATGAAGCTAAAGAGCCCAGCGCAGAAAAAGAGCCCAGCGCAGAAAAAGAGCCCAGTGCAGAAAAAGAGCTACAATCCACAGCGTCGGTAGTAGCTAATGAAGAACCTTCTGTGTCTCCAGTTGTAGCGTCAGAAACAGAGCAGTTGGCTTTGGTGCCGGATATGGGAGGTGCCACGGATGTAGAGGTGATAGAGATCTCTGTTAAGGTGGGCGATGAGCTGGCCGAAGGTGATAGTTTAATCGTGGTAGAAACAGACAAGGCCTCCATGGAGCTTCCGGTAGCTTTTGCGGGTACTGTGTTATCAATTAATGTGGCAGAGGGCTCAAAAGTTAATGTTGGCGACACTCTAGCTGTGTTAATGGCCAAAACTAACTTAGAGATACCTGTAGTGGCAGCTTCATCTGTACCTGAGGTGGCTGTGCCTTTAGATGATGTTCCTGTACCTGTTCCTGTACCTTTACCTGCACCTGAGGTGGCTAAGTTAGAGAAGTCACCTGCGCCTCAAGCTAAAGAAACGTTATCTCATATTGGTGCTACACATGCTGGCCCAGCTGTGCGTATGTTAGCTCGCGAGTTGGGTGTGGACCTGTCGCAAGTCACTGCAACAGGCCCAAGAGATCGTGTGTTAAAAGAAGACATACAGGCTTTTGTAAAACAAAAGTTGCAGCAGCCAGCCGTTGTATCTATGCAGGGTCATGGTATTGAGCAGCCCCCAGCTATCGATTTTAGTCAGTTTGGTGAAGTTGATCGAATTAAAATGAGTAAGGTTCAGCGTATTACTGCGCAGAATATGACACGCAGTTGGCTTAATGTTCCTCATGTTACCCAGTTTGACCATGCTGACATTACTGAGCTAGAAGTTTTCCGTAAAGGGATAAAGGCAGAAGCTGAGCAAAAAGGCACTAAGGTCACCCCGTTGCCCTTTATGCTCAAAGCTTGTGCCATGGCTTTGCGTGAGTACCCGCAGTTTAATGTGTCGTTAGATAATGATGGTGAGCACATTATTCAAAAGGGTTATATTAATATCGGTGTTGCTGTTGATACGCCAGCAGGGCTTATGGTTCCCGTTATTCGTGACGTAGATAAAAAATCCATTTGGCAGTTGTCTGAAGAAATTATTGCTATGGGTGCAAAGGCGAAGAGTAAAAAGTTGATGCCTGCAGATATGCAGGGTGGTTGTTTTACCATCTCAAGCCTAGGTAGCATAGGAGGTACTGCATTTACGCCTATTGTGAATACGCCTGAAGTTGCTATTTTGGGTGTGTCTAAAGCTGAAATGCAGCCGCGTTGGAATGGTGATGAATTTGAGCCAAGGTTAATGATGCCGTTATCTTTGTCTTACGACCACCGTGCTGTAAATGGAGCAGATGCTGCGCGCTTTACTCAGTACCTAGCAAAAATCCTGGGCGATATTCGCCATTTGGTGATGTAGACATCCTTCGTTGCGGGCTACGTCCGCCGGAGGCTTCCATTTTTTGTCATCTTGAGCGTAGCTCAAAGATCTAACATGTCTCGGCCAGGCTTGGATTGGCTTGGCTCGATATCACAGGTTCTGCATACCTATTGCGTGCCCTGCTGCGTACAGCGTAACGTATTTCACATCGTTTTTGCTTCAAATCTCAAATTACCCATCTTTTTTAGCCTTATTTTCACAAAGTGCCTTGTGCTTTTCTGAGCGATGGATATAATGGCGCTCCCTTGTGACAGGGGCCTTAGATAAGCGTTAAGCAAGTCATTAAAGGTCTTATAAAGCAAGGGGTTGGCAAGTTTTTAATGAACGAGCCAGCAGTCAAAATAAAGTATTTATTTACATCATTTTGATTGACGGCGCTGAATACTTCGGTATAATACGCCACCTCGGTTGAGCAGACAGCTTCACAGCAGATCACTTAACCGACCGCTCTTTAACAATTTAATCAAGTAA
>JAWUYU010000014.1:0-19475 GCA_034110645.1 Pseudomonadales bacterium
CGTGGTGTAGAGGTTGATCACACCACTATTTATCGTTGGGTTCAACGCTATGCACCTGCAATAGAAGCGAGATTAAAATGGTACTGGCGACCTCGCTCAGGCGTAAGCTGGCAAGTTGACGAAACCTATGTCAAAGTCAAAGGAAAGTGGGTCTACTTATACAGAGCGATTGATAAACAGGGTAGAACCGTTGATTTTTATTTATCATCACGCCGTAATGCTAAATCAGCTAAGCGCTTTTTAGGTAAGGCTTTAAGGGGTTTGAACGAATGGGAAAAACCGCTACCGATCAATACTGATAGAGCTCCTGCATACGGTGAGGCCATTAGACAGCTAAAGAAAGAAGGCAAATGCCCAAAAGATTTATAACATCGGCAGATAAAGTATCTAAACAATAGAGTGGAAGCCGATCATGGTAAGTTGAAACGCCTGATCACTCCTGTCCGTGGATTTCAATCGATGAAAACAGCCTACGCCACAATTAAAGGTTTTGAAGCCATGTACATGTTCAAAAAAGGCCAATTCAAATTTTGGCAATATGGACAAGGCCTCGTAGGAGAGATCCGGCTAATCACTAACTGTCTGCTAGATTTTTAGTTAAAAAGTAGAAATGACAAAATAAACTCACCCTGGTCAGCTGTTTGCAACGGAGCCCTAAAAGTAATCAACCCTGAGTGAACTAAATCTGCATATTGTGAGTGATTGGCAATTTTGGAGGTTGCATATTCAAGCCGAATAGCCGAATAGCAGAATTTGAAGGTCATCCAAAAATTCGCCTCGTTCTTCACGGCTTAAATAGAGTCGCTTGCCTTGCTGATCGTAGATGCGCATTTCAGGCGCAATGATAGGTTTTTCCATGTGATTCATTACTGTTATATTTTGATTCAAAATAGACCAAAAAAAGGCCCAAAACGACTGGGCAAAGGTACTACGGAAGTCTAATAACTATAGACCATGAATCACTTTAGTGTAGACGGATTCACAGCGATTATAGTGTGCCATAACTTTTGGGTAGCCCGCAGGTTTAAGCACTGGCTCGGAAAAAACCTCCTTGGCGTTGCCTGTATTGGGTATCCAACAGTAGTACACCAATACGCCAGACATTATGCCCAATGGGCCTGCAATAACTGATTAATCCTTTGGCGGCAAGTTGTTGTGATTGGATGATAATATTGCCATTGATTGCCATAGGCACTTTAACCTGTATCTGCAGCCCCGACGGTGAGAAGTTGATAATCGTTCCCTGATACTTGACTTTGGGTTGCTCTATTAAGTAAAAACTGACCAGGGAACCAAGTTTAACCCTTGGGACCTTGCGCTGTTCTGGTGAGGTGTTGATATCAAACTTTTCGGATATTGGTGGCGCTTGTTGAGGTTTGGGTTGAGGTTCAGATCTAGCATTGTCCCGTTGTCTGTCTGCAGAACCAGAGCGCTGGTTATGGCTTTGCTGACTTAGGTTAGCTTTGTTGCGCTTGGCGAATAGTATCTTGTCATAGGATTGGCGTTTATTGGTGTCGGTAAGGATGTCATAGGCTTCATTAATGATGACAGCTGTTTCATGCTCACCACCGAGGTCTGGGTGGTTCTTTAGTGTATGCATTAGAGTTCGATAACTAGACTTAATCAACTCGAAGGGGGCGTCAGGCTGAACATGCAAAATACGGTAGTAATTACGGCGATTTTTCATAGTATTAAAGAACACACTCAAATATTTAAGTTAAAAAACTGACGCCCTCAAGTTTCTTAAGTACCGTACCCAAAGGCGTCTAATGACCCAAGTGAACACACAAAACTTAGGACACCCACTAAATTAAAAAGTAGCTAGAAAGCTGTTCATCGCTCCGTTTAGCTAGTATCAAGAAAAAATCAACTATACTGGCCACATGAGCTAGTGTGTTAATAGCGTTGAACTAGGGCTCAATAAAAGTCTGACGCTCGGCTTCTGGCTAAACATAGAACTCGATCAGTCTGTCCCAAACCAAAAGTGCTTTATCAGTAAATAGTAAGCTCGGGGGCTTTGTTCACTGTAATTTTCTTATATCTTTTTTTGTCGCTTAGGGACTTTTAAAAAAACTCAAAAATGAGTTAATAATTTCTATTCTTTGAGACCTTTGCACAAAACTTCAATAGTTCATGCTTATTTCTAATATACAAATAAGAGTAGCTCTAAAATAAGAATCTGCACTGTTTTTTTACAAATAATTAAGCACCCTATTTATAATAGACGACATTTACACATTAATTAACCAGTTTATGTGGAAAATCCAAGCCTTTTAACTGCACTTATAATATATAAAACAATAGGTTAGGAATTTATCATTGCGTGGAAAAACCTTAAGCAACGCAGTTTGGCGGATGACCTTGTCTCAGAGCATGAAGCCTTGACGGAACTGGATGGCGTCAATGATTTTATGGACTGGCAGGCCATTGAAGACCTTCTGTGTGACATTCATGCTAAGCGCCGTGGTAATTCAGCCTGGCCACCGTTGTTCATGTTCAAAGCGTTATTGCTACAGAGCTGGCATAATTTGAGGGATCTAGGATTAGATAAACAGCTCGCAAGAGATCTGTTGTTTCGCCGCTTTGTAGGCCTGAGCCTCGCTGATAGCGTGCCAGATCACAGTTCCATTTGGCGTTTTCGCCAACTGCTTGAGAAGCAAGATCTTATGAAGGTATTGCTGGCCGAGATCAACCGCCAACTGAGCCTTCAAGGCTTGTACATACGCGCCGGCGAAATTAGCATGGTGGATGCTAGCGTCATTCAAGCCCAGCGCAACCGCCCAAACAAAGGCAAAGAGGGTAATAACACTCAAGACCCCAAAGCGAGTTGGAACGTAAACGTACGTATAAATAGCACTGCAACCTTTGGCTTAAGACCTAATACTGACTCAAGACCTACGTCTGCTATCGTTCTAAAATGACCTTTAGTAAACCTAAGCGGCTACTATTCTGGTCAACCTCAACGGAAACATCCGGTCAATTGTCCTGATAAGTCCAGCGCAGAACGCTACAAGCCTGTAGCTTTTAGGGTATGTCGTAGGGTATCAAAAACCGTAAGTGAACAACAATTCGATTAAAAACAATCACTTACAAATAGGAATTGGCGCGCCAAGAGAGTGGCTTAAACGCAAATAATTAAACTATTAAATAAGTAAATCAACAAGTTACACGATAGTCCAGCAACTTGGGAGCGGCGAGAACGTTGTAAGGTAATGATTTTTTATTGCGGCAGACTGCAGGTTTGATCTTTAATCCTGGGTATGTAATCAGTAAAGGTAAATATATATAGAAAATATTTGGCGGTATATTTGTTTAATTAGAAAATTTTTATTGATAAAATATAAAGGCTTGTTGTCATTTTTCAAATCCTGCCGTCCCGACCAATAATTCTTTGAAAAAGACATCGTTTGATGTCTTTTTTTTGTTTGTCCGGCAACGCCGGCAAACCCAGCAGTCTGAAAGACGACTGTGTCACCCCAACCGAGGGGAAGGCAATCTGAATGGCAAGGGCGTCACTGGCCAACGGTGGGGTCTGAAGGAAGCCATAAGAAGTAAGGTGTACATAGCGAAAGCGAACCTGATTCGGCTACACATGGGGGTAAGCGTGCAAAATAGCGCGAAGCCCAATACTCGGTTAACCATGTGTAGTGCTTGAGGATGGAATACCTTGCAGGGAGCCGGAGTAATAACCGGAGAAGCCTGGCACTGTATCTGAAGCAAGTGATTGATCACTGTGTGTTCAGACATTGTGAATAAGAAGCAATTCAAGTTCATGGTGAGTGTGAGGTGGCAGATGAGCCCGTAGTAGTGTTGAAGTCTAGGCCTGAGAAAGCGGGTAACCGTGTGGAGGATAAAACCAAGACGACAGTCAATGGACATTTGACTGGCTTACTGCCCTCAAAAGGGGTGGCTAAGTGCGAAGGGGCTAAGTAACCAATAAGCATGGCAGGCAGTGATCATGGGCTATTGAGGGTGTACAAGCAGTTTGACGAGGCTGGATCTTCCTATTGGGTGCTCATGGAAATGAGTGGCTCAATGGTGAAATTGCACAAGGGAGTAAGTCGGTTTTGACCAGTAGATTGCGTAAGCTAGAACGCTGGAAAGGCGGGCAGAAACACACCACCTCAAAGTACATGAACACTTAACCCGTCATCGCGATGACAGGTAAGCTAAATGAAGGCATATTACAGTCTCTATGGTCAGTTGCTTAATAAACAGGCACTGATTGATGGGTTTAAACACGTTAGACGATCGAAGGGCGCGGCTGGGATAGACGGACGCAGCTTGAGTGAGTTTGAGGTGAACCTTGATAGGGAGTTAGATAGCTTGCTGCTCGAACTGCAACAAAAGCGGTATCAGCCGCTCCCTGTAAGGCGCGTGATCATTCCTAAAAGTGGGGGTGGTGAGCGAGCTTTGGGGATACCCGCTGTTCGAGACCGAATTGTACAGCAAGCGCTGCGCAACATACTTGAACCGATCTTCGATGTGGGGTTTCACCCCTCAAGCTACGGCTATCGAAAAGGGCGAAGTGCTCAACATGCGATTGGCAAAGCCGAAGTATTTATTCGGCGCTACCAACGGCAATGGGTGGTCGACATGGATTTATCCAAATGTTTCGACACCCTTGACCATGAAATCATCATTCAACAGCTCAAAAGAAAAGTAACTGATAGCAGTGTGCTGCGCTTGGTACGGTTATTTCTTGAAAGTGGCGTGATGATTGGGCACGAGTATGAAGCGAGCATCACAGGCAGCCCACAGGGCGGCGTGATCAGTCCATTGATTGCCAATATTTATTTGGATCAATTTGATCAGATGATGAAAGCAAGGGGTCACCGAATCGTCCGCTACGCGGACGATATTCTTATCCTTTGTTGCTCAGAATCAGCTGCCCGCAATGCCTTGGGTGTAGCAACGCGTTATCTTGAAGGGCCGCTAAAGCTAACAGTGAATGTAGACAAAACCCACATCGCGAATAGTCGTGACGGGGTGAAGTTCTTGGGAGTGGAGATTCATAGTGAATTTACCCGTATCCAAGCAAAGAAAGTGCAGTCACTAAAAGCTAAAGTGAAATGGGTCACCCGTCGAAATACAGTCAACAACATCGTAGAGGTCATACGAGAACTGAATCCTGTGCTAAGAGGGTTTGTGAACTATTTTAAGATAACAAATTGTAAGCGAGAGCTGACAGGCATGATGGCTTGGATAAGACGGCGTTTACGCTGTATCCAGCTTAAGCAGTGGAAGAAGCCAGCCAAGCTGCACAGGCGACTGAAGCAGTTAGGTTATCAACCCCCGTTCAAGTCGATCAAGATGGCGAGTTGGCGTAGTGCTCTTAGCCCTTTATCGAACGTCGCCATGCAAAATAAGTGGTGGCATGACGAGATGGAGTTGGTAGATATGGCCGCAACACAAGTTGGTGTCACAGTCCTGAATTTATGGGATAGTTGGTTGCATGAGCCGTATACGAGGCCCGTACGTACGGTTCTGTGAGAGGGATGAGGCGGTGACGCCTCACCCTACTCGATGTAACTGGGCAAACAATGCACAAAAAAAGAGCTATACTTTCAAGACATTGAGAGCTGGGCCATTAGAATAAAAAAATAGTAGAGTGGCTCTCTAATAATTATTATGAGGCCTGTTGGCCTCATAAATAGATTGTCAGGGCTCGTCAGAATGACTCCAATTCTTGAGTTATGTTACTGTATGTATGAAAACTTATAAGGGGTGTGTTTTTGTTCAAAAAATTTGGATTTAGTGGAAATTCAGACTTTTTCAAGAACCTTGGTGATAGGGTTGGAAAGGGATTGTTTATTTCATGTGCCGCCATTGGGTCTGTAATTTTAACAGTTGGTGGCGCATATGCTGGAAGTTACGATTTTTGTACTAATTGGGAAGCTAATACAGGCTCTTCTCGGCGTGCCTGGTTAGTTTTGTTTAACCCTATTTCAGCCTTATTTTATGGTGCTGCTCTGCTCCTATTCGGAGCAATGGGAACGTATAAAGACCAAAATCGTCAAAAGCAAGATATGCAGAAACTAAGCGAAGATAATGAGCAATTAAACGATACTAAAAACGCACTGAATTCAGCTCAAGAAGAATTGCAAGAGAGCAAGTCGAGAATGATTGGGCTGCATGGTGAGCTTGTACAAACCTGGCTAAAAAGTATGTCAAAATTTCTAGAACTTGACAGTAACTCTAGAGTAACAATTTACTTTGAACATGATGATGCATTTCACCTTTTAGAAAGGAATTCTAAGAATCCAACTTACTCAAAAGTTCATAGGCAAAAATTCCCTTTGAATCAGGGCGTCATAAGCAAAGCCTGGGAGCATGGAAGCCATATTGAAGAGAAATGCCCACACTCAAGCTCTAATGAAGAGTATAATAAATATCTTTTAGAAATATATGGTTATAAACAAGAAAAAATTGAATCTTTAACAATGAAAAGCTGTAGATACTACGCTATAGCAATTTTAGATGCAGATGTTCATATTGGCGTTATTGTTTTTGAAGGAAAGGAAATCGCTTTTCTTGAAAATGGCCTACAGAAAAAAATTGATTTGTATTGCAGAGACCATCAAGGCCAACTTTCAAAGTTTGTTCGAGATAGCCTGCAGTTTGATAAAGAAGTTAATGTTAAGCAAGAAGGTAAAAGTATATCTATTGAAGAGGATATTCTTCAAATAATGGAGGCTGGAAAATGAAAAAGCTACAGCAAATTATAGCTTTCCTATGTTCAGAATACCCTCATAAATCAGAAATAACTAAAGCTAGATTAACAAAAATGGTTTATTTGGCTGACTGGTTTTCAGCGTTGCTAGATGGAAAGCAGTTAACGGATATTGAATGGGTTTTTAACCACTACGGGCCATATGTTGATGACGTGGTTAATGCAGCACATACTGCTCTTGGTTTTAAGGTTGAGCACCAAAATACAATGTATGGAACGTCAAAATATGTAATTTCATACAAAGGCGATACGGAAGAGTTTGATTTAGCGGAGCGCGAGAAAAATATTTTAAATGCTGTAATCGAAAAAACTAAATCAATGTATTTCAATGATTTTGTTGATTATGTGTACTCAACCTATCCAGTCAAAACAAAAGAAAGGTATTCAACATTTAACTTGGTCTCCCTCGCTGCGAAGTATAAGAACGAAAAGCATTAGTCGGGTAGCTGGAGGCCTCTAACCTCCAGTCCTCCAGCCCTCTTGTCAACTCAGGCCTAATTTAAAGACACCTCTCAGGGCCTTATATCGCCTCTCAGGCTACGTACGAATAGCACTGTAATCTTTGTGCTTGCTTCGCTTAAGTCCAAATGCTGGCACAAGTTTTACGCCTTCATCTTCTCTAAAACAACCTAAACCGATTAACCCGCCACTCGTGTGCATCAATCACCCCTTCACTATACATGCCGCCCCAGTCATAAAAAAACGGGTACCAACCGGCGGCATAGGTAAACTGAATTAGCAGTGCGCAAACCGCCACTATGCCAAAACTAATGGCATACTCCACTGGATCTCCTGTTCTAAAACGGCCACCAAATAAGTGAAAACGACGGTCGCTGTAAGGGCCAAAGGGCACGCCTGAAACGGGCATGGCGTCTACCATAACGTGTGTGAACCCGCCCCAGCAAAAGGCGGTGATAATGCCGTTAAAATCCCAGATAAAAAACCCGAAGAGTATGCCTACAAACCAAACTGACACGTAATGTGTGACGGTGCGGTGCTTTACTTTTTTGCCCATTGCCTGAAATACCCATTCAAGCCAATCAGGCGCAGTTGCCCCTAAGCAGGCCACAGGAACTAAAACTGGGTTGATCAGGGCAGTAGTGGCGCCAGCTACGATACAGTGATTAAACCACTTCATAGTTCGTTACCCTGCTCAATCATCTCTTTGATGTAGAAATTCAAGGCACTGGATTCTCCTTCACCACATTGTGATATGAGGGTTAGGCGGTATTGAACTAGCTGGCTTTCGGAAACGATTAATGACTGCTGAGCGGCCGCAACGCGACCAAGATGACCTATCTGTTCTGAGCTGTCTGCAACACCCTGTGCGACGCGTATCTGAGATCTAGCCTCTAGGGCGGAGTATAGGCCCAATTCTCGGTAGGCGTGATTTCTGGAGGCGAGAGCGGCTATTAGCAGGCCTACCGTTTGTGCGGTAGTTGTACGGCGCATGTATTCCCGGTTTCTTTCTCTAGACATGTCTGTGGCGCTGTAAAGTGGCATTCGAGCGACTAGCGCGATGTAATGCCTGCCAATGGTGTTTTGACTTGCGTCATAGATGCGTCTTGTTGAATAACGGCTCTCCAGGTCAATCTGCAAATTGAACTTGCTTCGCTCTGGGTAGCAATTTAACACTGCGTAGTAGATGCCTTCTGCGTCTACTTTTGGCGCAGCCGCTAGAGGCGCAATGGGTGTGTGAATTTCGGTTATGCCGTTATCAAACCGAGGGATAACAAACGGCATGCTCTTTGGTGCTGGTTGAGTCACGTCTTGCCAAGGGTTGTGTATTGGCCAAATCTCAAACTTGCCGGGTTGGTTAATTTCCGCTGCCGCTGCCGATGAACTCCAGGCCGCGATAAAAAACACATCAAGCACCACAAGCAAAGCGTATAGATAATATCTAATTTTCATAATTATTCTCCTAGTCTGGTCTAGCTGCCCTGCGGCCTGAGCCAAGCATTTTCACACCGCCACGCACTAAGGACACTTCCCACCATCCGATAACCAAGGCGATAAACACCATGCACCACATCAAGGTAGTGGTTGCGTCGTAACTGGCATCGGTGCTCAGCTTGATTCGTTGTGGGTCTCGCCTTTCGATAATGGGCCTAACGTTGGGAGGCAGTCGGTTTTCTGCAGCGGAAGCTACAAGCCATATTTTGCTTGAGATCAAGCACAAGCGTGCGATTTGAAGCTTGCGGCCTGTTAACCTATGGGCGTCATCAATGAACAAGAGCGCGCCTGTAGCGGCCAAATAGTGTTCAAGTTGATCCGCTCTTTGCTGTTGGTTTAGGCTTTGCCACTTGCGGTTCGGTCTGGTTTTATCAACTGAAGGCTGACGATCAAACCAATTTTCAACGTGAAGCTGATCAGTCCATGTGGACACTGGTTGAAGTGCGCCAAGGTAAACAGGACTGGATTTGACCTTGGCTCCCCAGATGGGCTTCCATCCCTCATGCAACCTGTTGAGCCAGCGGCTCTTGCCACAATCGTGCGCGCCAGTAATCAACTGACAACGCTTGCGCTGCAGTGGCGTTTCTTTTTTTTGTTTAGCAAACTTGCGCGGGGCATCAACAATCAAAGGAGTGACTGAGGCAAGCCCGCAGGCTCTGGGCTTAGTGTTGGTTCTCAACTTCAAGTAACGCATAAAACCTCCGGTTTGTTGTTCGGATGACACTTGTTATATCCGTTCAACTTGCATGAAATTCTTAGCAAACGTTAGGGGTAACTAAAATCTACCAATGACAAAAAAAATATTGATCTGGGTGTGTCCAGATAAAACGAACGTATTTACCGAGCAAAAAAAATCACCAATCGGTGTTCCTAACATCCAAAACAGACTTTGTAATTTGCCGCCTAGTCTCCTGGCGACTAAGTGGGCGACCAACCACTAACCTGAGCGATTTATCCCGCTCGGGGTATTTAGATTTCCAGTTACCAGCGGCTAACCAATTACCAGCGTAAGGGATATAACGCTCTTCCCGATCCTGCCAATCAACGGCATGATTTTTTAAGCTATCCATGATTTGCTGATGCGATGCGCCTTGGGTTATTGCCGCCTCGTATTCTTGTCTAGCAAAATCAGGATTTTTCTTACGTGGGTAGCTGCAAAAAAAAGAATCAAAGTCTCGCGTACGCGTATTACTCTCTTGATTAATACTAGTAGTAAGATATGTCGGATTTTTTTCCGAGTTAGTTTCGGGACTTTTTCCGACATAGGAATTCGGATTTATTTCCGACATAGTGTTGAGCACTAATTTTTTGGACTTTTCCGTAAGCCGAATACAATCTTTTTTGCCGTCTTTTGCGTAGTAAATGACGCCCAGTTTTTCCAATTCCTTTAGGTGTCGGTACACGGTATCCGGCTGTAAATTAAAGAATGGAAGATCGCTACAGATTACCTGTCTCGCTACCCAATAATACTCAACATTATGGATCATTGAAGGCGTAGCCCACTGTGATGCTCTGGTCAGCAAATCGAAGATGACTCCTTGTGCAGCATTGCGTATACCAAGTTCAATCAAGAGACCTTGATTGATGTAAATTGTCCGTTTCATGGGGTAGGTCAATAGCTGGGCTAGTTTGGGTGGTGCCCAAGGCGCCACAGCTCATCCGCAATCGCATAAATTGCAGACCTTGCGCGGTAGGCTTCATCCTCATCGGGCAGATTTTTAGCTATTTCATCCAGAAAGCTCGGTTTCATTAGTTGGGCTAGAGCGGCTCCCTCCGCAACTGACATGGCTACAGTTAGGGTAAGTTTCCGGCGATCAATGAATGACGTTTGATTCATTATGAGCTCCTCTGTTGATAATAAAGGTTAGCCTTTCGGCATAGTGATCAGTGGCCTGTGATAAAGGCCTTCGTCATAAACTAAGGCTCTGTGAGTTATCCGCTCAAGGCGCATTGCCTGCTTTTCAGGGATGATCTCCTGCCATTGAGTGATTGCGCCCTGAGTAATGTCCAGCGCCCTTGCCACTTTGGAAAGGGTGCCGAAATGGTTTATTATGTCAGCTTTTCTCATCTGTAAGAACCTAAAAGTTTAGAACTCTAAATATTATTGTTCAAGACTCTAAACATGTCAAGCTTTAGAATACTAAACTATGAATACTTCTAATCGCATTACTCAGCGTATGAGTGAACTTGGGCTATCTGCTGCCGATGTGAGCCGCGGAATCGGCGTTACACCGGGCGGCGTTTCGCAGTGGGTTAATGGTTTAAGCGCGCCAAGCGGGAAAAATCTGATTTTATTGTCTACACTATTAAAGTGTAACCCTGAATGGATTTTAGGAAATTATGGTAAATCTAAAGCAAATGCATCTAGTGCTGCGCTACAGTCGGTCAGCGTAAAGCTGGTTCCTGTCATGACTTGGCGCAAAGCGAAAAGCATCATTAATAAACCTTCCTCATTTGACCCAGATGACGCTGTAGAGTGGGCTCCATGCCCAGAAGGTATGGGGGAAGGCTCCTTCGCATTAAAGGTTGCAGGAGACAGTATGGTGTCCCCATTTATGGGTGAGCGTAGCTATTCTGAAGGCACAGTTATTTTTCTTGATCCTACTAGAACACCTGCAATAGGCAACCGAGTGCTAGCTGCCATTCCAGAGTCGGAAGAGGCCATATTCAGGGTTTATGTTGCAGATAGTGGAAAGTTTTTTTTGAAGCCTATTAACCCCCAGTACGGAATGCGTGAAGTTGATCAAGACGTTGTGGTCTATGCCGTAATAACGGGTAGTTATCGATCTGAAGTTTGATCCAGTTTTTTCTTTAATCTTCTAAATATTTATAAAAACACACCTTATTGTGGTATTAACTTGACAAAATAGTTTAGAAGTCTAAACTATTCATTGTAAGGAATTACATGGGAATAACTAATGTCAGAACTATTAACCGAAACCGAAATCAAAACAGTTACCGGATACGATCAAGCGGCTAAGCAATGCCAGTCGTTGCAGGAGCATGGTGTCTTTTTTATTAAAGACAGATATGGGTGTCCTCATACAACCTGGTATAACTTGAATCATCCTTCTCATTTACGCACGTTGGGCTTGGGTAGAGATGAGCCAGATTTTAGTAGTCTTGGTGGGTAACTATGGGCCGGCGTAGGGCGATTGGTGATGAGTGGCTACCGGCTAGGGTATATAGAGGAAGGTCGGCATTTGAGTATAGGCCTAAAAATAATGTTTGTATTCGCTTGCTGCCCTTGTCCTCTAGTGCAGCTGCCGTCATCCGGCGGTACGATGAAGAAAAGGCTAAGTTTGAAATCTCGTCTGGTTCCTTTGCTGAGCTATGTAATGAGTTTTTCGACTCAGCAGACTTTACTAAGCTTTCACCACGTACTCAATCCGACTATCAAGGCAATTCTAGGATGGTTGCGCCTGTATTCGACCACATGTCAGTCGATTTAATTCTCCCCGAGCATATTCGTCAATATATGGACAAGCGTGGAACGGTGGCTGAAATTCGAGCGAATAGAGAGCATAGCTTTATGAGTAAGGTGTTTTCATGGGGGTATGAGCGAGGAAAGGTTAAGTTGAACCCATGCCATAATGTACGAAGATTTTCTGAAACTCCCCGGGATCGATACATTACAGATGAAGAGTATAGCGCGTTGCTTTTAGAGGCTAGGCCAGAGTTGCAAGCCTTGATGGAGATAAGTTACTGCTGTGCAGCAAGGCAAGGTGACGTCTTAACTTTAAAACGTTCGCACCTATTGGATGATGGGTTGTTCATAAAGCAGGGTAAGACAAATAAGGCACAGATAAAGAGGTGGACTGAAAGGTTAAGATCTGCCGTTAGGCTAGCTCTAATGTCTCAAGAGGTTACCGGTATGGAAGGCCTGTTTGTTGGGAAGGGTGGTAATGGGATTACTAAGGATGTATTGCGGCATTGGGTGAGATCAGCAAAGCTAAATGCGTCGGCAAAAAATCCTAATTTGAAATTCGATTTCACGTTCCACGATATCAAAGCTAAATCAATCAGTGATTATGAAGGGGATAAGCAATTATTTTCGGGCCATAAGACGGCTGCTCAGGTTGGAACCTACGACAGAAAAACAGAAATAGTTGACTCGCATGAGTAGTTTCAAAACTACTGTATATTCGGAAAAGAATTCGGAAGAATTCGGAAAGCCAAAAAACAGCCAGACATAAAAAAAGACCAATAACCGTTAAGTCATTGATCTTTAATACAATGTAAGATGGTACGGGTGGGCGGACTTGAACCGCCACGCCGCGAGGCAACGGATTTTGAATCCGTCGTGTATACCAATTTCACCACACCGGCACATTGTGGAGCGGATTATACAGAGTTAACAAAACTCGTCAATGGCTTTGCTTTGGAAAAGATGAATAAACCTAAATCTAAGCCTTAGAAGTGCTGAACAATCACTCAAGATTGGGTATTATAGGTGACCTTGGCCTACGGCCCTTGATTTTTCACACTTTGGCCCCATTTTTGTCTCATGCAAGTTTCTGATTTTAGTTTTCATCTTCCTAACGAGCTTATTGCTCGCTACCCAACACCCGAACGCACGGCGAGTCGATTGATGCAGTTGCATGGAGAGTCTGGCGCGGTTTCTCATGGTGGTTTTACTGATTTGCTTGAGTTTCTTCAAACTGGTGATTTGTTAGTGTTGAATAATACTAAGGTGATCCCAGCGCGCTTGTTTGGCGCGAAAGAATCTGGTGGCAAGGTTGAAGTGTTGGTTGAGCGACTTTTGGGTGAGCGTAATTTTTTAGCCCACGTACGTTCGAGTAAATCCCCAAAGCCGGGCACTCGATTATTATTAGAAGGTGAAGTGTGGGCCACTATGCTTGTGCGCCACGACACCCTATTTGAACTTGTTCTAGATGACGGTGAATCTGCGTTAGATGTGTTGCAGCGATTAGGTCATATGCCATTACCTCCCTATATAGACCGCCCAGACGACACGGCAGACCGTGATCGCTACCAAACGGTATTCGGCGAACATCATGGTGCAGTAGCTGCGCCCACAGCGGGGTTGCATTTCGATCAGCCTTTGTTAGACGCTATAGCGGCGAAGGGTGTGAGTTTTGCTTACGTTACATTGCACGTAGGCGCAGGTACGTTTCAGCCGGTGAAGGTTGAGCGCATAGAAGATCACCATATGCACGGTGAGCTAGTAGAAGTGAGTGAAGAAGTTTGTGAAGCAGTGAAAAGCACTCGTGCCAATGGTGGCCGAGTTGTTGCTGTAGGCACAACTTGTGTTAGGTCTCTAGAAAGTGCCAGTGCTAATGGCGAAATAGCACCGTTTAATGGCGAGACACATATATTTATATACCCAGGGTATCGTTTTAAAAGTGTTGATGCCTTGGTAACCAATTTTCACTTATCAGAATCAACCTTGTTGATGTTGGTGAGCGCGTTTGCTGGCAGGGATTACGTAATGAATGCCTATGCTCAAGCTATTGAGCTAGGATATCGTTTTTTTAGTTATGGTGACGCTATGTTAGTGACACCACAACCTTCTGCTTTGGAGCGGATATGAGCCGTAGTTGTTTTATGAAGTTTGAGCGTTTGGCCCAAAGCGGTGAAGCACGTCGTGGTCGATTAACGTTTCCACGTGGATCGGTAGAAACTCCGTGTTTTATGCCTGTGGGCACTTATGGCACAGTCAAGGGTATGTTACCTCGAGATATTGAGGCCACCGGTGCGGAAATTATATTAGGTAATACCTTCCATCTAATGTTACGGCCTGGAACAGAGGTGGTGAAGCTGCATGGCGACTTGCACAATTTTACTCAGTGGCAAAAGCCTATTCTTACTGATTCTGGCGGTTTTCAAGTATTTAGCCTTGGTGCTAAAATTAACGAAGAAGGCGTTAAGTTTCAGTCTCCTGTAAATGGTGATACGGTATTTATGACCCCAGAATCATCTATGAAGGTGCAGCAAGAGCTAGGCTCCGACGTAGTGATGATTTTTGACGAATGCACTCCTTACCCAGCTACGGAAGAAGAGGCAGCTACCTCTATGCGCCGGTCTATGCGCTGGGCTAAGCGAAGTAAGGACGCCCACAGCGACAGTCCTTCAGCTTTGTTTGGCATAGTACAAGGTGGTATGTACGAGCATCTGCGTGATGAGTCTCTTGAAGGCTTAGCGGAGATGGATTTTGATGGCTTTGCCATTGGCGGCTTGTCTGTAGGTGAGCCAAAAGACGACATGTTACGGGTACTTGCTCATACAGCACCTAAATTGCCTGCCGATAAGCCGCGCTATTTGATGGGTGTAGGCAAGCCAGAAGATTTGGTCGAAGGTGTGCGTCGTGGTATCGATATGTTTGACTGCGTAATGCCTACTCGTAATGCTCGTAATGGGCATTTGTTTATATCTGATGGGGTAGTAAAAATTCGTAACGCAGTGCACAAGACAGATCCTGGGCCACTTGATAAAGAATGTGATTGTTATACCTGTAGTAATTTTTCTCGCGCTTATTTATACCATTTAGATAAGTGTCGTGAAATGTTAGGAGCGCAGCTTAATACTATTCATAATCTGCATTATTATCAACGGCTCATGGCAGGATTGCGTACTGCTCTGGAAGCGGGTACATTGGACGACTTTGTCGATGATTTCTATAGTAGACGTGGTTTGGTAACGCCTGCTTTGAATAATAAATAATTTTTTTAGCTAATAATGTTGGAGATAATATGAGTTTCTTTATTGAATCAGCCATGGCTGACAGCCATGTAGCAGCCGGTGGTGATACCAGTTCGCTTGTGATTATGATGGTGATTTTTGCTGCTGTATTTTATTTTATGATTTGGCGTCCGCAATCTAAGCGTACCAAAGACCACAAGAACCTAATGGGTGGTTTAGCTAAGGGTGATGAGGTAGTAACCAACGGCGGCATGATCGGAAAAGTTGTTAAAGTAAATGATGATTTTATTACCATCTCTTTAGCTGAAGGCGTAGATGCCAACTTCCAAAAAGCTGCTGTGGCTTCTGTGTTGCCAAAAGGCACCATTAAGTCTATCTAATATTACAGTGTTAAAGCCTTAGTTGTTTTGGTCTTTTATGGCCTGCAATGGGGCTTTTTTTATGACTTGTTTTTCAAGGAACGCCTGTGTTAAATCGTTATCCCTTATGGAAAAGCTTACTTATTATTGTTAGCTTGGCCCTTGGTGGGCTTTATGCTCTGCCAAATTTATACCCAGATGATCTGGCTATACAAATATCTGGAGCAAGAAGCGCCACGGTAATTGATGAGCAGGTGCTCAATCAAGTAGTTGATGCCTTAGATCAGGCTAACTTAAGTGCTATTGGCGTTGAGTTAACGGCCAAAAACGTACTTGTGCGTGTGTCTGACTCGGAGTCTCAATTACATACTAAAGCGATTTTGAGTGATGCTTTAGGGGATAAGTACGTTACTGCATTAAACCTAGCCCCCACCACACCGGACTGGCTAACTAACGTTGGTGCAGGCCCCATGAAACTGGGCTTAGATCTACGTGGTGGTGTGCACTTTTTACTTGAAGTGGATATGGTGCAGGCAGTGGCTCAGCGCTTAGATGTATACGTAAGTGAAATTAAAACCTCATTGCGTGCTGAAAAGCTACGTTATCGTGCTGTTTCTCACGAAGCTGATGGTAGTTTGCGTATTAAATTTATGGATGAAGAAGTTCGTGATGAAGCACGATCTCTACTTAAATCCAGCTATAGTGAATTTTTGATGAGTGCCGAAGATACAGACAGCGCTTATTACCTTCTTGTTAGCCTTAATGAATCCACTGTGCGTGAAATTGAGGATTATGCAGTCAATCAAAACTTAACCACTTTGCGTAATCGTGTTAACGAGTTAGGTGTGTCAGAGCCTTTGGTGCAGCGCCAAGGCCGTAACCGTATCGTTGTGCAACTGCCCGGTGTTCAAGATACGGCCGCTGCTAAGCGTGTGCTAGGTGCAACGGCTAATCTAGAGTTTCGTCTAGAAGCTAAGCCTGGTTCGTCCCGTGTTTCTACGGAAGAATTTACTTTTAGATCTAACCCAGCCCGCAAAGCAACCTTAGAAAAAGATCTCATTATTAGTGGCACAAGTGTTTCTAACGCCCAGTCTAACTTTGATGAAAGTGGTATGTCTCAGGTGAATATTGACCTTGATAGTCAGGGTGGTAAGTTGATGAATCGAGTTACACGAAATGCTGTTAAACGTCGTATGGCGGTAGTTTTTGTAGAGCATAAATCACGTGTGAAAGTAGTAGAAGTGGAGGGTGTGCTGGTTGACCAGCGTCAATCTTATGTGGAAAAAAGCATTATTTCTTTGGCCACTATACAAACTGCTTTAGGCAATAGTTTCCGTATTACAGGCCTTGATGGTTCGGGTGAGGCTTCAGAGCTAGCCTTGTTGTTGCGCGCAGGATCGTTGGCTGCACCGATGTATTTTGTTGAAGAACGCACCGTTGGGCCCAGCTTGGGTCAGGAAAACATTGACCTTGGCTTAACCTCTGTGCAAATCGGTTTGGCTTTTGTAGTTGTGTTTATGTTGGCTTTTTATGGCGTCTTTGGTGTTATTGCCAACGTGGCGTTAGCTTTCAACTTGTTATTAGTGGCAGCAGTGATGTCTTTGCTTGGCTTCACCTTGTCTTTGCCAGGTATTGCGGGTGTTGTACTTACAGTGGGTATGGCAGTAGATGCTAACGTGCTTATCTTCTCGCGTATAAAAGAAGAGATAAAAGCAGGTATGGCTCCACAATCGGCTATACACGCAGGTTATGAAAGGGCTTTTAGTACTATTTTTGATGCCAATATTACCACTTTGTTAGTGGCGGTTATCTTATACGCCGTGGGCACTGGCCCTGTTAAAGGCTTCGCTATAACCTTGTCCATAGGTATTGTCACCTCCATGTTTACTGCCATTATTGTGAGTCGCGCCATGGTGAACGGTGTATACGGTGGTAAAAAAATAACTGATATTAAAATATGGCCTTGGTTTATGGGAGCAAGTAAATGAGTGACATGAAGATTATTGACTTTATGGCCTTGCGTAAAATTGCAGGGGCTATATCCATTGCCTTAGTGTTAGGTGCTCTGGTTTCTCTGGCAGTTAACCAGCTTCAGTTCGGTTTGGATTTTACCGGTGGTACATTAATCGAAGTAGGTTATGAGCAAGCTCCTAGCTTGGTTGATGTACGTAATCAGTTACAGAGAGCCGGTTTTGATGACGCTGTAGTACAGAATTTTGGGTCCGAAAAGGATGTGTTGGTACGTCTGGGTCAAACCTTTAATGACAAGGTTGGTGAGCAAGTGCTTACTGCTTTGCAGTCTGCTTCAGCTTCGTCGGTTGAGCTTCGTCGTTCTGAATACGTGGGCGCTCAAGTAGGCGAAGAGCTTACTGAGCAAGGCGGCTTAGGTATGCTGCTGGCTCTGGCGATTGTAATGATCTACGTAGCGCTGCGTTTTCAGGTTAAGTTTTCTATAGGGGCTGTAGTGGCTTTGGTCCACGACGTGCTGATCGTGCTAGGCATCTTCTCAATATTTAAGTGGGATTTCGATCTAACAGTATTGGCTGCAATTTTGGCGGTGATCGGTTACTCGCTGAACGACACTATTGTGGTGTCTGACCGTATTCGAGAAAACTTTCGTAAAGTGCGCAAGGGTACTACCATTGAAATTATTAATGAGTCTCTCACGCAAACCTTGGGCCGTACATTAGTAACATCTATTACCACTCTTTTGGTGTTAATGTCGTTGCTGGTATTTGGTGGTGAGTTGATTCATGGTTTTGCGTTAGCATTAACCATTGGCGTATTAGTGGGAACTTATTCGTCTATTTACGTAGCAGCTAACGTGTTGTTGTTGTTAGGTATTAGTAAAGAAGATTTGATTATTCCGCCTAAAGAAGAAGTTATTGAAGGCGAAGGCTTTGAAGAAGGTGAGGGTTTTGAGCAAGATTTAGAGCGCCCTTAAGTAAGTATTACTTCGCTGTACTCGTCTTTACGAGCGCAGCGAAGCAATGTTAGCGGCTTATAACTAAGCGCTATGTACTGCTTTAAGGATAAGCTTAAGTAGTTTAGGATTTGCACAAACTAGCTCTCCCTTGTTCAAGGCAGTGCCCCCATTAAAATCTGCAGCTAAAGCCCCAGCTTCCAATATCAATAATAAACCAGCGTCTGCTGTTTCATCTAAGCCCGTGTGCCATAAGGCGTCTAAGCGGCCAGCGGCAGTGTAAGCTAGGGCCATGTTGATGCTTAGTTGTGCATAGTTTGTTACGCCTTGGCTAAACAGGTTTCGAGCAATGGCTTGGCCACGATCGAAGTCTGTTAGGTCTTCATGGTTCTGGTTGCTACCACCAAATATTTGAGATCCAATAAGCTTGCTACGCTTGCTGGCGCGAATACGGCGGCCATTCAATTGAGCACCGCGGCCTTTACTGGCGCAGTATTCTTCACCGCTGGTTGGGCAGATGATTATAGAGTGGGCGAGTTTGCCGTCCTCGTAGCAGGCCATAGTCAAGGTGAACATAGGTAAGCTATGGGCATATTGGTCAAGGCCATCGATCGCGCTTATGCGCCATATTTTTATAGGCGTTTCTTTTGGCGGATTCATTTCGCCAGCTACAGCGCCAATAACACCTTGTTCTGGGTGTGCTTTGTGGATTTCATAGGCAATAGTGCGTTCCGCACCTTCACATTGCTTGCGAATATGAGCGTCAAGCTCCTGGCCTTCTTCGTGAATAAGATCCAGTCGTTCCATTGATCTGACAAGTTGTTCGCTAGCGATACGCGCGGCA
>JAWUYU010000015.1:0-24217 GCA_034110645.1 Pseudomonadales bacterium
TAGTGCATTAAGAGGAGTTGAATGACATGACAGATCATAAAACCATCATCGCCTACAATGGCCAAGTGGAAAACTACCTAAAAATGGTTGGTGAGTTAGGTGTTGACCCCATACTGCTACGTTTTATTGACCGGCTTAAGGAAGGTAACTATGTGCTCGATTTGGGTTGTGGCCCAGCCATTGCTTCTGCTGTGATGCGTGACAAAGGCTTACGCGTGGACCCTATTGATGCTGCCGAAGGGATGGTGAGCTTGGCCAATAATAAATTCAATATAGGTGCGCGGCAGGCCAAATTTAGTGATATTGACTACACAGACATTTATCATGGTGTGTGGGCCAACTTCAGTTTGTTGCATGCAAAAGTGCAAGATTTTGGGGCTATATTATTGGCCCTGCATAGAGCTTTGAAGCCGCGAGGCGTGCTGCATTTGGGTATGAAAATTGGCGAAGGCTCAAAGCGTGATAAATATGATCGATATTACGCCTATTACTCTCAAGTTGAATTGGAAGCTCATCTCCACGGCGCAGGCTTTAGCGTTGAGCATATAGAATTGGGTAAGGTGTTGGGCATGGCCGGCGATGTGGAGCCTTGGATCGTGTTGACAGGTTTGGCTAAATAAAGGAGTAATGAAGAGCTAGGGCCAAGATCGTTAATAAATGTTAATTAATGCCTCAAGAATACCGTATGTTGATTGTGTATAAGGCTCGAGTAAGAGAAAATACCCCCCGCCTTTTCGTTTTTACCCCAAAATAGTGTATTTAACCTTTTAAAGGAAGTTTTTCATGCCAACCCGTCGCGATTTAGCTAATGCAATCCGAGCCCTTAGTATGGACGCCGTTCAACAGGCTAATTCTGGTCACCCAGGAGCCCCTATGGGCATGGCAGATATCGCCGAAGTTTTGTGGAATGACTTCATGAATCATAACCCTGCTAACCCAGAATGGTTAAACCGTGACCGCTTTGTACTGTCTAACGGCCATGGCTCTATGTTGCTTTACTCATTGTTACACCTGAGTGGCTATGACTTATCTATTGATGATCTAAAAAACTTCCGTCAACTGCACTCCAAAACAGCTGGCCACCCAGAATACGGTTATGCACCGGGTATTGAAACTACTACTGGCCCTCTAGGCCAGGGTGTTACTAACGCCATCGGCATGGCTATGGCAGAAAAAACCTTGGCTGCTCAATTCAACCGCCCAGGCCATGACATTATTGATCACCACACGTACACTTTCTTGGGTGACGGTTGTTTGATGGAAGGCGTTTCTCATGAAGCCTGTTCACTTGCTGGCACTTTAGGCCTAGGTAAGTTAATTGCATTTTATGACGACAACGGAATCTCTATCGATGGCGAAGTAGAAGGCTGGTTTACTGACGATACTCCTAAGCGTTTTGAAGCTTACGGTTGGCAGGTAATCCCTGCTATTGATGGCCACGATGCAGATGCGTTGTTTGCTGCCGTTGAAGCAGCTAAGGCTAATACGGATCAACCTACCTTAATTTGCTGTAAAACAATCATTGGTTTTGGTTCACCAAATAAAGAAGGCAAAGAAGATTGCCATGGTGCTCCGCTAGGCGCAGACGAAATTGCGTTAGTCCGTAAACAGTTAGACTGGACCCACGGTGCGTTTGATATTCCCACAGATATTTACGAAGAATGGAATGCCCGTGATGCTGGTGATGATGTTGAGCAGATTTGGAACCAAGCATTTAATGCCTATCATAAAGCTCACCCAGAATTAGCTACAGAATTGTTGCGTCGTGTAGCTGGTGATTTGCCAGCAGACTTTGAAGTTCAGGCTCAAGCCTATGTTGAGCAACTACAAGCGGAAGGCTCTACTATTGCCAGCCGCAAAGCCTCACAAAATACGATTAATGCTTTTGGCCCTATGTTGCCAGAATTATTAGGTGGTTCTGCCGACCTTGCAGGTTCTAACCTGACCAAATGGGCTGGCACTAAAGGCATCACTAAAGACGACGCGAGTGGTAACTACGTGTATTACGGCGTGCGTGAATTCGCTATGTCGGCCATGATGAATGGTATGGCTTTACACGGTGGTTTTATTCCTTACGGTGCAACCTTCCTAGTGTTTATGGAATACGCGCGTAATGCTGTACGTATGGCCGCTTTGATGCGTCAGCGTGTGTTGTTTGTTTATACCCACGATTCTATTGGTTTGGGCGAAGATGGCCCAACTCACCAGCCTGTTGAACAGATTGCCAACCTACGTTTAACGCCACATTTAGACACATGGCGCCCATGTGACACAGTTGAATCTGCCGTGGCTTGGAAGACCTCTCTACAACGCACTGATGGCCCTTCAGCCTTGATTTTCTCGCGTCAAAACTTGCCACACCAGCAACGTGACGCCGCCCAACTAGCCAATGTGGCTCGCGGTGGTTACATATTGCAAGATTGTGACGGTGCTCCAGAAGCCATTATTATTGCTACGGGTTCTGAAGTGGGTATTGCCCAACAAGCTACAGATGCTCTTACTGCTCAAGGCCGCAAGGTGCGTTTAGTGTCTATTCCATGTACTGAATTATTTGAACGCCAAGATACTGCCTATCAAGCACAGGTGCTTCCAGCTTCTGTTACGGCGCGCGTTGCGGTTGAAGCAGCTCATGCTGATTACTGGTACAAGTATGTTGGTTTAACTGGCAAAGTGATTGGTATGACTGATTTTGGTGCATCTGCACCAGCTAATGAATTGTTCGATATGTATGGTTTCACAGCAGAAAAAATTGCTGCTACCGTAACTGAACTACTGTAACTCGTTAATTATTATGCATAAAGCAAAACGCATTGCGATCAATGGTTATGGTCGCATTGGTCGTGCAGTGCTGCGAGCCATTGTGGAACGCCACCTGCAACATCAGTTGCAGGTGGTGGCCATTAATGACTTAGGCATTGCCGAATCCGTAGTTTATGAAACACGCTATGATTCTGTGCATGGTGCTTTTCCTGCGACCATAGCAGCGACTGAGCGAGGTATGAGTGTTGTTTCAAAGCTAACAACATCCACTCGCATTAGCGCTGCAGACACTATTAATATTGATTTACTACAAGTAAGTAATGCGCAGGCATTACCTTGGGGTGATTTAGATATAGATCTAGTGATGGAATGTTCTGGCAAGATGAGTGAGCGTAAACTCGCCGAACAACATCTAACAGCTGGCGCGGGCAAAGTTTTAATTGGTGCTGCTGCAGGCACCGATGTAGATCTCACAGTAGTTTATGGTATTAACCATGATCAGCTTAAACCTTGGCACCGCATTGTTTCCAACGCGTCTTGCACTACCAATTGTATGGCACCGATACTGAAACCATTAAATGATGCTATAGGGATTGAAGATGGTTTAATGACTACCATTCACGCCTATACTAATGGCCAAGTGCTCACCGATACAGTGATCGATAAGACCGATTTGCGCCGTGGTCGTTCTGCAACACAATCTATGATTCCTACGTCTACTCATGCTACAGAAGCCTTGGGCTGGGTGTTGCCAGAGTTAGCGGATAAAATTACCGGCATCTCCATGCGAGTGCCAACTATCAATGTGTCTGTAGTGGATTTAGTATTCCGCCCCAGCCGTGATGTAACAGTAGAAGAAATTAATAAAATCATGGCAGATGCCGTGGCTAATGATGAGCATGATGTATTGGGCTATAACGAACAACCGTTAGTGTCTATCGATTTCAATCACTGTTCAAAATCGGCCACTTTTGACGCAACTCAAACCATGAAGATGGGACAACTCATCAAAATATTAGCTTGGTACGATAACGAATGGGGCTACGCAAATCGCATGATTGACGTTGCCTTATCAATGCTTGATACAGATCATAAAATCTCTCAGGAAAGTCCATGACCATCATTAAAATGACCGACTTAGACTTACGTGGCCAACGTGTGCTGATCCGTGAAGACCTCAATGTGCCTATTAAGAATGGTGTTGTAACCAGTGACGCTCGCCTAAGAGCTGCTCTGCCTAGTATTAAAGTGGCGTTGCAGTTAGGCGCAAAATTGATGGTGACGTCTCACTTAGGCCGCCCTACCGAAGGTGTTTATGACGAGCAGTTTTCTTTAGCGCCGGTGGCAAACTACCTTGCAGAAAACTTACAGTGTACGGTGCGTTTGCAAAAAGATTGGTTAGATGGGGTAGATATCGCTGAAGGCGAATTGGTTATTTTGGAAAACTGCCGTTTTAATGCAGGCGAAAAAGCCAATGATGATGCTTTGGCCAAAAAAATGGCTGCCCTATGTGATGTATACGTGAACGATGCATTTGGCACCGCCCACCGTGCGCAGGCCAGTACTCATGGCATCGCCAAATTTGTAAAGATCGCTTGTGCAGGGCCTTTGTTAGTAGCTGAGCTAGATGCTTTAGGCAAGGCCTTAGACAACCCTAAGAGACCACTGGTTGCCATTGTAGGCGGTTCTAAGGTGTCTACTAAGCTTACTGTATTGGAAACCTTATCAGATAAAGTGGACCAGCTGATTGTGGGTGGTGGTATAGCCAATACCTTCTTGGCTGCCGCCGGGTTCCCAGTAGGCAAGTCTCTATATGAGCCTAGTTTAGTAGCCAATGCAAAAGCACTGATGGAAAAAACCTCTATCCCCTTACCTACAGATGTAGTGACAGCCAAAGAATTTAGTGAAACTGCTACGGCAACTACTAAAAACGCAGCCGATGTGTCAGCAGACGATATGATTATGGATGTGGGCCCTGCAACCGCTCACCATTTAGCCAGCATTCTTGATAATGCAGGTACTATTATTTGGAATGGCCCTTTGGGCGTATTTGAATTTGACCAGTTTGGCGGTGGTACCGAAATATTGTCACGTGCTATTGCTGCATCACCTGCATTTTCTATCGCCGGTGGCGGTGATACACTAGCTGCCGTAGACAAGTACGAGATTGCTGACCAAGTGTCTTATATATCCACAGGTGGCGGTGCATTCCTTGAATTTGTAGAAGGCAAAGAATTGCCTGCAGTGGCTATTTTAGAGCAACGTGGCCTGTAATTAGAAATTTACTTAAGCTAGCTTAGTCTAACGCAGGCCAACGCAGGCCAGCTCAGCCAGCTTAATTTATATTATATTAGATAGAATGGAGAACACCCATGGCTTTAGTTAGTATGCGCCAACTACTGGATCACGCCGCAGAACATAATTACGGTATTCCAGCTTACAATGTGAATAACCTAGAGCAAATGCGTGCCATTATGCAGGCTGCAGATGTAACAGATAGCCCTGTTATTGTACAAGCCTCCGCCGGTGCTCGTAAGTATGCTGGGTCAAATTTTTTAAGGCACCTGATCTTAGCGGCCATTGAAGAGTTTCCTCATATTCCTGTGTGTATGCATTTAGACCATGGTAACTCGGCTTCTACATGCCAGCGTGCTATTGCTATGGGTTTCTCTTCAGTAATGATGGACGGCTCTTTAGGTGAGGACTCTAAAACACCAACTAGCTATGAGTACAACGTTGCAGTGACTAAGCGCACTGTAGAAATGGCTCATGCATGTGGTGTTTCCGTAGAAGGCGAGCTGGGTTGTTTAGGTTCTTTAGAAACCGGCGAAGCAGGCGAAGAAGATGGTGTTGGTGCAGCAGGCAAACTCACTATGGAACAAATGCTAACAGACCCAGATGAAGCTGTAGATTTTGTAGCCCAAACAAAAGTAGATGCCCTAGCAATTGCGTGTGGAACTAGCCACGGTGCTTATAAATTTACCCGCCCACCCACAGGTGATATTTTAGCGATTGATCGTATTCGTGAAATTCACAGCAAAATCCCTAACACTCACCTTGTAATGCACGGTTCTTCTTCAGTGCCACAAGAATGGTTAGCTGTTATTAATGAATTTGGCGGAGCTATTCCAGAGACCTATGGTGTGCCCGTAGAGCAAATTGTAGAAGGCATTAAGCACGGCGTGCGTAAAATTAATATTGATACAGACTTGCGTTTAGCCTCTACTGGCGCCGTACGTAAATTCTTGGCCGAAAATCCAGGTGAGTTTGACCCTCGAAAATTCCTTAAAGTGACCATGAGTGCGATGCAGGCCTTGTGTCAAAATCGTTATGAGTCATTTGGTGCAGCGGGTAATGCAAGTAAAATCCGCGCTATTGGCCTAGAAGCTATGGCCGATATGTATGGCGTGTAAGCTTGGCTTAGGTTAGCTTCGCAGTTTAGCCTAAAACCAATAACCTTAAAGCAATAACTTTAAGGCAATAAAAAGCCCCGTGAGACAGAGATGTCTGCGGGGCTTTTTATTGCACATAAATAGGTAAATGCTGCCAATGCAGGGAACAAGGGGTTGCCTATAAACCCAAAGTGAAACGAATGTTATCTATGAGCCTTGCTTTGCCTAAATAAGCGGCGGCTACAACGACCAGATCTTTGTCTTCCGTGGTGGCAGGCTGTAAGTCACTTTGGCGACAAATTTTGAAGTAGTCACGCGTAAATTTAGTAGCTTCGAGCTGGCATTGAGCCTGCTCTTCTAGTTTTGATAGGTCAGTTTCACCCGCTTCAAGAGCTACTCGGCAAGCTATCAAACAAGCATATAGTTGTGCAGCTTGCTTTAATTCCTGAGTACTTAGGTAACCATTTCGTGAGCTTAACGCTAGGCCACTTTCTGCACGTGCAATCGGTGCACCAATGATTTTCACAGGTAGGCAAAGGTCATTGGTGAGCTGTTTAATCACCAAGAACTGCTGGTAATCTTTGAGTCCAAAAATAGCTATATCAGGCTGAACAATGCCAAACAATTTACTAACTACAGTAGCTACACCTGTGAAATGTCCTGGTCGGCTAGCGCCACACAAAAAATGACTCAGGTGAGGTACTTTTACTACAGTAGAGCTAATGTTGGTGGTGGGGTACATTTCATCTACGGTGGGCGCAAACAACACATGGCAGCCACGGCTCATTAGTTTCTCTTGGTCGGCCATAAATGTACGTGGGTAGCCATTAAAATCTTCGCCTGGGCCAAATTGAAGTGGGTTCACAAAAATACTAGAAACGACTAAATCAGCTTCTTCTAAAGCGCGGTCGATGAGCTGTAAATGACCTTCATGGAGGTTGCCCATAGTGGGTACAAAAGCGATGACTTTATGATCTAATTTGGCTTGCCAAAGGTGGTTACGAAGCTGGCTGATGCTGTCGATGGTATGCATAGTTATGATGTCGCAGGTTTAGCTAAAGCAATGTTCAGGGGCAGGGAAAAGGCCAGTTTTTACTTCTAAAACGTAGGCTTCTAAGGCTTTCAGAACATCGCCTTCTTGTTGTAAGAAGTCTTTCACAAATCGTGCAGGCTTATTGGGTGTAATACCCAGCATGTCATAAATTACTAGCACTTGTGCGTCGGTGTCTGGCCCTGCTCCAATACCAATAACAGGTACGCAAACGGCCTGCGTAATGGCCTTGCCTAAGCTGCTAGGTACACACTCTAATAAAATCATACTAGCACCTGCTGCTTCTAGCTCTAAAGCTTCATTGAGTAGGCTAGCTGCTTGCTCTGGAGTCTTTCCTTGCACTCTATAGCCACCTAGCTTATGAACAGCTTGAGGTGTGAGCCCTAAGTGGGCACATACGGGAATGCCTTGCTCAAAGAGTTTATACACGGTGTCTTTGAGCCACAACCCACCTTCTAATTTTACTATTTGAGCGCCGGCCTGCATCAAGTCTGTGGCGCTGGTCATAGCTTGCTCAACTGTGCGGTAGCTCATAAAGGGCATATCGGCCATGATAAGGGCGTTGCTATTACCAGCCTCTACACAGCGTGTGTGATACACCATTTGCTCCATAGTCACTGGAAGGGTGGAATTATGTCCTTGTAATACCATACCTAAAGAGTCACCCACTAAGATGATGTCTATGCCGGCTTGATTCACTCGCTGGGTAAAGCTAGCATCGTAGCTGGTTATGCAGGTAGCCTTTTCTCCGGCCTGCTTAAGGCTGGCTAGGCTGTGTAGCGTAGTTCTGGACATGGGGCATTAGCTCCGAATGGTGGGGTTAGCTAGGCGTCAACACAAATTAAACCATCTATAGGGCATCGTTGTAAGAGCTCTTGTAACCTGGTGCCGCTAGGCAGGATTAACTCTGGGCTAAGCTCGAACAATGGGCCTACCACAAAATCGCGGTTGGCTAGTTCGGCGTGAGGCACAGTTAAGCGCGAGTTTTCAATGCATTGATCACCAAATAATAGTAAGTCTAAATCAAGGGTGCGGGGGCCCCAGTGGCGTTCACGCACACGTTGGTGGCGTTGCTCTATAGCCTGCAATTGGTCCAGCAAGGCTAAAGGCTCTAACTCGGTCACTAGTAAAACCACAGCATTGATAAAATCATCTTGGTCTTGAGGGCCCACAGGCTTGCTCAAGTACAGCTTGGAAGCTAGCAGTAATTGGCTTTGTGGCAGTTTTTTTAGATCCTCTAAAGCCTGTTTAACATGCTCTTTGGGGTTGTCCAGATTACTGCCTAGGCCAATGTATGCGTCAATCATCTTCGCTCTTTGCTGGCACTGTTGGCTCTTTTGGCTTTTTAGGTGTGCGTTTTTTCGGCGCAGCTTTGCCTAGTTCTTTAGTCATTTGCTCGCGTCTTTCGCCGCTGGCAAATTGATACTCTGTCCACCATTCGCCTAAGTTTTCTAGGTTTTCGCCACTGGCTTCACGTAATAATATAAAGTCATAGGCGGCTCTAAAGCGTTTGTTGTCTACCAATTCTGCTGCTCGACTGCCGTGGCGTCTTGGCAGCCTTAGCTGCATATCCCAAATTTCCTTCATGGGGGTGCTAAATCGTCGTGGAATGGAGGTGCGCTTAACCTGCTGTAATATGACATCTTGCGCCGCTTGGTGCATGGCAGGAATGGGTGGCATATTACGAATTTGAGATAGTTTTTGCTGCAGCGGGTGCCACAGTAAGGCAGCCAATAAATAAGCAGGTGTGACACTCTTTCCTTGAGCAATTCGTTCGTCTGAGTTGCGTAAGGCTAAAACAACAAACTCTTCAACTTGGAAATCTTCTGATTGGTCGTTCTCAATGGCAGCGTCGGTGGCTGGGAATAAGAACTTAAATAAGTCGTAATCACGCAATAAATAGTAGGTCTGTTCGCCATTACCAGATAACAGAAGCTTTAATATTTCTTCAAACATGCGGGCTGCAGGAATAGGCTCCAACAGATGGCCTAAGCTATACATTGGCTCTGCAGTGGCTGGGTCTATTTCAAAGTCTAGCTTAGCAGCAAAACGAATGGCTCTAAGCATGCGCACAGGGTCTTCTCTGTAGCGAGCTTGTGGGTCTCCAATCATACGGATACTGCGTTTTTCTATGTCTTCAATGCCGCCAGCAAAGTCATGAATAGTGAAACCATTAATGTTGTAATACATGGCGTTGATGGTGAAATCTCGACGCATAGCATCGTCATCTACGGTGCCATAAACGTTGTCACGCAATAACATACCACTTTCGGATTGTTTGGCTTGGTTGCTGTTTTCGCTGGACTGGTGACTGGCTCTAAATGTAGCCACTTCGATGATTTCACGGCCAAAGCGAACGTGCACTAAGCGAAAGCGTCGGCCAATAAGAATGGAGTTCCTAAATAGCTTATGTACTTGTTCGGGGTGTGCATCGGTAGCGATGTCAAAATCTTTGGGCTGTTTGCCCAGGAGAATGTCACGCACACCACCGCCTACCAAAAATGCTTGGTAGCCTGCATCTTTTAGTCGATAAAGCACCTTAAGGGCATTGTCGCTAATGTCGCGGCGAGAAATATCATGGTGATCGCGGGTGATGATATTGGGGCCTGTTGGCGCTGTTGCTGCTGCCGGTTGGTCACCTTTGACCATGTTAACCAGCTTAGAAATAAAACCCATAGAGGTCGTCGACTCAGTTCGGTGGAAAATCAAAAAAACAAATATAGCGAGCATTCTACCATTGCCTAGCTAGCTAGACAAAGGCTACTTGTTAGCTAGGCAAAGGCCACAGGATCTTGCATGTGTTTGGGCACCTTGTTGATGTCCCATTGCTCCACTGCCCAGGATAATTGTTCTGCAACAGGAGCTTGACGTAAGGTGCATGGAGTAGCTTGACCTAGGCGCTCTAGGGCCTCAGACAATAAAGTGGGTGCTTGCGCTATATCTAATGGCTGCGCTAAATTTTGTTTACTGAGTTTTTGTCCTTGGTTATTAGTAATGATGGGCAGGTGCCCATAAATGGGTAGTGCGCAGTTTAAGCAGGTTTGTAACCATGCTTGCCGGGGTGTTTGATCATAAAGGTCACTGCCACGAATGATATGGCTTATATTTTGCTCAGCGTCATCTACTACTACAGCCAACTGATAGGAGAATAGCTGGTCTTTTCGTTGTACTACAAAATCACCCACGTCATCGGCTAGATGTTGGGTTTGGGGGCCAATAATAATATCGTCTACAGTAATGCTTTGATGGGGCAGAGCAATGCGCCTTGCTACACTTTGTGCAGAAGGAGGGTGAGTTAAGCAGTGGCAGATATAAAGTGGGTTAGTTTGAAATTGCGCTCGGCTACAACTGCAAGTATAAATTAGCCCTTGCTGTGATAGTTGTTCTAAGGCTTCTTGGTAGGCTTGTTGGCGGTGGCTTTGAAACATGGGTGCGCCGTCCCAGTGTAGCCCAAAAGTGTCTAGGCAGGAGAGAATTGAGTCAATGGACCCAGGTACGGTGCGTGGTGGATCTAAGTCTTCTATGCGAACTAGCCAGAGGCCCTTGTTAGCACGTGCATCTAAGTAACTGGCAAGGGCAGCAACTAAAGAGCCAAAGTGTAAAGGGCCGCTTGGCGTTGGAGCGAAGCGGCCTATATAACTCATGCTAAACCTACTTTCCTAGCTGCTTCTCTTTGATTTCTGCAAGGGTTTTGCAGTCAATACATAAAGTTGCAGTGGGGCGGGCTTCTAATCGACGGATGCCAATTTCAACACCACAAGTGTCGCAATAGCCATATTCGTCTTGCTCAATAAGCTCTAACGTGTCATTGATTTTGTTGGTCAACTTACGTTCACGATCGCGGGCTCGAAGCTCAAGAGAGAACTCTTCTTCTTGGCTGGCGCGGTCATTAGGGTCGGCAAAGTTTGCAGCGTCTTCCTTTAAGTGGTTAACGGTACGGTCAACTTCTTCCATTAAGTCTTGTTTCCAGGCATGTAAAATCGCTTTAAAGTGATCTCGCTGGTCTGAATTCATGTACTCTTCACTGTTTTTTACCTTATATGGGGTAAAATGCTTTAGCAGGGATGCGTTTGAGTTTTCCATAACTTGATTCGTTGTTTGAGGGAGGTAATCTTTAGTTTTAATAACTAAAGTATACGGCCCAATTTCTGGATGTAATTTAAGGCCAACAAAATAGCAGAATAATTTTACTAAATCTAGTTAAAAATGCGCCCATGTTAGGTGTTTTAACATACTATTCATACTAATGCCGCCAGTTCAGGGTTTTTTCAGTTACAATTTATAGGCTTTGCGCTGTATAGCTGTTTTTTATAAAAGTAGCTATCGCAAGTAATAATACCTATACCTATAAGGTATACCACAGTTCTAATCATTGGATATATTAAATGTACTTTTCATTTCCATTAAAGGCTGCCACCTTACAGCGACGATACAAGCGTTTTTTGGCAGATGTGGAGATGCTAGATGGAACTGCATTGACCTTGCACTGTCCTAATACGGGGTCTATGAAAAATTGTGCTGAACCTAATAGTCGAGTTTGGTTCTGGGATTCGGCCAACGAAAAGCGTAAATATCCCTGCACGTGGGAGTTGGTAGAGGTTGAGCAACGTTTTCTGGCTTGTATCAATACCCAGCGAGCTAACGGTTTGGTTGTGGAGGCTATTAATAACGCCACAATTACTCAATTGCAAGGCTATGGCCAGTTGCAAACTGAGGTAAAATACGGCCAAGAAAAAAGTCGTATAGATATATTTTTAAGCCAGCATAAGTACCTGCCAGATTGTTATGTAGAAGTGAAAAATGTCACCTTAATGGCAGCTCAAGGGCAAGGCTTATTTCCTGATGCAGTAACAGAGCGAGGCCGAAAGCACTTGCGTGAGTTAGTGTACATGGTTACTCAAGGTCACAGAGCGGTGCTAGTGTATTGTGTAGCACATACTGGAATCACTCAGGTGTCACCAGCATGGGGTGTAGACCCAGCATATGCTGAAACTTTGGTTTGGGCTATAGAGCAAGGTGTTGAGGTAATGGCGTATGGTGCAGAAATTAGCCTAACCCAGATGAGTTTAGAGCGTGTGGTGCCGATAGATATGATGGCCGCAACTTAACTTTCTGGAATGGTGCAATAGATTTCTCCATCATGTTCTTCTACGCTTAAGCTGGTAAGAGATTTTTTATTACATGGCCCACTAATACAAAGGCCAATATCAATTGTAAATAAGGCCCCGTGAGTGGCGCAGTGAATAAACTGTTTATCGTAGTCTAAGAATTGGTCGGGCAGCCATTCTAAAGGGACTTTACGGTGAGGGCAGCTATTGAGATAGGCCACTACCTTGCCATTATGGCGAAGAATAAACAGATTGGTGTTGTTAACGATAAACCCTTTACTTTGCCCTTCCTTAAGCTCTTGGCTGCTTATAAGTAGCGTGGGTTTTAGAGTGGGAGGCATAAGTGTTGACCAGCATAGGACATAAATTGATGTGTAGCATAACAGAATTGAGACCGTACATTGACTAAGCGACGAACGAGAAATAAAGCCAGTGTAAAAGCTTCTGTAGGTTGGATATCGTGGTTGTGGATAGCCAAGTTTTCTACCGTATTATTGGTATTGGGTACTGTGTCACTGATTTATCTTGACGCGCAAATCAGGCATCGCTTTGAGGGGCATCGCTGGTCCTTGCCTGCTAAAGTGTACGCTCGGCCACTTGAGATTTTTAGCGGCCAACAGCTGGCCGCTGGACAGCTAGACTATGAACTGACTCAATTAGGTTACCGCTTTGTAAAGCAGGCCAGGGCTCCAGGGCAGGTACAAAAAACTAACCAAGGTATGGTCATTTATAGCCGAGGGTTTCGATTTGCTGACGGTGATCAACACGGCCGGTTGGTAGAAGTGAGCCTGCAAAGTAATAAAATTACACGGTTACGTCAGACTAATGGCACCAGTATCGCGTTGTTAAGGCTTGAGCCACAATTAGTGGGCGGTATATATCCATCACACAATGAAGATCGTGAACTAATCCAGCTGGATGACTTGCCGAATGGTTTTATTGAAACCTTGTTAGCGCTAGAAGATCGTAACTATTACTCTCATTATGGAGTCTCTCCTTGGGGTATTGCGCGAGCCATGTTGGCTAATATTAAGGCGGGTGCCGTGGTTCAAGGTGGTAGCACCTTAACCCAGCAATTAGTTAAGAATTTCTACCTTACAGACCGGCAGACTTTGTGGCGTAAGCTTATTGAGGCACCGATGGCGCTGTTGCTAAATATCCATTACAGCAAAGATGAAGTGCTAGAAGTGTACCTCAATGAAGTATTTGTTGGGCAGTCAGGCAAGCGAGCGATTCACGGCTTTGGCCTTGCTAGCCGTTTCTATTTTGGTCAGCCTTTAAATGAACTAAAGTTACACCAAGTGGCATTGTTAGTTGGTTTGGTTAAAGGACCTTCCTATTACAACCCCCAAAGGCACCCTAAAAGAGCCACCAAGAGACGTAACTTGGTATTGTCGGTTCTAGCTCAACAAGGTTTAATCTCAGACATCCAAAAAGTGAAGTATCAAGGATTGCCATTAGACCTTACCGAAGCCAGTCAGGTGAGCCGCTACCCAGCCTATATGGACGTGGTAAGGCAGCAGTTGCAGCAACTCTACCCTGCATCAGCCTTATCAAGCCATGGTTTGCGTATATTTACCAGTTTGGACCCTTGGGTGCAGTACCAAGCTGACCGGGCTATGGTTGAGCAAGTGAGTAAGATTAAGCAACGCTACGGCGATATAGAGGGTTTGCAAGGTGCAACAGTGGTTAGCCATAGGGACAGTGGTGAATTATTAGCTCTAGTTGGCGATCATAACGGTGGTTATGCAGGTCATAATTGGGCCTTGGACCGCAGTCGCCAAGTAGGCTCGTTATTAAAACCTGTGATACACCTAGCAGCTTTAGAAACAGGTCGTTATAGCCTTGGAACTATTATTGATGATGCCCCCATCTCATTGCCACAACCTGATGGGAGTTTATGGAAGCCACAAAATTACGACCTAAAATCCCATGGCAAGGTACCTATGTATGAGGCCCTGGTAAAGTCTTATAATCAGGCTAATGTACGCCTAGGCTTGCAGGTAGGTGTGGAAAATGTGTTGCTGCAGTTGAATCGAATGGGCGTAGAGCAGGTGATACCTGCTTACCCTTCAGTATTATTGGGTGCCGTTGAGATGTCTCCGTTACAAGTGAATCAAGTGTATCAGACCATCGCGGGTAATGGCTTCTATAGCCCTTTGAGCTTAGTGCGCCAAGTGACGGAGGCTAATGGTCGATTGCTGAGCCACTTTCCCTTTGCGGTGCGCCAAGCAGCCAGCAACGATGCGATCTATTCGCTGCAGCATGAAATGCGCATGGTGGCGAACGAAGGCACAGCCAGAGGGGTTTATCGTTATTTGCCTACACAACAAAAAGTGGCGGCAAAGACAGGTACCACCAATGACCAAAAAGACAGTTGGTTTTCTGGATTTAGTGGCCAACATGTGGCAACGGTATGGTTGGGTAGGGAAGATGCTAAGCCTACCCCGTTAACAGGGGCAAGCGGCGCGCTCAACGTTTGGGGGCAGTTGATGCAAAATTTAGCCTATTCAGCTTATGAAGACATTAAACCTCAATCAATAGAGTATTATTACCTCAATGTAGCATCTGGTAAGGCTATGCCTAATAACTGTCCTAACGGTGTTTGGTTGCCTATGTCTAAAAAATTAGCTCCTTCTTTCAACACAACTTGTGGATATTAATGAATAATGTATAACACCCAAATTGCACGGTTTAAGCCCCTATCACTGATATTACTAGTGGCTTTTTTGGGGGCCTGTGCGGCACCTAGCTATGGCCCTGTTGTTGAAGATTTGAGCGTGTCGGCTAGGCATTCTGAACGTTTACCTTCCTCATCTACTAATGTTTACGCGAAGGATTCTGCCAAAGGGAGCACTAATGCAGCAGTATCATCTGAGGCATCGGCAATAGTGGACACAGCCCAACCTACACTTTACGTGGCTCCAAAAACAGAGGTGACTATAACGGCGCAACCCATATTAAACCAAGTTATAACACCGTCACCGTCACCGTCACCGTCACCGGAAGTGGCAATGCCTGTAGTGCAAGGAGTGCAGTTGCCAGTATCAGACCAAGCAGTAGTGGAGCAATTGTTGGCCGAAGCTGATCAGTTAAAGGCTCAAGGTAAGGTAACTCAGGCAGTTATTCAGTTGCAAAGAGCTCAGCGTATCGCCCCACGTGAACCTAAGGTTTATGCACGCTTAGCCGCTTTGTTATTGTCTTTAGGTGAAGCGTCCCGGGCAGAGCAGTTAGCCCTTAAAGGGTTAACCTTAGTGCCTAATAAAAAAAGCTACCAGTACTATTTCTGGAAGCTTATTGGCGCTAGTCGAAGTCATTTAGGGGATGGCAAAGGTGAGGCTAGTGCTATATATGAAGCAGAAAAATATAAATAACCGCCAAACATAAGTAATGTTAAGCCATTCCACAGTAACGCAAGGTTAGTATCAAATGACCATAGGCTCGCTACCATTAGCCCTAAATAAAAGCTCAATACGATGAAGTGATTTTTAACGGGTTGGTTATTCGGCAGCATTTTTTTTATGAGTCTAAAGATGGCGTAGACTAAAGTTAGAGTGCAGGCTATGAGGACGAACTGACCGTAATCAGTACCAGATTCAGCGCGACGCATTAGCTCAAACATGGCGGCCAAAGCCAGAAAAATACGTCCCCAAGTGGCCCTGAGCCACTGCCAACCAAGGGCTAAATCTAACAACACTAAACTCATCATTGGAAAACCCACATACACGCTGAGATTGTTGCCAAGGGTAGCCATTTCTGGCTCAATAAATGAGCTAAGAATGGGTGCGTTGGCAATGCATGCGTAAGCGCCTAGCCACAGGCAAAATGAGGCTGTCTTGTGGGTGTCCTGCAAGGTTTTAAGACGCCATAGCAGTACGCCAAGGGTAATAAGGCTGGCCGAAAGTAGTAGATAAATTAAGCTCATATCACTTAATACTCAATATGGCTTAAAGTTTCGCAAAAGCGCGTTCAGCTGCAGCTAGTGTGTGCGCTAATTCCACATCTCCATGTGCTGTAGAAACAAATCCGGCTTCAAAAGCTGAAGGTGCTAAATACACGCCTTGTTCCAGCATTAAGTGAAAGAAGCGGCCAAATTTTTGAGCATCGCAAGCCATGGTTTCTGCAAAGCATGTCACCTGAGATTGATCGGTGAAGAATAAACCAAACATGGCACCTACTTGGCTGGTGTGTAAGGCTACATTGGCTGTGTTAGCTCTCTCTCGTAGGCCTGCCAGTAGTTGGGTGGTGTAATCAGTCAGCTGTTCATAAACACCTGGTTGGCTTAACTCATCCAACATCACTAAGCCTGCGCTCATGGCTACAGGGTTGCCTGACAATGTACCTGCTTGATACACAGGGCCTAGTGGTGAAAGAGAGTGCATAATCTCACTGCGTCCGCCAAAGGCAGCTACAGGCATGCCTCCGCCGATTACCTTGCCTAAGGTGGTTAAGTCTGGAGCAATATTGTACAGGCCTTGAGCGCACTGAGGTCCAACGCGAAAACCTGTCATCACCTCATCAAAAATAAGCAGTGCGCCGCTGGCATCACAAACTTCTCGTAAACACTGCAAAAACCCATCTGCTGGGGGGATGCAGTTCATGTTACCTGCCACTGGCTCTACAATAATGCAGGCGATTTCTTGGCCAATGTCGGCAAAGGTTTGTTTAACATTGGCACTGTCGTTGTAGCTAAGGGTTATAGTGTGTTCAGCAATGCTGTCTGGAACACCTGGAGAGCTAGGCACCCCGAGAGTTAGAGCGCCAGAGCCTGCTTTAACCAATAAGGAGTCTGAATGGCCATGATAGCAGCCTTCAAATTTAACGATTTTGTCACGCCCAGTGTGACCTCGAGCAAGGCGTATTGCGCTCATTGTAGCTTCGGTGCCAGAGCTCACCATACGTACCATGTCCATGTGAGGCAGTAAGCTGCATAATTTATCGGCCATCGCCGTTTCCACTCGCGTAGGGGCGCCAAAACCTAAGCCATTTTCAATGCTCTTGGATACAGCGGCTAGTACCTTAGGGTTTGCATGCCCCAAAATCATCGGGCCCCAAGATCCCACATAATCTACGTACTGACGGTCGTCTTCATCAGTGAGCCAGGCACCAGATCCACGTTTAAAAAATAACGGGTGGCCACCTACGCCCTTAAATGCGCGAACTGGAGAATTAACACCACCTGGAATGTGTTCTTGAGCGGCTTCAAATAGTTGGGCAGAAATAGGAGTTTGGTTAGACGACATAAGGCACTCTTAAAAAGGACAAAAGCAAAATTAGGTTGCTATTATCCCCTGAAAAAATCTTCGCGGCTAATCCTTTTGAGTGAATTTTATGATTTCTTCTATTGGAAGTACGCCTATGATACTTCCATCTCTATCGGTAATTAGAAGTTGCTTGTAATCACGTTTTTTACACAAATCCCAAGCCTCCTTAAGGGTAGCTCTAGATGAACAAAAACCAAAAGCTGTGTTGGGGAACCCTGCCGCCTCAATGAGCCCAGTTGATAAGCCTTCATTTAGACTGATCTGGCTCTGATGTATCACGTGATCAACTTCAACATCATCACTCTTGATAACTAGCCAATTAGCGCCTCGATCTACAGCCGATAGATAGCCTGCTATATCATCATCTTGATGGTGGCTTATGTCATCATGCATTAAGCTGGTGACGCCTTGATGATTTAGTGCCTGTGTTATTGGGTTGGCTTGATAATCTAATCCTTGTTTACGTAATACTTCCACAAACACAGAATCTTGTTTAAACAGATAGCTACAGCTGATGTTAGCGATAACAATGGTGGCCATGCCTGGTAAAATAATGCCAGGGTTATGTGTTAACTCCATAAGCGCAATCAGGGCAGCTAAGGGTGCCTGTAACACTGCACTCATCATTGCTCCCATACCTAGCATGGCGTAGAAACCGGCACCTGATGTTGGTCCGTCTAGTACATAGCTACTAATATGGCCTAGTGCAGAGCCTGCGCATGCTCCCATAAGTAATGTGGGCCCAATTAAACCGATAGGCATACCAAGGCCGACGCTAATTGCGGTGGCAAATAATTTAGCAAGAGCCAGTGCAATGAGTAATCCTAGGGCATACTGTCCCTCAAGGGCCAGAAGAATGCTATCAGTACCCATGCCCATCACCTGAGGTACAAAGTAGGCTATGGAACCAGTAAAAGTACCGGCTATCAGCATTCGAACAAGCACCGGTCGGGCTGCAAAATTTTGCATACTAGTGACAGTTTTGGTGAACAGGGCGGCCATGGCGCCGAGTACCACTCCATAAACCAAAATAAGTGGCATCTCACGCATGCTGACCATGCTAATGTCTGGTGCCATGAAGGCCATTTCAGCACCATAAAGGTTGTTATGTAATAGGGTAGCGGTTACTGCAGCAATGATTACAGGTGTAAAGCCCATGATGCTGTATTCCAGCATCACCACTTCCATCGCAAAAATGACTCCAGCCATGGGCGTATTAAATGAGGCAGCTATAGCACCTGCAGTACCGCAGCCAACCATAAGGCGTACACTATTGTGGGGCAGATGGAAAAAACTGCCAATTTGTGAGCTTACAGCAGCACCTAAGTGAACTGCGGGGCCTTCGCGTCCAGCAGACTGCCCTGTCAAAATGCCTATGGAGCCACCAACAAATTGTACAAGAGTGTTTTTAAAAGGCATTTTCCCTTGGTGGTAGGCCATGCGGGCCATTACATGTGCTACACCTGCTTTTCGTTCATCGGGTGCAAATAGCATGAGCCAAAGACCAATGAGTAACCCACCAATTACAGGCAGTAAAAAATACCAGATAGGATCTAAGTTTTCAAAACTTTCGGCAGTGCCGCCTGGGAGCCAATGTTCAAGAGGGATTTCAAATAAGCTACGGAACGCTACGATCATTAATGCCGCGGCTACGCCGCTTACGAAACCAAGGCAACTAATTTGAGGCAGGGCGTCAGTATACGCTAGGCGACGGCGAAAATGGCTATCTCCGAAGTGGGTTGGATTTAAGCGCGAGGCTAAAGTTTTTTTTAGGTTGAACATAGGTTAAGACTCGTTAATACGTTTTATTATCTTTATAAATACGAGTGATGATTTAGGCAGTCTACCTTACATCCTTCATGCTGCCTAATAACGCATAGGCATTATTACCTTGCCCCCCTTTAGCTTTGCCTCAGGGTCTATTATCATGGCTTTAGTAGAGTCTATTATAGAAAGGAAATTAGTGTGAAGAAAGTGGCTATTGTTGGTGGTACCGGGTACACAGGAGTTGAGTTGTTGCGTCTTTTGGCGGGTCACCCTCAGATTGAGGTGTGTGCTATTACGTCTCGTTCTGAAGCGGGTAAGGCTGTATCGGATATATACCCCAGTTTGCGAGGTGAATACGATCTTGCTTTTACTGAGCCAACGACACAGACTTTGGCTCAAGCTGACCTAGTCTTCTTTGCTACACCCAATGGTGTGGCTATGAAGCAAACGCCTGAGTTGCTGGCTTCTGGCGCTAAGGTTATTGATTTGGCAGCCGACTTTCGTATTCAAGATATTGATGTGTGGTCTCATTGGTATGGTATGGAACATGCCTGTTCTGAGCTAGTGGCACAGGCAGTGTACGGTTTGCCAGAGGTCAATAAAGAGGCTATCAAAAATGCTAGCTTAGTGGCTAATCCTGGATGCTACCCAACAGCTGTTCAGCTTGGTTTGTTACCTCTGATCGAGCAAGGTTTGATCAATACTAGCCATATTATTGCAGATTGTAAATCTGGTGTCAGTGGCGCTGGGCGCGGCGCTGCTGTGGGGAGTTTGATGTGTGAAGCAGCTGATAGTTTTAAGGCTTATGGGGTGGCAGGGCATCGTCATTTACCTGAAATTAAAGAGCGCATTGCTTTGGCTAATGGTGCGCCTGTAGGGATTACTTTTGTACCTCATCTTACGCCGATGATTCGTGGTATCCACGCCACTTTATATGCTCGTTTAAATCAATCATCTACCTCAATGGAAAGTATTCAAGAATTGTTTGAGGCACGCTATGAGGGCCATCCTTTTGTAGATGTAATGCCTTTAGGCAGTCACCCAGAAACGCGCAGCGTAAGAGGCTCTAATATATGTAGGATCGCTTTACATCGGCCTCAAGGTGAGGACACTTTAGTTATTTTGTCTGCTATTGATAATCTGGTAAAAGGAGCAGCTGGCCAAGCCATTCATAACATGAATTTAATGTTAGGCTTGGACGAAACCACAGGTTTAAATATTGTGCCGTTGGCTCCATAGGGTGCCAATAGAGGCGCCGTAATAATTGCCTCAGCAAGTTGCGCTTAATACTTGACTAAATTACTAGGTTAAGCGCATAATTCCCACCAATACTAACCTCACTTTTTCATCTTACCTAGGTTATTCTAGAGAACATTATGGCCGATATACAAGTAAACGATTACTCCGACACTCACTCCGACACTATTCCACCTGCAATGGGTTTTACTGATGCTGCGGCGAAAAAAGTAAGCCATTTGATGGAAGACGAAGATAATGACGAGCTACGGTTACGTGTGTACGTGACGGGTGGCGGCTGCTCTGGGTTTTCTTACGGTTTTACCTTTGATGACAAAGTGGCAGAGGATGATACTCAGATTGAAAACGGCGAGGTCACTATGGTTGTGGACGCGATGTCGGTTCAATACCTTATGGGTGCCACTGTAGATTACAAAGAAAGCTTACAAGGTTCACAGTTCTCTGTTAGCAACCCTAATGCAACCACAACCTGTGGCTGTGGTTCCAGCTTCTCCATATAAGTTTATTGGTTAGACACCAATGGACTGCCTAGCCGGTATGACTCAAGCTGGGTCAAAATGGCATTCGCCATGGGTTTGAATACTTCCATCTGTGCTTTGTTAAGTGGTTGTACGTTAGGAAATTTCACTTTAAGTGGATCCTTGTGTACGCCGTTTGAACGAAATTCATAGTGTAAGTGTGGTCCGGTAACTAGTCCAGAAGAGCCAATATAACCAATAACCTGTCCTTGCTTCACGCGACTGCCCTTTTTCACTTTGCTGTTGTATTTAGACATATGGGCATACAAAGTGGTGTAAATGCCAGCATGTTGTAAGATGATCGTGCGGCCATAGCCCCCTTTAGTTCCTCGCCAAATCACTTTGCCATCGCCAGATGCTTTGATTGGAGTGCCGGTGCTTGCGGCGTAATCCACGCCTCTGTGAGGGCGGCTTGTCTTGAGTACAGGGTGCTTGCGGTTTGGGTTGTATTTAGAACTAATGCGATAGAAATCTACTGGGCTACGTAAAAAGGCTTTGCGCATACTGTAGCCTTTAGGCGAGTAATAGCTGCCGTCACTGTGTCGAATGGCGTTAAATACTTCCCCTCGATTAGTGAATTGTGCGGCTAATATGTTGCCTTCTCCGATAATTATTCCGTCGAGGAAGTGTTCCTCATAGATAAGTGCGAATTGATCCTGTTCGCGAATATCCAATGCGAAATCAATATCCCAGCCAAATATGTTGGCCAATTCCATTAGCTTTTTTTGGCTTAAACCAGCACGTTGACCATCTAAAAACAAGGAGCTGTTGATTACGCCTTGTACAAAATGAGTGTCAATCTGGGCTTTACGTGTAATAGTTTCAGCGCTGAATTCACCTGCTGCTTGGCGGGTGATAAGTGTTTGTTCTAAGGGGCTTTTGATATGGCGAACTTTTTGTAGTTCTTGGTCAACAATCAAAAAGTCCAAAGAGTCGCCAGGAAACAGGGTTCGCAACGAGGTAGACTTATTGGTGGCTTTATCTACTTGGTATACATCTTGTGCCGATAATCCTATACGCTGAAATAGAGTGCTAAGGCTGTCGCCAGATTTAACCGTAACGGATGTCCATTTGTCTGTCTTAATTTCGATCTTTGGTTGTGTTGGGGCTTGAGGTGTTGCAGCTTGTAATTTTAGGCTTAAGTCGAGCGTTTGACTTATGCTAGCGCTGGAGTTTGAACCGGATGGCGTGTCTGAACCGGACCAAAATCCGATGATAGTCATGACCAAAATCAGCAAAAAAATAATTAGCAAATATGGTTTTGGGAAGTGTTGGAGAAATTTCGAAATGATTGTCATAGAGTGTGGGCAGTAAGGATCTTAAACAAGGAAGTAGTATTAGCTACCAATTGTAGCATGCATTACGGGAAAAATTGTGACTTATGCGCCAAGATACAGGTATGTAACAGTGCGGGAGCGCTTTTCTATTGACCCTGAATCGGGCTAGAATATACGGTTTTCCGGTTCGTGCCATCGATTAGCTTCAAATTGGCTTTAAGACTGGTTCCAAAAAATTAAATAATTGCATAAATAAGCGACATAATTATGACTGCTGTAGACACAAACTTACTCGCCGATTTACAAATGCGTGGATTGGTTCATCAAATGACCTCCCCAGAAGAACTTACGGAGCATCTGCAAGAACCGCGGGTGTTGTATTGCGGGTTTGACCCCACGGCTGATAGTTTGCATATTGGTAGTTTGGTTCCCTTGTTGGTCTTGCGCCGTTTTCAGCAGGCAGGGCATAAGCCACTAGCTTTGGTAGGTGGTGCTACGGGTATGATCGGGGACCCAAGTTTTAAGGCTCAAGAGCGAAAGCTAAACACTGTTGATATTATAGATCAATGGGTAGGTCGCCTTAAGGCGCAAGTCTCTTCGTTTATTGAATTTAATGAGCAGGTTAATAGTGCTCTGGTGGTCAATAACTACGACTGGACCAAAGATGTGGACATCCTTACGTTTTTACGAGACGTGGGTAAGCACTTCTCAGTGAGCGCCATGATTCAGAAAGAGTCAGTCAAGCAGCGTCTAGAGCGTGACGGCGAAGGTATATCCTTTACTGAATTCGCTTATATGATCTTGCAGTCTTTTGATTTTTCTGAACTTTACAAGCAACACAACTGCAGCTTGCAAATAGGTGGTAGTGATCAGTGGGGTAACATAACAGGCGGTATTGATTTAACTCGCCGCCAGCATCGTGCTCAAGTATTTGGATTGACACTGCCGTTGGTTACAAAATCTGACGGCACAAAGTTTGGTAAAACCGAAAGTGGCACTATTTGGTTAGATGCCAAGAAAACATCACAGTATGCGTTTTATCAATTCTGGATCAATACTGCCGACGCAGACGTCTATAAATTCTTGCGGTTCTTTACCTTTCTAACTGAAGCTCAGATGGTTGCTATTGAAGAGCAAGATAAAGCGGCAGAGGGTAAGCCCCAGGCGCAAAGTATTTTGGCAGCTGAGGTAACGCGCTTGGTTCATGGTGAAGAAGGCTTGCAAGCTGCTTTAAGAATCAGTGAAGCGCTTTTTTCTGGGCAGTTGGAGCACTTGACTAGCGAAGATTTGAAGCAGCTGTATCTGGATGGCATGCCGGCTTCGAAGGTTAGCGAGGAAAGTATGACTTTGGTTCAGTTGTTGGTTGATTCTGGTTTGGCTAAGTCTAATAAAATGGCGCGTGAATTTATTGGTAATAACGCGGTGAGTGTGAACGGAGTGAAGGTTAACGATGTTGAAGCGTTCTTAGCTTCGACTTCAGGCTTGCACGGGAGTTATCACGTAATAAAACGTGGTAAGAAGTTGTTCCATTTGCTGCATTGGGCGTAGTAAACCATTAGGGGCTAAGTGGTTGGTTTTTGACCAATTATTGTGAAAATCCATTTCCAATTATTTAATTTCGAATTAATTGGGTTTATTTGAAAAAGCGTGTTGACAAATAAACTCAAATCTATAGAATACGCCACCTCGGTTGAGCAGACAGCTTCACAGCAGATCACTTAACCGACCGCTCTTTAACAATTTAATCAAGTAATTCGTGTGGGCGTTTGTTGGATTGGCAATAAGACCTGAGCTTCGGTTCAGGCAACGATCAAACAGACGAC
>JAWUYU010000016.1:0-18814 GCA_034110645.1 Pseudomonadales bacterium
AACTCGAGCCTGTGAGTGATTTCTGGGAAGCCGAACCTCATCACCAAGATTATTTAAAAAACACACCTAATGGCTATACCTGCCATTTCTTACGAAAAGACTGGGTGTTACCGTCTTCTTAATCTGCTGGCAAATAAGGTATTCACTAAAGAGTTTGTCTTTGTCGGTCGATGGCCATAATCTGGCTGTCCGTAAATCGTAATATTTTCATGTAGATCTCCTTCGTTTAGTGTACGAGAAAATCATACTTAAAACTGATCTTAATTTACGGGGGGATTACAATGCTATACCTGCAATAGGCCGAGAAGGTTGGACTGTTCCTGCGATGCTGCAAACAAGCCTTTACCTGCTTTGTGTTCCGTCTTGTGATGTTGATTATCAGTTATCGAAACATCCGCTCCTGCCGCGATATACAACGCCACAATGGGCTGATTGCAACTATAAGCCACACGGTGCATATTGCATTACATTCGTAGTCATAATATCACCGTAATGATTTAAGTGCATTTTAGCACTTCCTATTACGTGACCAAAATCACTGTACCACTACAATCATATGTAAGAGACTCCACCGCAGGACGACTGCACAACCTAGACGTAAATATACTGCCCTACGCCAGACTATTTGGCTGCGACGACGATACTGTGTATATGCAACACAGCATAATTGACTCCGCCATAGTACTTGAACAAGTGGACACACTGGTGCTCAGCCGCCGGTGGATAGCCTCATTGATGAATTAGATGGCATGGCTCCTATTTATTCGATTGGAGATTGTCTAGCGCCAAGAACGGCCGAGGGAGCGGTACTAGATGGTTTGAGAGTGGGTGTCGAAGTTTAACCAGCGCCTGTGTTAAGTTTTGATTGTTCTTTGCACGCGGTCATCCTGTGATCAGGACAGGTAAGTTCACACTATTGCTTCAAAAACACAACTGCATATTTTAAGAACTTATGTTTTTTACGTTATTCGATCACCGCAGTCGCCTCGATCTCAACCAATGCTTGGTCTTCAATGAGGTCAGCAACTTGCACCATAGTCATGGCAGGAAAGTGGCGACCAATAACCTTTCTATAAACTTCACCTAGTGCTTGTTGTTGTTGCAGGTATACCTGTTTATCCACTACGTACCAGGTTAAGCGCACCAAATGTTCTGGTTTAGCATTGGCTTGAGCCAGAACTTCAACAATATTAATCAGCGCTTGTTCGCATTGGCCCACAAAGTCTTGAGTTTCGAATATCTGATTTTCATTCCAGCCAATTTGCCCACCAACAAAAATTTGCTGACCTTGAGCCATAACACCGTTAGCATAGCCTTTGGCTGGTTTCCAGTGAGGGGGATTTAGTAATTTCATGTTACTTCCTTATAAATAGGTATCGGTTAGTTTGTTGAAGCATGTATGCTCATTCCAAGGCGTTGGGCGCCCATTTTTTTTCTCAACAAGCACTAAAGTTGTTTCATTGGTGAGGCGAAGCTGTGAATCACAACTGGCGGTAATATTTAATTGCAAGCTAGTGTTACCACACGCCTGTACCTCCATCTGAAAAATCAACCGATCACCTAAGTGACTAGGAGCGTGAAACTTGGTTTGGGTTGATACTGTGGGTACACTCAGGCCAAGATGCAAATGCATTTCGTTAAAAGGCACCTCAACTTCTTGTTCAAACCAAGTTTCAACACAGGCGTTAATCATTTCAAAATATCGTGGGTAGAATACCATTCCAGCAGGGTCACAATGCTGGAATAATACGCGGTGGTGGAAATCGAAAGGTGTCATAATTATATCCCTAAATAACGGTCTCGAAGATCTGCATTAAGTTCCTCCGGCGTCCCTTGCCATACAGTTGAACCCCTTTCCAGAAGAACGCATAAATCGGTTATGGGCAGCAATTCTGCAAGTGATTTATCAATCAACAAAATAGATTGGCCAGCATCTTTTAAGCTAGCGACAATATGCCAGATTTCTTGCCGTATAACAGGGGCTAAACCCTCAGTAGCCTCGTCTAAAATAAGTAGCTTAGGGTTGGTTAATAGCGCCCTACCGATGGCTAACATTTGTTGTTCACCACCGGATAAGGTGTTCGCGTATTGGTCTAAACGCTCGTTCAAGCGAGGTAATAAACCACACACTTTTTCTAGGGTCCACTCTCCTCGTGTCGCTGCCACTAAGAGATTTTCACGTACTGTTAAATTAGCAAAACATCGACGCCCCTCAGGCACTAAACCAATACCTAAACGGGCAATTTTATAACTAGCCATTTGACCACAATCATGGCCGTTAACATGAACTTCCCCAGAGGTACGTCCTAAGAGCCCACACACCACATTTACCGTGGTGGTTTTTCCCATACCGTTACGCCCCATTAGGGCAACAACTTGGCCTGGAAGAATGGTTAAATTGACGTCAAATAGAGCCTGAGAAACGCCATAATGGGCAGTAAGGTTTAATATTTTGAGCAGCGGCTGAGTCATGAAGACACTCCCAAATAAGCGATTTGAACTTGCTCATTATTGCGTATGCTATCCACGCTTCCAGTGGCAATGATACGGCCGTAGTCCAACACTGTAATACGGTCAGCAAGAGCAAATACCGCAGCCATATCATGCTCTATTAGTAAAATAGGGGCCTGTAGGCGCATTTTTTTTAGCATTTCTATAAGGTTTTTTACCCCCGCAGGATCCATGCCAGCCATAGGCTCATCCAGTAAAAACGCCTTTGGTTCTAATGCCAACGCCATAGCAATTTCCAATTGCCGCCTTTCTCCATGTGATAACGCAGATGCTGGTAGGTGATGACGGTCAGATAACCCCACTTGCTCAAGATAGTTGTGGGCTTGCGCTAATAACTTCTGGTCGTCTCTGACCGCAGCAAAAAAACTAAAACTAGAGCCACTGCGAGCCTGCACCACTAAGAGCAAGTTATCAATACAGCTATACTCCATGATCAAAGAAGATACTTGAAACGTTTGTGCTAAGCCCAACCTAGCTCTGTTGGCGGGTGATAATTGAGTAATGGTTTGGCCCAAAAAACGAATCTGACCCTGATCCGGTTGAATGTAACCCGTTATTTGCTTAATAAGTGTGGATTTTCCGGCACCATTGGGGCCGATCAAGGCATGAATTTCGCCAAAATTAAGCGTCAGGCTAAGCTCTTGTGTAGCTTCAATAGCGCCAAAGCTTTTACTTAAATTGATGATCTCTATTACAGGGTTAGGCATTTTTTTGTTCCCTGCTTAATACGCCGATTAAACCACCCCGAGCAAAGAGCACCACACCGAGCAACAACAAACCTAAGAAAAACTGCCAATACTCTGTCCATCCCCCAAGGAGGGCCTCGCAAAGGATAAACAAGCCAGCCCCAGCCAAAGGTCCATAAAGTCGCCCCAAACCACCTAGAATAACAAAGATCATAATTTCACCCGAGGTGTGCCAAGAAAACATGGTAGGACTCACAAAACGGTTGAGATCAGCAAACAAAGACCCAGCTAATGCGGTAATAGTAGCGGAGATGACAAACGCAGTCAGTTTGATGCCCAAGGGGTTGATACCGATTGAAGTAACGCGCGTTTCATTTTGTCGTAAGGCTTGCAGGGCATTTCCAAACCGTGAATTCTGCAATCGAGACACCCCCCACAAAGTGATCAATAACAGCGTACAGCAGATCATAAAGAACTGTATTGGCTGGAGCGTATTGATGCCTGGAAATCCATTACGTACATAAATTGGCAGCCCATCTTCCCCGCCATAAGTGGGCCAAGAAATGGAGAAATAGTAGATCATCTGAGCAAACGCCAATGTGATCATAATAAAATAAACACCGCTCGTACGTAAGCTGAGCAAGCCAATAAAAACGGCAACTATAGCTGCAATTAACATCGCTAACGGCCAAATAATGAGCATTTGGGTAGTGCCCATAAAGCCACTAATTATAGGTTCGGAGTTAAACGCATGGCTTGCAAGAATTCCGGTAACGTAGCCACCTATACCAAAGAAAGCAGCATGACCAAAAGAGACCATGCCTCCTAGGCCTAAGGCAAGGTTCAAGCCGACACCGGCTAAGGCCAAGATAGCGATGCGGGTTGCCAGCGATACATAATATGGCTCGTCTAGCCAATGGGCCAACCAAGGCAGTCCTAGTAAAAGGGCTATCATGATTCGGTTTAGATATTTCTCTGACATATAATTATCCATAAGCAGGAAACAAACCTTTGGGTTTGAATATTAAGATCATGATCATCAATAGATAGATGGCAATTGAGGCCAGTGCCGCCCCCAAGGTATTAGCAAACACTGGGTCTAGTATCAATTGCAACAACTGGGGTAAGTAGCCACGGCCCAAAGTATCAACCATACCGACGATAATGGCCCCAACTAAGGCCCCTCTAATAGATCCAATCCCCCCAATAACCACCACTACAAAGGCGAGGATAAGCACAGGCTCACCCATGCCAATATCGACTGATTGAATGCTACCTACTAAGGCGCCAGCAAAGCCAGCCAGTGCAGCTCCTAGAGCGAATACTAAGGTAAAAATTAAGCTAATATTAATACCTAAAGCGGCTGTCATTTGACGATCTGCCGCACCTGCACGAATACGCATACCGATACGGGTTTTGTTGATCAATAGGTAAATCCCTAAAGCCGTTAGTAGCCCTAATACAATAATAAAAAGCCTATACCGAGAATATTGCAGTACACCAAACAGATTGATTGCACCATAAAACACTTCAGGTACATCAAGGTATAAAGGATATGAACCGAACAGCCAACGCATGGCTTCGGAACTAATTAAAATAAGAGCAAAAGTGGCGAGGACCTGATCAAGATGGTCCCGCTGATACAAGCGTCTCATGACGCCAATCTCAATAAGCGCACCAGCTGCCGCTGCACAGACCACACTTGCCACAAGACCAAGCGTAAACGAACCAGTCCAACTGGCAACAGCAGCACAAGCAAAAGCGCCTATCATATACAAAGAACCATGGGCCAAATTAATCAGGCCCATAACACCAAAAATAAGGGTTAATCCTGCCGCCATTAAAAACAGCATAATACCTAATTGTAAACCGTTGAGGCATTGCTCTAAGAGCAGAATGGCACCCATATTAGTGTCTCCATAATCAAGCGACACGGATGTGCCGCTTGCGGTTCAGTGGAAATTACAGCGCGCAGTCTGCTGCGTACGCATCTTGGTGGTCCTTCAGAGCAACACCAATGATTTTGTTGGTTAGCACATCACCTTGCATCACCACCTCACGAACATAAATGTCCTGAATAGGGTGTTGATTGTTACCAAAACGGAAATCACCGCGCACAGACTCAAACTGAGCCGACTTGATGGCTGCTCTAAAGGCATCCTTATCATTAATGTCGGTAGACTGCATGGCAGACAAAATCAGGTTGGCTGTGTCGTAACCTTGGCTTGCGTACAAAGAAGGAAGTCGACCATAGGCGCTTTGAAAGTCTGCAACAAAGGTTTTATTCGCCGCGTTGTCTAGGTCTTTATTCCACTGTGAGGAGTTTCTTACACCTAATGCAGACTTACCCACCGCTTGAAGGATGCCTTGGTCAAAGGAGAACGCTGGGCCCATCAATGGTATGGTCATACCTGCTTGAGAGTACTGCTTCATAAAGGAGATACCCATGCCTCCAGGAAGGAAGAAGAAAACGCTATCGGCACCAGATGCTCTAATTTGGGCGATTTCGGCTGCGTAATCAGTTTGACCCAACTTAGTATAAAGCTCGCCTGATAATTGCCCTTGATAGAATCGCTTGTAGCCCGTTAATGCATCTTTACCGGCAGGATAATTAGGTGCCAAAATAAAGCTATTATTGTGTCCTTCACCGTTTGCATAACTACCCATGGCTTCATGTAAATTATCATTTTGCCAAGCCACGTTAAAATAGTTTTTGTTACAATTTTTACCCGCGAAGGCAGATGGCCCGGCATTAGGTGACAAATATAATATGCCCTGGTTAACGCTACTTGGCACCACGGCCATAGCTAAGTTTGACCAAATGATGCCAGTAAGAATATCAACCTTATCTTTTTGGATCATTTTATCAGCAATTTGAACGGCCAATGAAGGCTTGCGGCCATCATCTTCAATAATAACTTCTAGATCACTATTATTGGCGTTATTCACAGCAAGCATAAAGCCGTCTCGCACATCTACACCTAGGCCGGATCCACCACCAGACAAAGTGGTAATCATTCCGACTTTAACTGGACTAGCTTCAACTTGTGGCGCTAAGCACAAGGCGGCACTTAACATACTGGTAATCAATTGTTTTTTCATAGCAGAACTCCCTATTTTGGTTTTATTTTTATACCTGCAGCGACCCAATAAACTATAAGTGACTACAAGACTTTTAATTTGAAACGTTGGATTTTTCCTGTTTCAGTTTTGGGTAGCGCATCAATAAAATGCACTAACCGAGGATACTTATAAGGTGCAATGGTGTTTTTAACATAGTCTTGCAGCTTCTGTATTAGTTCATCGGATGCTTGGTAAGTTTCATTGAGTACAACATAGGCATTCACAAGTTGGCCACGGCCCTCATCTGGAGTACCAATAACCGCACATTCAAACACAGCTTCATGGCCTAGCAAGCAGGCCTCAACTTCTGGCCCAGCGATGTTATAACCAGAAGATAGGATCATGTCATCTGTACGCGCTGCAAAGTGAAAATAGCCATCTTTGTCTTGAAAAAACGCATCACCTGTAAGGTTCCAGCCATCAACCACATAGTTAGTTTGGCGTTCATCATTCAAATAACGGCAACCCGTTGGACCACGCACAGCAAGCTTGCCTACCTCGCCTGGAGGCACTTCTTGCATGTGTTCATCAACTATTTTTGCCTGGTAGCCACTAATCGGCTTGCCGGTGCAGGCAGGGTGAGCATCGCCAACACGGTTGGACATAAAAATATGTAACATTTCTGTGGCGCCAATGCCATCGAGCATTGTTTTTCCCGTTTTGGCTCGCCAATCCTCAAACACAGAAGCAGGTAATGTCTCACCTGCAGATACAGCAATACGCAGGCTAGACAAATCTGCGCCTTCCTCCATAGCGTTTAACATCACACGGTAAGCCGTGGGAGAAGTGAAGCATATCGTTGCCTTGTAGGTTTCAATAATAGTGATCATCTCGTTTGGCGACGCAGTTTCCAACAAGATAGCCGTGGCACCAAAACGTAATGGAAAAATTGCCAAACCACCTAGACCAAAGGTAAATGCTAAAGGCGGCGATCCTACAAATACGTCCTCAGGTATCACTTGTAGTATTTCACGCGCGTAGCCATCCGCAATAATAAGTAAGTCGCGATGAAAGTGCATGGTGGCTTTTGGTTTGCCGGTAGTCCCTGAGGTAAAGCCTAATAAAGCCACATCGTCTGCACTGGTGGCCACCGCCTGGAAGCGTACAGGTTTATTGAGTGCAGCTTGGTCTAATTCAGCATCAAAGTTGGCCGTACCATCAAAGCCAACGACTTGCTCTAATATATCGCTGGTTTGGGCACAAATATGCATCTCGTCCATTAAGCGTGTGTCACATAAGGCCAGTTTAATATTTGCCAGATCAACAATTTGACTGAGCTCGCCTGCTCTAAGCATCGGCATAGTATTCACCACCACTGCCCCTGCCTTTGTTGCGGCTAACCAACAAGCCACAAGAGCAGGGTTATTGGCGGCCCGAATCAATATGCGATTACCTGGTTGAATCCCATAATCGTCCACCAACGCATGAGCTAAACGGTTGCTCCAATCAGAGAGTTCTTTATAGGTGCGCATACGACCATTACCGATTAACGCAACATGGTCGCCAAATCCTCGTTCAACCATGTTGTCGGTAAGTTCTACAGCAACATTGAGTTGTTGAGGGTAAGCATATTGGCTAGCATTGAGTTCCGGCCACTGATGCTTAGGCGGTAAATTGTCACGACAAAAAGTATCCACATGGCCAGAAGTTGATAATGTCATGAGGGTGCTCCTGCTTGTAATTGCTTGGCGATAATGATTTTTTGTACATCTGTGGCGCCTTCGTAAATGCGCAAAGCTCGAATTTCTCGATATAAGCACTCTACCGTAGCGCCACTTCTTACCCCTTCTGCACCATGAATTTGTACCGCTTGGTCAATCACCTTTTGGGCCATTTCTGTTGCATAGAGTTTGGCCATAGCGGCCTCTTTAGACACTCTAAGAACACCTTGATCTTTAGTCCACGCTGCGCGATATACCAGTAATGCCGCCGCATCAATTTGTGTAGCCATATCAGCCAAGTGCCCTTGCACCATTTGCAGCTCATTTAATGGCGCGCCAAACAACCGTCTGTTTTGGCTGCGCTCTAAAGCTTCATGTAATGCTCGTCGGGCCATCCCCAAAGCTGCAGCGCCAACGCTAGAGCGGAAAATATCGAGTACCGACATCGCCACTTTAAAACCATCCCCAGCTTCACTAAGTAACTGGCTAGAGTTAACCGTTACATCGTGAAACGACAGTCTAGCTAGTGGATGAGGAGCAATGGTATGCAATCGTTCTACTACTTTGAGACCGGGACTATCCGCGGGCACTAAAAATGCGGATAGTCCTTTGGCGCCTGGTGCTTCGCCAGTGCGTGCGAAGACGCAATAGACATCGGCAATACCACCGTTAGAAATCCAGGTCTTTTCACCGTTAAGTAAATACTTATCACCATCCAAGGTGGCACTTAGCTCAATATTAGCCACATCGGAACCGGATTGAGGTTCAGTTAAAGCAAATCCTGCAAGGGCCTCACCAGCACGAATTTTGTACAACCATTGCTGTTGCTCCTTGGTACCAAAGAGACTAATAGCGCCTGTGCCAAGGCCTTGCATGGCAAAGGCAAAATCAGCTAAAGCATCATGCCGTGCCAAGGTTTCACGGATTAGGCACAAACTACGCACATCTAGCGACTGAGTCGACGAATCAGGAGCCGACGATAAATCAGGATCAATAGCGCTGTATTTAAGCCAGCCTCCGTGTCCCAGCATTTGCACCAACTTAATGCAGGCCTGGTCAATATCCCTATGATCAACTGGCAAGTGGGCCTCACACCAAAGCTCTAGCTGTGAGGCCAGTTGACGATGATGGTCGTCAAAAAAAGGCCAGTTTAGGAAACTAGTGTCGCGTTGCATGATCAATCACCCTCGAAGCAAGGCTTCTGCTTGTTAATAAACGCTTGGTAGGCACGGCTGAAATCTTTTGTTTGCATGCACAGAGCTTGAGCTTGAGCTTCGGCTTCGATGGCTTGCTCTGGTGCCATGTTCCATTCATGATTAAGTTGGGTTTTTGTCATCATATGAGCGAAACTGGGTCCCTCAGCGATTTTATGAGCCATGTGAAGTGCTGTTGCTTCTAATTCATTAGCTGCCACAATTCGGCTGTAAAACCCCCACCGCTCACCTTCTTCAGCACTCATAGTTCTGCCTGTAAAAAGCAAGTCGGCGGCTCGAGATTGACCAATAATCCGCGGCAAGATAGCGCAAGCTCCCATGTCACATCCACCCAAACCAACCCGTGTAAAGAGAAAGGCTGTTTTCGCTTCAGGTGTGGCTATGCGCATGTCACTGGCCATTGCAAGGATAGCTCCAGCTCCAACGGCAACTCCATCAACAGCAGCAATAATAGGCTTTCCGCAAGCCAGCATGGATTTCACTAAGTCACCCGTCATACGGGTAAACCGGAGTAACCCTTTAGTATCCATGTCTAACAAAGGACCGATGATATCGTGAACATCACCACCCGAGCAGAAGTTGCCTCCGTTAGACAATATGACAATGGTTTTGATAGCATCTTGCTGTGTCACTTTTCGAAACAGGGTGGTCAGTTCAGCATAGCTGTCGAATGTCAGTGGATTCTTACGCTCAGGACGATTAAGGCGTATATAACCGATGCCTTGGTCACAATGCCAGTGGAAATGGTTGGCGGTAAATTCGTCTAACTCGCTCATGATGGTGTTACCCCAAAGTTAGTCAGTTTTTCTAGCAATGAAATTAGCGTGTCTGATTGCTCAGCACTTAAGGGGCTCATAATGTCATCTATCCATTGTGCATGGAGCTGAGCCAAGTGTTCGAATTCTTTTTTTCCATTTGGAGTAAGGCAAACCTTATGAGCGCGGCGGTCTATAGAGTCTTGTGTGCGCTCAATCAAATCTTCCTCAACCAGACGATTAACAATACCAGTGGTGTTACCGTTGGAGACCTTCAAAAAACTCGACAGATCCGACATTCGTAGGCCATCCGGATGATGATCCAGTGCTGCCATGACATCAAATCTTGGCAAGGTGGTACCACACTCTCGCCTTAACCGTTCGCGTAGCACAGCCTCAACATTACTACTGGTTTTGAGAAGCTTCAGCCATACTCGAAGATGTTGGCGCGTATTATCTGCATAGTAATTAACCATCTATGGAGCACCTCCGTCCAACCTCAAAGCGAGGCCATTGCAGGCCGCGGTCTGACACATAAAGACCACCGCAGCGGCCACTTCCTCGACTTCAGTAAACCGGCCTATGGGGTTGTCTTTAAGTAGCTGTTGCTCTGCCTGTTGGCGATCAACAGAGGTGGCCTGCATGATCTGCTCAATACTGCGCTGTAGCATCGGAGTATCCGTAAACCCTGGACATACTGCGTTAGTGGTAATGTTTTTTGGCCCCAGTTCAATGGCCAAGGATTTGACCAAACCTATGACCCCATGTTTGGCGGCGCTATAGGCAGAGGCATATTTATACCCCCGTAATCCGGCGGTGGAAGAGACTGCAATTAAGCGGCCAACCCCTTGTGCTAACATGTCGGGCACAACTGCTTGAAAGGTATTGAAACACCCGTCCAGGTTAACGCCCATGCTATCTTGCCAGTCTTGCTGGGAGAGTTTGATGAATGGACGAGCTTCGGCACTGCCCGCATTGGCTATTGCAATAGAAAAAGGTCCGAAACTGTCACGTGCCTGATCCAATGCTGCATCTAAGGAGGCCCTGTCAGTCACATCACATGTCACAAACTGCGCGTTACGTAAGCTGGCCGCTAATTGCTTCAGTGGGGCCTCATTACGACCACACAAAGTAAGCCTGCATCCTTGTGCATCCAATTGTTGGGCGATGGCAAGGCCTACGCCCGAACCTGCGCCTGTCACTAGTGCGTGCTGATCCATTAACTTCATATTATTCCTTACCTTTATCTGAAGCAGGTATTGAACTAGCTTGTAATGCTTTTTCAGCTTCAATCTGAGATAACCGATAAAACTGGTCCTTTCCTGGACCATAAGGTAATGGCCACTGCTGTTCTTCATCACCCAATTTGGCGGCTGCATGATGAGTCCAATTAGGGTTTGCAAGATGAGGACGAGCCAAGCACACTAAATCGGCCCGGCCTGCCATAAGAATTGAATTTACATGGTCAGCTTCGAATATATTACCCACAGCCATGGTGGGTATGTCCGCTTCATGACGAATTTGATCAGCAAATGGTGTTTGGTACATACGCCCATAAACCGGTTTGGCTTGCTTGCTGGTTTGACCACTGGAAACATCAATTATATCCGCCCCCGCTGCTTTAAACGCCTTAGCCACAGCCACAGCTTGTGAAGCATCCATGCCCATGCCTTCCACCCAATCATGGGCCGAAATACGGACTGACATAGGCATATCTTTCGGCAACACGTCTCTAATGGCAGTAAACACACGCAAAGGATACCGAAGTCGATTATCCAAGCTACCACCGTATTCGTCGTCACGCTCATTAGTCAGTGAAGTGATGAACGATGAGAGTAAATAACCATGAGCGCAGTGCAACTCAACCATATCAAACCCCGCTTCAAGGGCCATTTTGGCTGCCGAAACAAAGTCATTTTGCACTTGATCCATCATTTCTTCTGTCATGGCCGACGGTATCTGATTATCTATCGACCAAGCTACCGACGAGGCGGCTTTCAGCGGCCAATTATTACTGACAAGAGGTGCATCCATTTTCTCCCAGCCACGCTGGGTAGAGCCTTTAGGGCCAGCATGGCCAAGCTGTACACAAATTTTTGCTGCACTCTCTTGGTGTACAAAATCGGTCACCCTACGCCACGCAACACTATGCTCAGGAGCATAAAGGCCAGGGCAACCTATGGTGATACGGGCATCAGCACTGGTGCAAGTCATTTCCACATAGACCAGCCCTGCACCACCTTTAGCTAAGCTGCCATAATGCACTAAATGCCAGTCTGTAGGGCAACCTTCTTCAGCTTTGTATTGCGCCATGGGCGACACTACAATACGATTAATTAATTTAAGCCCACGTAATTGAAAGGGAGTAAACATAGGGCTTCGGTTAGTGCAAACGTCGCTACTTTTTTGGCTACTGTGCTGGCTACCTTGCTGTTGAAACCATTGTTCTGCACTGGCTAACCACTTGGGATCACGGAGGCGCAAATTTTCATGGCTAATGCGCTGTGATCGAGTGAGTAGCGCGTAACTAAACTGTACTGGGTCTAAATCTAGGTAACGTTCTACCTGCTCAAACCACTCCATAGAATTACGCGCCGCAGACTGCAAGCGTAGTACCTCTAAGCGACGATCATTTTCATACTTGGTGAAGGCATTGGGTAAGTCGGCTTCTTGCTCTATATAGTCTGCCAAGGCAATGGCACTGTCGAATGCTAATCGGCTTCCAGAGCCAATAGAAAAGTGTGCTGTTGCTGCTGCATCTCCCATGAGTACTAAATTTTTGTGCGACCAGCGATTGCACATTACACGAGGAAAGTTGATCCATGCCGATCCACGAATATGCTTGGCATTGGTCATCAAACTATGGCCACCTAAGTGCTCTTTAAAAATGTCCTCACAAATTGCAATTGATTCTTCTTGGGTAAGGTTCGCAAAGTCAAAACTTTCAAAGGTGGCTTTACTACATTCAACAATAAAAGTAGCAGTGTCATCACTAAATTGGTATGCATGGGCCCAGACCCAGCCATGTTGTGTTTTTTCAAAAATGAAAGAAAATGCATCATCAAATTTTTGATGAGTACCCAGCCAGATAAAGTGGCATAGGCGTTCATCAATTTGCGGTTCAAATACTGACGAAAATTGAGTTCGAGCCTTAGACCTTAAACCGTCTGATGCAACTACAAGGTCATAGTTAGCCATGTAGTCTTCATATTCTCCCGCGTCAGTTTCAAAGCGTAATTCAACACCTAGCTCCTGTGCCCTGTGCTGCAGTATTTGTAACAACTTCATGCGTCCAATACCACAAAAACCATGTCCGCTGGAAACCGAGCGCACGCCATTTTTAACAACTGCCACATCATCCCAGTAGGCAAACTCACCACGAATAGCTTGAGCGCTGATAGGATCGTTGCGATCTACATTTGAGAGAGCTTCATCAGATAGCACAACACCCCAACCAAAGGTATCGTCTGGCCGATTTCTTTCAATCACCAAAATCTGATGACTGGGATTGCGCAATTTCATGCTGATGGCAAAATAAAGCCCTGCTGGGCCGCCGCCGATACATGCTATTTTCATGGGAGTGCACCTTAAAATCCGATCTTCTTACATTTACTTTAAGCTTAAAATATATTACTTTAGGCTTAAAGTAAATATCTGTCTCACTAATAATTTGCAAACCGGTGAGCAAAAGACTAAACCAAATTTCACATAAAACTGCTTCATCTAGCGAAACAAGTAAATAAAATGAGACTTCTAATATGAATGATTACGCTTATATTTATGACACCGCCCGTAGCGCCTTCGGAACTTTAGGTGGCGGCCTCTCATCTGTACGCCCAGACGATTTATTAGCTTACGTTATCCGTGAATTAGTGGGCCGAAATGATTTTGACTTAACTGAATATGAAGATGTAATCGCTGGAAATACCAACCAAGCAGGTGAAGATAGCCGCAATGTTGCTCGCTTTGCTGGATTACTGGCCGGCTTACCTATTAGCACTGGAGGCATTACGGTTAACCGCTTGTGTGGTTCGAGCATGGCAGCAGCTTTGGATGCAGCCCGCGCCGTGCGTTGCAAGGAAGGTGAATTATTTATTGCCTGTGGCGTTGAGTCAATGAGCCGCGCACCGCTAGTCTTATCAAAAGCGACCAGTGCCTTTGATCGTGGGCAGCAATTGTCTGACACGACCATGGGCGCACGTTTTACCAACCCTAACATTGCCGATGCCTTTGGTGTTCACACCATGCCGCAAACTGCAGACAATATCGCGTCAGATTTAGGTATTACTCGAAGTCAATGTGATATTTTTTCCGCCAGTTCACAAACTCGATATCAGAAGGCCAAAAAATACGGTCTCATAGCGGCTCAAATTGTACCTATAACGGTTTCTCAAGGTCATAAAAAAACTAGCATTATTATTTCTGAAGACGAACATCCTCGGGAGGGGTCAACACCTGAAGTATTGGCAGGTTTACGTACTTTGGCCAATGATGGAGTGGTTACGGCAGGCAATGCTTCAGGCCTTAACGACGGCGCAGCCGCTATGATTATTGGCAGCCAAGCAGTTGGCGAAAAATATGGTGTGGCCTCTAAAGGTCGCATCCTCGCTGGCGCGGTTGCGGGCGTAGAACCTCGTACTATGGGGCTTGGCCCAGTGCCCGCTAGCCAAAAAGCCCTTGCCAGAGCTGGCTTAAGCCTTGATCAAATGGATGTGATTGAAATCAACGAAGCCTTTGCAGTACAGGTTCTTGGTTGCTTGCAGTTATTAGGTATAGATTTTAACGACAGTCGTGTTAATGCCTGTGGTGGCGCCATTGCGGTGGGGCACCCGCTGGGGGCTAGTGGCGCTCGTATTATTCAAAACGCCCTTACACAACTTGAAGTCAATCAAGGCCGTTATGCCTTGGTTACCATGTGTATTGGTATAGGCCAAGGCATTGCCGTGGTTATTGAACGAGTTAAATCAGACACCGTTATAACAGGACATTAACATGAGCACAGTGAGCTATAGCATCCACCAACAAGTCGGTGTAATCAGTATTAACAACCCACCACTGAACCTCCTAAGTCATCAATTGAGAGAGGACATTGTAAAGCAAGTAACTAAAGCACAAAGTGATACGAGTAAGGCTCTGGTGATCATTTGCCAGGGGCGTACATTTTGTGCCGGGGCCGATATAAAAGAGTTTAATCAGCCCCATAAATCACCGTCGTTGCCCGATTTAATAGCCACTATTGAAGCCTCAGAAAAACCTGTAATCGCTGCCTTACATGGTAGTGTCTTGGGTGGTGGGTTTGAACTGTCACTGAGTTGCCACTATAGGCTGGCATTACATTCGACCAAAGTGGGATTACCTGAAGTAAACCTAGGTTTGCTGCCAGGTGCTAGTGGCACACAACGAGTGCCCCGCTTAGTTGGCGTAAAGGCAGCCTTGGACTTAATGACAACGGGCACCCCCATCTCAGCAGACAAAGCTCTTGCGCTTGGATTGTTAGACCGCCTTGTAGATGATGACTTATTGACCGCATCGTTGACGTATGCAAAGCAACTGATTGAGCAACAGGTCACTTGCCGCCGAGTGAGTGAATTGAAGATAGATAACGCTAGTTACGATGATACTTTTTTTGCCACATATCGCGCTAAAATAGCTAAAACCATGCGCGGCCAACAGGCACCTCAACTTATTGTAGACTGTGTAGAAGCCGCTACTCGATTGCCGTTTATTGAAGCGCTTCAGTTTGAACGCGAGCAGTTTATGGTCTGCAAGAAAAGTCCTCAATCAGCTGCCTTAATGCACATATTCTTTGCTCAGACGCTGGCCAAAAATAGCGCTAAGAAATACCAAGATATATTATCGAATGAGCACCAACCACAAACTATCAAGCGAGTGGGCGTGATTGGCGCAGGTACCATGGGCACTGGAATTGCCATGTGTTTTGCCAATGCAGGACTGCAAGTCACCTTGGTAGAGGTCAATCAACAAGTCCTCGACAAAGGCATACTTATGATCAGCCAGCGTTATCAATCCACCCATGCCAAGGGTCGGTTAACTCAAGAACAAATGCAACAGCGTTTACAATCCATAACACCCACTATGGCGATGCAAGATCTAGCGGCGGTTGATCTGGTGATTGAAGCCGTGGTGGAAAACTTAGCAGTGAAACAACAAGTGTTTCACCAGTTAGATTCGATATGTGCTCCCCATACTATTTTTGCTAGCAATACCTCGTACTTAGATATTGAAGCGATGGCTGATAAAGTGAGTAGGCCTCAAAAATTGATTGGCATGCACTTCTTTAGCCCCGCCAATATCATGCCATTGTTGGAAGTAGTACAAGCCCGTAGAACCGATAATGCCACACTAGCGGCCGTGATGACTGTGGCTAAGATAATTAACAAAACGGCTATAGTTGCTGGCGTTTGTTACGGCTTTATAGGTAACCGTATTTATAGTAAGTATTTGCAAGCGGCCAACTTGTGTTTGATTGAAGGCGCTAGTGTAGAACAAGTGGACCGGGCCATGTTTGACTTCGGTATGGCTATGGGGCCATTTAGCGTGTCTGATCTAGCTGGGCTAGATATCGGCTATAAAGCACGGGAAAGTTTAACCGAAGCAGCTAGAGGCCCTAGCAAATTTTATCGGGTGGCCAACATGCTGGTAGAGCAGGGTCGCTTAGGACAAAAGACCGGAGCGGGATTCTATATCTACGACCCTGAAACCCGTCAAAAGCAAGTCGACGATCAAGTCATGGTTTGGGTAGCGCAAGCAGCCCTAGCCGAAGGCATTCAACGCCAATGTATGACAGATTCACAAATTGTACAGCGACTAACCCAGGCCATTATTGACGAAGGATTCCAAGTTCTAAATGATGGTATTGCTCAATCAGCGAGTGACATCGACCTAGCCCTTGTTTTTGGTTACGGTTACCCTGCCCATCTTGGTGGACCAATGTACATGGCTAGCCTTGAATATTTATAGGGCCGTACAAATTTGAAATTAAAGTCATTTTAGAGCGCTGCAGATATATGCTATTTTCATGGGTATGCGCCTTAAAACTCGAGCTTAAAATTAAACAGAGATATAAGGACCTTATAATTATGAATTGGGATGATGCCTACGCTAATGCACCATATATAAAACACGCCGAAACTTATCCGCACCTTTGGTCACAGGCGGCGAAAGCCTTTCGTGCATCTTGTAAACCCAACACAAGGGCCCAACTCGATATAGACTACGGTACAGATGAGCGTCACAAGGTGGATATTTTTTGGCCCCATGGGCAACCACTAGGATTGATCTTTTTTGTTCATGGCGGGTTTTGGCGAGCATTCGACAAAAATAGTTGGAGCCATTTAGCAGCAGCATTAGTGTCGGCAGGCTGGGCAGTGGCTATGCCTTCATATAGATTGTCTCCTTCTGTGAGTTTAGAAAAAATCGGTGATGATGTAGTCGCAGCACTTAACCATGTAGCATCTATAGTCAAAGGACCTATCGTGCTGGCAGGTCATTCTGCAGGAGGACAACTGGTGACAATGATGATGACCAATGCCCAGAAGTTACCTGACTTTATATGCCAGCGAATAGTTCGAGTCATTAGCATTTCAGGGCTACATGATTTAACACCACTGATCAAAACTGCAATGAATCAAGACTTTGGACTAGACCAAAAAACAGCCCAATTATTGAGCCCTGCATTACAAAAACCGGTAATCCATGCACCCCTTACTTGCTGGGTAGGTGGTGATGAAAGGCCTGAGTTTATTCGACAAAACCAACTCATCGCAGACGCATGGAAAGAATATGGCATCTCGGTAGAAGTAGTGCTGGAACCTAATAAACATCATTTTGATGTTATTGATGGATTAACATCTAATATACATCCTCTGTTTTCCGCTATATCGGGGGCGAATTAGCTCACCATGCCTACACTTACTTACCAACGAAACTACGGCCCACTTGGGTCACTCCCCTCAAAAATTAAACCGATCAAGTAACTAGCCATTAGACCAGAACATAGATAACGCGTAGATAGCAGCACATGAAGACAACAACTAAATACGCAATCCGGATAAAAAACCATTGTAGGTGCATGCTTAACTAAGGTCGGTATGCAGAGTGATTAACAATCTCAGCGGAGAGGCTTATTGAATGTTGGTAAAGTGGCTGCTAACGTTGTGCACTGCCTAGCAGTTAAAAAATGTATCTGCGTGGTACAGTGAATCTGGCCATCTAACAAGAGATGTTATAATCATTTTTGATCAATTAGGTGAATCAATAAAAAACGAACAAGACCCTCGTTTAACCCTGAATTTAGACTAGAAGATCCCAGTTAGTGGTCGATCAAAATTACACTGTCTTGCATCGGCCAAGGCCATGAATATTGGCATTTCCACTATAGCTATAAATGGGTGGCTCAGTTAAAGCAAGAGCGTCAAGTCAAGGCAAGCCCTTTAATTACAACGATTGAAGCAAAAAAAAGACATCAAATGATGTCTTTTCAAAAAATGTCTGGTCGGAACGGCAGGATTTGAACCTACAGCCCCTACTATACCCTCTTTGAATTAACCAACATCACGAAAGACATAAAAGATACAAAAGCCATAAAATAAAGCAACTTAGATAAACTTTTTCACTAAAATACCTACTTATAGACTAACCAACGATCTAAAAACTGTACAAGATTAAGGGGCATGGGGGCTAAGTGGGGTGAGCTTTACAAACAAATCATCAACTGATTTAACAAAGCCATTCAATTTTCAACGAGTTTGCACAGATGCTATACCTGCAATAGGACGAGAAGGATGGACTGTTCCTGAGATGCTGCAAACAAGCCTTTACCTGATTTGTGTTCCGTCTTGTGT
>JAWUYU010000017.1:0-10240 GCA_034110645.1 Pseudomonadales bacterium
ATATATTATAAGTGTAGTTCAAAGGCTTGGATTTTCCACATAAACTGGTTAATTAATGCGCAGCTGAAAAGGTCTATTATAAAAGGGTGCTTAATTATTTGTAAAAAAACAGTGCAGATGCTTATTTTAGAGCTAGTCTTAACTAGGGCTTAGAAAAAGCATGAACTATTTGAGTTTCGTGCAAAAGTCTCAACCATTATGTTTCTGGTGCGAAAACGGCTAGCCATCTTGAAAAACAAGCAAAAAACATTATCAACTCACTTATAAAGGAAGCAGTTTTATGACCATTGAATATTTTTTAGCCTGGCTTGCTGTCATGTTCCCATTAGTGTTTAGCCCGGGACCAGCAAATGTTGTTTTTGCATTATCGGGGGTTAAACAGGGGGTTAAGAAATCTATACCTCTTATTGCCGGTGTTGACTTAGTATTTATTATCTATTCATTAATTATTGGCTTTGGGCTCGGAGAAGTACTAAAAACATATCCACAGTTATTAATTATCATCAAAGTATTAGGCATCGCATATCTCATGTACATGGCGTACAAGTTTATTGCGGTAAATAATCAATCGACTGATGATCAAAGCAACAAGGTATATACCTTTTATGATGGTGTAATTTTACAATTACTCAACCCAAAAGGTTGGACCATGTTGTTTTTAATGTTCTCTCTTTTCCTAGATGGTACATTTAATGAAACAACACAAATACTGTACTTGGTTATTATGCTTGCCATCTTAAACATATCAACTCATATTATATGGGTTGCAGCAGGCTCAGCGATCACAAAGTATATCTCTAACCCAAAAATTGATCAGTATCTCAATTACTTTTTTTCAGGCTCATTAGTGATTGTTGCATTATGGTTACTCATAGATACTTTCAAATAAACATGGCCAAGTGCTATTTTTTAGCCCTACGTGCCTAACACTACAGCGTTCCTTATTAAGCCGCACATCATTATTCAAAAATTTTTAGCCTCCATTTACACAGGTGTATTATTTACAAACAAGTCCGAATAAAGTGGGGGTGCTAGCAGGCTAGCATCTTCTATTTTATTTCATCAGGAAACAACTTTACTGGCTGATTTTTAGCATTCTTCCAAAAAGACGAAGGGGGATTTTTGTCAAAAGTTGATACGCACAAAGTTTAATCGACACTCCAATTGGTTACAATGTAACGCAATAGGAGGCCAACAAATGGCAGCAGAGTTTGGTTCGCTTGTAGTAGCGTAAAAGAAGCCTGTAGAAAGGCTCAAATACTCATCACAACGACTCCATCAACGTCTCCATTAGTAACATTGGAAGACCTACCTGCTGGCATAAACATTACCGCTATTGGTTCAGACAACCCTCATAAACGTGAACTAGATAAGCGCCTTGTCACCAGTGTAGACCTGTTAGTAGTAGACCAAATAACCCAAAGCCAAACTATGGGGGAACTAAAAGAAATCCCCATAGCATCACTCACTATTTTAACGTTAGGCAACCTTATTGCCCAACAACAGTACCCCAGAATTAACCAACAACAAATCAGCCTTTGTGATCTCACTGGCACCGGTGTACAAGACACTGCTATTGCGTGTTACGCAACCCAGTGTTTAGAGCCACATTAATACTGTGGCTATAAAAGTATAAGATTTTTCCATGGGTATCGATACCCAAGCCCTACTAGCAAGTGATCGTAAAAACGTATTTCACGCGTCATCCCAGCTTAAGTTGAGAGTATGGTTGATCGGGTTCACCGAGCCGTTAACAAAGTGATGAACCAACTCATCTGAGTGGTGAATGGAAGGGTTAGCCCGTATTCACTAGGGCTTAGGTTAGCTATGCTCTAGTGATTTTGACAAACGTACGCTAGTGTTTTGGTAACCATACGTTAATTCTTTGGTAGCAAGGCACTAGCAAAGTGGGTGCGTATCAGCCCACCGAACATTTTCTTATGCGTAGCATAAGGATTGCCACCCGGTAATTCCCTAACACGTTGCGCCAAACCTGCATCAAAAGCCATGACTGACCTCTTTAGAACGATTACTTAAAGATACCGTCACCCATTTGATCAATGCACTGCTTGGCCTTGAACAAACTTAAATCATGACCGCTTTCCATGCTGTGAGACTGGTCCGCACGAATAAAGTGATGCTCTTTGCCGTCTTTACGAATCCAACCTTGTACTCGAAAACTACCACCTTCTTTTAGTGGTTGAGTTTCAATGCTAAACCCTTTGTGTTCGTGATGCTGGCTGCTCTTAGCGCCTTTATTTTCTGAGCCTTCTTCAATAGGCCGAAATAGAAAATCTTTAATACTAGATAGTAAACCCATGGTGTAAATCGCCTGCAGGATAATAATGATTACGTGTGATTTTAATGCATACCAGAACAAAACTTAAGGTATTAACACTAATAAAACCACTTTACATAAAAATTGACTATAAAAAAGCCCAGCGAGGGCTGGGCTTTTTTAGGTTTCTTAATGGTTTATATTAAGAAGGGAAGGCGAACTGCTTGCCTTCACGTACGCCACTAGAAGGCCAGCGCTGAGTCACTGTCTTACGACGAGTGTAGAAGCGGATAGCATCTGGGCCATGAGCACCTAAATCACCAAACAATGACCGCTTCCAACCACCAAAGCTGTGGTAAGCCACTGGCACAGGTAGAGGTACGTTAATACCAACCATACCTACTTTAATATTATCAGAGAAGTAGCGTGCTGCTTCGCCATCACGGGTAAAGATACAAGTTCCATTACCAAATTCGTGATCATCAATCAACTTCATAGCTTCTTGCATAGTATCAACACGCACTACACACAACACAGGGCCGAAGATTTCTTCTTCATATACCACCATATCTTTGGTTACTTTGTCGAACAAACAACCACCTACAAAGAAACCATTTTCATGGCCTTCTACAACCAAGTCACGACCATCTACAACCAGTTCAGCACCTTCCGACACACCTTGGCTTACTAAGCGACGCACTCGCTCTTGGGCGGCGGCAGTAATTAAAGGGCCCATTTCATTGCTAACATCGGTACCGTTACCTACTTTTAGCGCTTCTACTTGCGGCTTTAATTTAGCCACCAATTCGTCAGCTGCTGCGTCACCTACACATACTGCAACAGAAATAGCCATACAACGCTCACCACAAGAGCCGTAAGCAGCTCCCATAAGTGCGTTTACGGCATTATCCATGTCTGCGTCAGGCATAACGATAGCGTGGTTTTTAGCGCCACCCAAGGCTTGTACACGTTTGCCATTAGCGGTGCCTGTGGCATAAATGTACTCGGCAATAGGTGTAGACCCTACAAAACTAACAGCCTGTACACGAGAGTCTTCTAAAATAGTATCAACAGCAAGCTTGTCACCGTTAACAATGTTAAATACACCATCTGGTAAACCGGCTTCTTTAAGCAACTGGCCAATCAACAAAGGCGCACTTGGATCACGTTCAGATGGCTTTAGTATAAATGTATTACCGCAAATAATGGCCATAGGGAACATCCACATAGGCACCATGGCAGGGAAGTTAAAGGGTGTAATACCAGCAACCACACCTAAAGGCTGGAATTCTGACCAGCTATCAATGGCTGGACCAGCGTTTTTGCTGTGTTCACCTTTTAGCAATGTTGGGGCGCCGCAGGCATATTCCACTACTTCAATGCCACGAATGAGCTCACCAGCAGCATCGTCTAGAACTTTGCCGTGTTCATTAGTAAGAGCCGCACAAATTTTGTCGGAATTTTCTTCAAGCAACTGCTTAAAACGGAACATCACCTTGGCACGCTTTTGCGGTGGCGTATTACGCCACGCAGGAAAAGCAGCTTGTGCTGCAGCAATAGCATCTTCTACCGTAGTTTTACTAGCTAAGGCTACTTGACGCACTACTTCACCAGTAGCTGGGTTATATACGTCTTGTACGCGCTGAGTGTCGGCAACCATTGCGCCATTAATAAAATGTCCTACAACTTGCATTTTGTTTCCTCACTGTCCACATTTAGGACTTGATTGGTTATCTGATGATCATACTACTCTTGCAATAACAAAAGCACTATTGGCTATATATCTAATCTGATTTTAATCCATACTCTGAATGGCATCGCCTAAAGCGTTCACTAAGCGAGTGATGTCTTCTTTTTCACTTACAAAGTTGGGCCCTAGTTGAATAGTATCACCACCATAACGCACATAAAAACCAAGATCCCAAGCTTTCATGGCAATTTCATAGGGACGTCGAGCAGGTTCGCCAGGATAAGCCTCAATCGTTAAAGCGCCTGCTAAACCATAGTTACGAATGTCACTAACGTATTTTAAGCCTTTTAAGCTATGAATAGCCTCTTCGAAATGAGGCGCTAGGTCTGCAACACGCTGTGCCAACTGCTCATTTTCAAAGATATCCATGGCAGCTAAGCCTGCAGCACAGGCTACAGGATGCCCAGAATAGGTATACCCATGAGGGAATTCCACCATGTACTCAGGCCCACCAGCATCCATAAAGGTATGATATATCTCACTTTTTGCAACTACAGCACCCATTGGTATAGCACCATTAGTAATGCCTTTAGCTAGGTTCATAATATCAGGAATCACGCCAAACGCATCGGCACCAAAGGCTGCCCCTGCACGGCCAAAGCCAGTAATGACCTCATCAAATATCAATAGAATACTATGGTCATCACATATTTTACGCAAACGCTGTAAATAACCCTCAGGTGGCACAACAACGCCAGCTGAGCCTGCAAAAGGCTCTACGATTACAGCGGCAATATTAGAGGCATCATGCACTGCTATTTGTTCTAACAAATGGTCGGCCAGTTCTACACCATGGGGCGGCATCCCTTTGCTGAAGGCATTTTCAGGTAATAAAGTATGAGGTAAATGATCAGCGTCTATACCTGTGCCATACATTTTACGGTTGGCAGCGATGCCACCGACACTTATGCCGCCATAGTTTACGCCATGATAACCCTTGCTACGCCCGATTAACTTAGTTTTGCTAGGTTGGCCACATTGACGCCAATAAGCACGAGCCATTTTTAATGAGGTATCAGCAGATTCTGAGCCAGAGTTAGTAAAAAACACATAGTCCAAACCTTCTGGAGACATTTTGGCTATTCGGTCAGCTAGTTCAAACGCCTTAGGATGGCCATGTTGAAAAGCGGGAGCATAATCCATCGTTTTCATTTGCTTATACACAGCTTCGGTAATTTCTGGTCTATTATGACCAAAACCACAACACCATAAACCTGAAAGCCCATCATAAATACGACGGCCATCGGCAGTGATATAATGACTTTGTTCAGCCGACACGATCATGCGTGGCTTTTCTTTGAACTGACGGTTGGCCGTAAACGGCATCCAGTGGGCTTCAAGCTGTTCACGGCTCAAACCACCAGTAAGTGATTCAAAACTCATAAGGTGTCTCCATCATTAATATTATCTACAGTTTAGGCTTGCACTTACAACAGTTAAATATTAAGTTAATTACATTAACTTAACTAAATGATTAACTATCTAATTGACCAACCACTATGTCAACACACTTGGGTTTAAGTCGCTTATCCGACATTGATTTGCGCCTGTTGCGTATTTATAGAGCCGTAGTTGAAGCTGGCGGCTTTGCAGCAGCGGAAGTAGAGCTTAATATCAGTAGAGCAGCCATTAGCATGGCCATGGGCGATTTAGAAACTCGCCTAGGCTTACGCCTTTGCCAACGCGGCCGGGCCGGTTTTTCGGTAACCGATGCTGGGCAGCAGGTCTATGAAGCCATTTTACAATTATTCACTTCTATAGAAGGTTTTCGCACACGGGTTAATGCTTTACACGACCAACTTAAAGGCGATTTAAACATTGGCATTGCTGACAACTTAGTCACCTTGCCGCACATGAAAATTACTGATTCACTACGCCAATTAAAGCTACAAGCATCAGACATTGGTATCAACATTAGCATGATGCCGCCTAATGAAATTGAAAAAGCAGTATTAGATGTCCGCTTACACGTGGGAGTGATTCCTCGCTTAAGGAAAATTGCAGAACTAGAGTACATTCCTCTCTATGAAGAGAAATCTCACCTGTACTGCAGTTATCATCACCCATTATTTGACATAGCTGAGCAACAAGAAGTGATTCCGCAAGTGCCAAACTATGACGCTGTGGCCCCTGCTTATGCCCAAACCGCCGATACCAAAATTCAATATCAAGCACTGAAAACTAGTTCTACAGCCACCGATAGAGAGGGCGTAGCCTTTTTAATTATGACGGGTTGTTTTATCGGTTACTTACCTACCCACTACGCCGCACAATGGATACAACAAGGTAAGATGAAAGCCATATGTGCCAGTCACTTTCACTACAGTACAGATTATGCAGTTATTCACAAAAAAAATGCGCCTACGAATTATCTCGTAGACGCATGGATCAAGGAATTGTTAAAAATCTAACCTTGTGGTGCTTCACTTAGCCTAGCAAAGGCAATTTCGCTGCAGCTCTAGTGGATAACCACTGAGCTCCATCTTCAGTAATCACAATATTTTCTTCGTGTACCATTTGCTTAACCTTGCCATCACCATTTAAGTAAGACATGCCGGGCTCTAAGGTCATTATCATGCCCACTTCCAACACGGTTTCATCGGTTTCGGTATTAGATGGCCATTCAGTTAAATCAGAACCTAAGCCATGGCCTAAGCGCCCTACGTCGTTTCCTAAGGCACCATTAGACTGCATGATAGGCCACATGGCACGGTATAAGTCACTAGTAGTGTTACCAGGTTTAGCCGCAGCAAAACCTGCACTCGTAGCGGCGTAAACAGTTTCATAAGCTGCTTTTGTTTCTTTGGAACAATCACCAAAACACCAGTTACGGTCAAAATCGCAAAAATAACCTTGCCACACAGTACCGGTATCAATGATTAATAAGTTGCCTTCCTTAATCACTCGGTCTGTTGGCCCCATAATAATGTCGTCGTACCCGTCTGGGCCAGAAGACGACACAATAAAGGGTGAATGATCTGCGCCTTGGCGTAATAATTCCATTCGAAATTCAGCTACTACTTCCCGCTCGGTCATACCGTTACTAACAGCATTGCTAGCAAAGTTGGGCAGTTGAGCAAATGCCCTAGAAGCAACACCACACACATGGGCTACTCTGTCAATTTCTGCTGCCGATTTAATACTACGCAAATGCAATACATCACGGCTTACATCCACCAGTTCAAAGCCACTAGATGTATACAAAGACTGTACTTGCTGCTGCGGCATGCGTAAGTGAGTTTCACGGCCAAGGGTCATACCTAAACGGCCAAACCGCTTGGGTAATTCGGCTAAAGTTTGGCTCAACAAACTTACCCCGTCATCTTCTGGGAATGGCGACGGCCAAGTCCGTACGTCGTCTACCCAGGTAGCACTCATACCAACAATGCCTATGGTTGGAATCACTGCAATAGGTTTACCTACTGCCGGTAAGATTAAAAACCAAGGCCGCGTGGGACTCTGCCAAAACTGGGTAAAATACCCAGAAAAATATCGCACGTTAGTTTCTGTGGTAAGTAACATGCCATCTAAATTAAGTTTGCGCATTACCACTTGTGCGCGCGCCATGCGCTGTTCAAACTCATCTAAAGTAAACTGCCGCTGAGGTTCTTGCGTTAACGTGTATTGAGTCATTCTATTTACCTCGATTTGATAACAAACGCATTATGCGCCAAAAACCAATTGCTGATATAGCTCTGGATCTGTGGCACCCTCAGTACCTAATACCAACACTCGACTTTTTTCATTAAGCCCTAAAGAATCTCTCCATTGTGGTTTTTGCGCTGCAATTATACAGGCAGCTAAGCCTGCAACGGCAGATTCACCAGCTTCGATACTTGGGCTATGTTGCTCTAATGCTTGCATACATGGCGCCACTGAATTTTCACTTACGGTAATAAAGTCATCTGCACCTTGGTCTAATACGTGCCAAGCAATGTGAGAGACCTCACCACAAGCAAGGCCTGCCATTAATGTGTCTAAATCGCCTTCAACTACTTTTAGCTCACCTGCCTTGGCACTTTCTTGTAAACAGTTTGCCGCCTCTGGCTCTACAACAATAAAACGAGGCCTTTGCTCTGCCCATAAATCCCAAAAGTAACCACATACAGCTGCTGCCAAACCACCTACTCCAGCTTGTATAAACACATGCGTAGGGATTTCACCCTCAAGCTGCTCTACTATCTCTGCCAACATCACCGTATAACCTAGGGCAACATTGGCTGGAACTTCTGTGTACCCCTCGTAGCTAGTGTCAGAAATAATTACGCGGCCGTACTGTGCTGCATCCACAGCTGCTTGGCGCACGGATTCATCATAATTACCAGTGATACGAATAACCTTAGCAGCATAAGCTTCCATCGCTTGTTGGCGGCCAGCAGAAACATCTCTGTGGATATAAATAATACATTGGCAACCAAACATTTGTGCTCCCCAAGCCACAGATCGGCCATGGTTACCATCCGTGGCACAGCTCACCACCACATCTTTTAGCTGATCTTTATATTGGCCTGATAATAGCTGCGCCATCGTTGGCTCTTCACCATACAAACCTCCTAGGTGCTGTTGTAGGAAACGTGTCACTGCGTATGCACCACCCAACGCTTTAAAGCTTTTTAACCCAAAGCGGGTACTTTCGTCTTTATAATAAATTTTGTCTATATTGGCTTCTTCTGCGATGCCAGTAAGAAGGTGTAAATCTGTAGCTTGGTAATTTGGCCAACTAGAAATAGTCTCTAAAGCCTTTTTACCTTTGTTTACACTCAGTATAGCTTGGCGTTGTGGGCCATAAGCAAGCGCTGCATTGGCTCGTCCATTGTGAAAAAAACCTAAGTGGCCAGGCAATACGGCAGTTAATGATGACATGTAAACAACTCCAAAAATTTAATTAAATAACTAGTTGCGGCTTGGCCACATGGCCTGCGCAACACCAGCTGCGATTAACGCAATACCCACTAACCCTTGCAGGCCCATGGCTTCACCGAATAAAAACCACGCCTGAATTGCTACTGCAGGCGGTACCAAATAAAACAAGCTACCTACTTTGGCCGCAGCACCTTGACGCATCATAATCATCAGCAATAACACTGCGCCAATAGATAAGGCTAATACCTGCCAAGATAAACTCACGATAAACTGCCACTGCCAATCGACAATACGCGTTTCAAAGGTAAACGCAATAATCAAGCTAAATACCAACGCTGCGGCGTACTGCAACCAAATAGAGGTTAGGTGGTCTACCCCGTGACAATATTTCTTTTGATATAACGTACCAAAAGAAATCGCCAACAATGCTGCTCCCACTAATACTGGGGACCAGCCAGAAAATCCATCAAAAATAGTACTTGCGTCTACGGAAAACTGCTCACCTAACACCAAATAGAGTCCTGCCAACCCCATGAATAGGCCCAACCACTGGCGTTTAGATACCCGCTCGCCCAACATAAGGCCTGCAAACAAGGCCATAGTTAAGGGCTGCAAGCCAATAACCATGGCACTTAGTCCTGCTGGCATACCTAAGGATATAGCTTTAAAAATGCCACCCAAGTACACTCCATGCAACAACAGTCCCACCACCATACAATGCAAAACTACACGCCATGTTGCAGGCCAGCGACTATTAAATAATTTGGTAATGACCCATAGCACCGCAAGGGCAAAAGCAAAACGATAACTTAATAACGTAAAGGGCTCGGCATAGGATTTGCCTAATTTAGCCACCAAAAATCCCGTACTCCATACCCATACAAAGATCCACGGCATAAGGCGTACAAAGCTGTTAGTTAATGATAAAGACATAATATTCATTTGGCTGGCAATTTAGACCGTCTATCTTGTCACACGCTGTGGTTTTTTCACAAGGCATATTCAGCCTACATCTTCATGCCAATAAATATTGGCAGGTAGTTTGTTTTTTAAAGTATATTTAGCAAACATATTATCAGCATTTTATAACCAATATTGATCACAGATTGCCTAAGAATGAGCACATTTATCGAAATCACACTTTACTATGATGTAATCAGAGCAATATACTGATATCCCTTCGAATGTATTTAAAATGAGCTGAAAGAAATCAGATGAAAACTTGGGATCAGAGCGATCGAAAAATATTACATTTGTTACAGGAAAATGCTCGTGAAAAACTTGAGTCCATTGCTTCGGAGACTGGCTTATCAGTAGCCACTGTTCAAAGGCGGATAAAGAATTTTAGG